>NZ_JACHVQ010000001.1:2151500-2458857 GCF_014190805.1 Flexivirga oryzae | reverse complement strand
ATGCCCTCCGGCGGCTTGATGCACAGTCCGCCGGAGTCGAAGGTGATGCCCTTGCCGACGAACGCGATGTGCGACTTGGCGCGGGTCGGACGGTAGGTCAGCACAGCCATCCGCGGCGGGCGGGCCGAGCCGCGACCGACGCCGATAAGACCCCCGCAGGACTCCTTGGCCAGGGCCTTCTCGTCGAGCACCTTGACCTTCACCTTGGACCCGGTGAAGTGCTCCTTGACGGCGGTCGCGAACGAATCGGGGTACAGATCGAGCGGGGGAGTGTTGACCAGGTCCTGTGCCCAGGCGCGGTGTTCGGCGACCACCTGGGCCTGCTTCACCCCGGCCCGCACCGTGCTGTCCTTGGCCAGTGGTGAGAGCACGGTGATCTTCGCGATCGGTTTGCGCTGTTTGCCGTCGGATTTGTATGACGTGAACTCGTACGCCCCGAAGAGCGCACCCTCGCAGGTCGCGACGACGTCGGACGGCGACCCGCTCGGGAACGCGACGGTGACCGAGGTCGCCTTGCCGCGCAGCGCGCGAACCGCGGCCCCGGCGGCACGGCGCAGCGCCTCGGCGTCGTCGGCGGACGGCATACCCTCGACGCCGCAGCCGGTGATCACGACCGTGCCGTCGACGCCGGGTACGCCTGCCAACCGGATGATTTCGTCGGCTGCCGCGGTGGCTCCCAGCGTGAGCAGGTTGGCGTCGACGTGTTCGCGCGCTTCCGCCGGGAGTGCGGGAGTTGCGGCGACCTGGGAGGCGTCACCGTCCTTGACGGCGAGCACGACCAGCGCGTCGCTCTTGCTCTTGCCGACCACCTGGTCGACGACGTTCAGCCTCGGCACGGGCTTTTCTCCTTCACTCCGTGAGAGCGGACGGGACTCCGGCGACGATACGCCCTCCCGGAAGCGCTACCGTGCCCGTCATGAGCGAGCAGCTGAAGACCTCCCCGTTGCACGACCGTCACGTGGCACTCGGCGCGAAGCTGGCCGATTTCGGCGGCTGGGAGATGCCGATCGAATATCCGGGCGGCGGGGTGCTGCGGGAGCACACCGCGGTGCGGGAACGTGTCGGCATCTTCGACGTCTCGCACCTGGGCAAGGCACTGGTGAAGGGGCCGGGTGCGGCCGACTTCGTCAACAGCTGTTTCACCAACGACCTGCGCAAGGTCGCGCCTCCGAAGGCGCAGTACACGATGTGCCTGGACGACGCGACGGCCGGCGTCGTGGACGACCTGATCCAGTACTTCCGTGCCGAGGACGAGGTGTTCCTCGTGCCCAACGCCGCGAACACCGCCGAGGTGGTCCGGCGGATGCAGGAGAAGGCCCCCGCCGGCCTCGAGATCACCGATCAGCACAGCGATTACGGCATCATCGCGGTGCAGGGCCCGAAGGCACCGGAGGTCGTCGCGGCGCTCGGCCTGCCCACCGACCTGGACTACATGTCGTTCGGCACCGCCCAGTGGCAGGGCCGCGAGGTGATCGTGCTGCGGTCGGGCTACACCGGGGAGAAGGGCTTCGAGCTGGTGCCGCGCTGGGACGACGCGCCGGCGCTGTGGGACGCTCTGGTCGAGGCGATGGCACCCTACGAGGGTCTGCCGTGCGGCCTCGGGGCGCGGGACACGTTGCGGACCGAGATGGGTTACCCGTTGCACGGTCACGAACTGTCGATGGACATCACGCCGAACATGGCACGCGCCGGCTGGGCCGTCGGGCGCGCGAAGGACGCCTTCTGGGGCAAGGACGCGCTCGCGGCGCAGAAGGACGCCGGCGGCTACCGGTTGACCTGGGGCCTGAAGGCGACCGGGCGCGGCATCCCGCGTCCCGGCTGCGAGGTGAAGAACGCCGACGGCGCGGTGGTCGGCACCGTGACGTCCGGCACGATGTCACCGACGCTGAAGGTGGGCATCGCCATCGCCCTGCTGGATCGCGGGACCAAGGAGGGTGACGAGCTCGTCGTCGACGTGCGCGGTCGTGCGCTGCCCGCGGTCGTGGTGAAGCCGCCGTTCGTGCAGACCGAGGTCGACTGACCGGCCGCCGCGGCAACCGGCGGGTCAGGCCTTCCGGCCGCCGCCGAGCAGCCCGCCGAGGATCTCGCCCAGCCCGCCCGGCAGGCCGACTCCGCTACCGGGCGCGGCACCACCGGCCTGCGTGCCGCCACCGAGGGCGCCACCGCCCAGGATGCTGCCGAGGATGTTGCCCAGCCCGCCGGCGGTTGCGCCGCCCTGCGCGGTGCCCGCGGTGGCGGTGAAACCACCGAGCACCTTCCCGGCGAGGTACTGCAGCACGATCGGCGCGAGGATCGGCAACAGCTTCTTGATCAGGTCGTTGCCGCCGCCGAGCCCACCGAGCTGAGAGACGACCTGCGGTTCGTTGGCGCCGAAGATGTGGCTGACCATCTTGTCGGCCTCCGCGCCCGAGACCGACGCCGGATCGCGGTCCTGGTGCTGGCTGAGTGCCTCGGTGAGGGACGCCGCCCCATCGGGATCCGCGGCGTTCGCCTGGAGCCCGCCGAGCAGCGTCGGCACGGCCTGCTGCACCGCCGACTGAACCTGCGCCGGGTCGGCGCCGACCTGTGCCGCGATCTGATCGATCGGCAACTGACTGATGATGTCCTCTGACGCGCCCATGAGGTGTCCCTTCGCGTGGTCGATCGTGACGGATGCTGCGGCCGATGGGGCCGGATCGGTGCAGCGTACCCGCGCGCTGCGGGTCCGCAACGGATCTGCGTCAGTCGGCGCCGGCGTCGTGGACGACGATCGCCACCTGCACGCGGTTGTCCGCGCCGAGCTTGGCGAGCACCCGGGACACGTGCGCCTTCACGGTGGGCACACCCATGTACAGCTGTCGTGCGATGTCGGCGTTGGACAGCCCCTGACCGATGAGTTGAGCGACATCCAGCTCTCGGCCGGTGAGCGTGGCCAGGCGCTCGCGGGCGGCATCGCGGCCGTCGTCGTGGGTGGCGGTGACCCGTTCGACGAGTTGCCGGGTCACGCTCGGGGACAGGATCGGATCGCCGGCGACCACCGAGCGCACGGCGTCGACGAGGCGTTCCGGTGGGGTGTCCTTGAGCAGGAAACCGCTCGCGCCGGCACGCAGCGCCTGGACGATCAGGTCGTCGGAGTCGAACGTCGTCAGCACGATGATGTATGGCGGATCCGGTTGTGCGGCTATCGTTCTCGTCGCTTCGATGCCGTCGACACGCGGCATCCGGATGTCCATCAGGATGACGTCCGGCCGGTGTGCGCGGGCCGCGGCCACCGCTGCGGCACCGTCCGCCGGGTCTTCAGCCAGCACCTCCATGTCGGGGGCGCCGCGCAGGATCAGCCGCAACCCGGCACGGACCAGTGCGTCGTCGTCGACCAGGAGGACGCGGATCGGCTGCCCGTCGTCAGGAGTCATCACGCCGCCACGGTAGCCGTGCGCGCACGACGAAGTCGCCGGCGCGGTCACGCCCGGACGTGAGCTCGCCGCCGACGAGCACCGCACGCTCGGTCGCACCGACCAGACCCAGCCCGGAGTCGGGCAGTTCCCGCGGGTCACCGGCCGCCTGGGCCGGCGGGTTCGCGTTACGCATGACGATGTGCAGGTCGGACGCGTCGTGGGAGATGCCGATCGAGATCGGCCTGCCCGGCGCATGCTTGCGCCGGTTCGTCAGGCCCTCCTGCGCGATCCGGTAAGCGTTGCGCGACACCAGCTCGCTGAGCCCGGTGAGGTCGTCCGGCAGGTCGAGTTCGACCGGCCCGTCGGTGGATTCGACGTTCGCGACGAGTGCGGGCAGGTCCGCCAGGGTCGGTTGTGGTGCGTCGGGGACGGTGCTGACGGTGGTCGGGTCACGCAGCACACCGAGCACCTCGCGCAACTCGGTCAGGGCGGCGTGCGCGTTGTCCCGGATGATCGTCATCGACTCGCGCAGCTCCTGTTCGGACAGGTCGGTGCGGTAGCTCAGCGCCCCGGAATGCATGGCCACCAATGAGATCCGGTGTGCCAGCACGTCGTGCATCTCCCGGGCGATCCGGGCCCGCTCGGCCACACGCGCCTGCTCGACCCGCAGGTGCTGCCGGTCCTCGGCGACCATGAGCTGGGTCCGCAGGTTGGCGACGAGGAGCCGGCGCGCACCGATGGCGGATCCGATCGCGATGCACAACGCGATCGCGAGCAGGCCGATCACGACGCTCGAGATCCAGTCGCTGACGGTGGGGTGCGGGGTGGGGAAGAAGAACTGGAAGATCCACCCGGCGACGACCCCGCCGATCGAACAGATCACCACCGGTCGCCACTTGCGGTGCGTGGTCAAGGAGATGAGCGCGATGGCCGATGGCGCGGCCGAACTCGCCGACACCGCCGAGAACGCCGTCAGGACCAGGCAGATCCAGAACGGAAACCGCCGCCGCCACAACAACAGCACCAGGGAGACGAGCCCGATGCCGGCGTCGACCCACACCCAGTGGTGCGGCGGACCGTAACCCTTCGCCCGGCCGGCGATCTCCGCGGCGAGCAGCCCGCTGCCGACGAGGGCGGCGGCGGCTTCCCGCCATACCTCTCCCCACAGGTGGCGTCGGCGGCTGATGCCGGGCAGCGCAAAGGTCACGCGGACAGCGTAGGGCGCCGTGCGATGGATCCGGCACCGTCGGGAGTTGGCGAAATGCCATACCAAAGTAGGAGGTCGTTTCCATCGTGCGGCCGATGTGCCGGACCCGGTCGACCCGGCAGGGTGAGTGCCATGATCGAAGTCGAAAACCTCACTCGCCGCTACGGACCGTACGTTGCGGTCGACGATGTCTCGTTCCGGGTGCACCCGGGGACGGTCACCGGATTCCTCGGCCCGAACGGGGCCGGGAAGTCGACCTGCATGCGGATGATCACCGGCCTCACCCCGCCGACGTCCGGCACCGCGACGGTGCTGGGCAAGCCGTATGCCGCCCTCGGCAACCCCGGCCGGCACGCGGGTGTGCTGCTGGACGCGTCCGCCCAGCACAACGGCCGCACCGGCCGGGAGATCCTCACCCTCGGCGCGATCATGATGGGCCTGGACCGGCGCCGCGTCGACGAGATGCTGGAGCTGGTGGGTCTCACCCCTGCGGAGTCCCGGCGCCGGCTGCGCAACTACTCGCTCGGGATGCGCCAGCGCCTGGGCATCGCGCACGCCCTCCTCGGAGACCCGCAGGTGCTGATCCTGGACGAGCCGGCCAACGGGCTCGACCCGGCCGGTATCCGGTGGATGCGCAGCCTGCTGCGCGGGTTCGCCGACGAGGGCGGCACCGTGCTGCTGTCCTCGCACCTGCTGCACGAGATCGAGGTCGTCGCGGACGACCTGGTCGTGATCGGCCGCGGCAAGATCGTCGCGAACGGCTCGAAGGCGGAGCTGATGTCCGCGGCCGGCACGACGGTCCGTAGCACCGATGACGCCCGTCTGGCGAACGCCTTGGAGGTCGGCGGTTTTCAGGCGGGACCCCTTGCCGGCGGCGGTGTGCACACGGACGCCGAACCCCGGATGGTGGGCCAACTCGCGCTGGAGCAGCAGATCGCGCTCGTGGAGTTGCGCGAGGCCGGCACCGCCGGCCTGGAGGAGATGTTCCTGCAGCTGACCGCTGCCGACGCGCGTGAAGGAGTCGCAGCATGACCGCCACGACACAGGTGCCCGAGAAGCGCACTCCGATGCCACCGCGCATCGACGAGCAGACCGGGTCCGGCATACCGTTCACGCGGCTGGTGTCGCTGGAGTTGCGCAAACTGACCGACACCCGCGCCGGCCGGGTACTGATCCTGGTCACGATCGCCCTGGTCATCGGGGTCGGCCTGATCGGCACGTTCAGCGGAAAGGCCACGCAGGACAAGGATCTCAATGATTTCCTGGCGCTGGGCTCGCTGCCGTTGCAGATGCTGCTGCCGCTGCTCGGCGTGCTGGCCGTCACCTCCGAGTGGTCGCAGCGCACCGGGCTGGTCACCTTCACGCTCGAGCCGCGGCGCAGCCGCGTGGCATTCGGCAAGTGGGCGGCGGCGCTGGTGCTCGGCCTGGCGGGTGTCGTGCTCGCGGCCGTCTCGTCGCTCGCCTTCACCGCACTGGCCGATGCGCTGCGCGACAGCAACCCGTCGTGGGACCTGTCCTGGCAGGTGCTGCTCGGCACCGTCCTCGGGCAGCTGCTCTACATGTCGATCGGTGTCGCGTTCGGCATGCTCATCCAGAACACCCCCGGTGCGGTCGTGGCGTTCCTCATCCTGCCGACGCTGTGGTCGATCCTGGGCAGCTTCTCCTGGGCGGAGAGCGTGGCGCACTGGGCGGACACCAACCGCACCCTCAGCCCGCTGTACGACGGGACGATGCAGGGTGACGACTGGGCGAAACTCCTTGTGTCCCTGCTGATCTGGCTGGCGTTGCCGATGATCGTCGGCATCTGGCGGATGACGCACAGCGAGGTCAAATCGGCCTGAAGCCCGCCGTACGGAGCCGCACGGGACCCATCGGGGGAGTTCCGTGCGGCTTTCGTATGTCGGCGCCGGTCTCTAGGTTTGTCCCCATGACCGACGGCTGGAGTTGGAGCTACGAGGACGCGCACGGAGCGCCGGTCACCTCCGCACAGGTGGTGACGACGGGGTTCCCGACGCAGGGCGATGCGGAGAGCTGGCTGGGGGAGCACTGGCGCACCCTGTTCGCCGGCGGCGTCGCCGCGGTGACCCTGCACCACGCGGATCGGACCGTCTACGGCCCGATGCTGCTCAGCGCCGGCGGTTAGCCGACGCGCCGGACGGGGCGAAGCCACCGCGGCTGAGTCTGACGGTCCGATTCACGAGTGACGGCCGAATTCGGCCGTCAACGGTGATTCCGGCCGTCAGACTCTCGCCGGACGCGCAGTTCGATGCACTGGTCGCAGCGCTGGACACGCCCGACCACACTCCGGCGCTGGCACGTGAGGTCGCTCGCGGGCGCCGATTTGTCCAGCGTTGAATCCCGAATACCGGTCCGTCGCGCTGTCTGAGGCGCACGACGTCTCCGGATTCGATTGCGGTGTCTCGTCGCTCAACGACTGGCTGGCTGCGCATGCGCTCCGCGCGCAGCACGCCGGCGCCGCCCGGACCTTTGTCAGGGTGGACGATGATGCGCCGGGGCGTGTGGGCCTACTTCTCGCTCGCACCGACCGAACTCGGCCGCGCCGTGCTCTCTCGTGGACCGTCATCGGGGTACAGCACGGTCCCCGGTTACCTGCTGGCGAGGTTGGCGGTCCACACCGATCTCCGCGGGCGGGGACACGGCGGCCAGGTCCTGGTGGATGCGCTGACGCGCGTCGCCCGCGCAGCGGACACCGGAGGTGGTCGGCTGGTGGTCATGGACGCCATCGATGACGCGACGGCAGGCTTCTACCGCCACTTCGACTCCATCCCGGTCAAGGACGATCCCCGCCGCCTCGTGATGAAGATGGCGAGTATCCGTCGTCTCCTCGTCTAGCCGACGCACCGGACGGGGCGAAGCCCCCGCAGCGGACCCTGACGGTCCGAATCACGAGTGACGGCCGAATTCGGCCGTCAACGGTGAATTCGGCCGTCAGACTCGCGCTGTACGGCGGCTCACGGCTCACGCCGCTCGTCAGCGACCACGACCTTGAGCAGGGACAGTGCGTCGGCGCCGCGCCAGGCATCGAGCGGGGGTGCCGGGACCCACTCGATTCCGACCAGTCGCGGGCAGTCGCACTCGATCTCCGGGTCGAACCCGAGAACTGGGTCACCGTCGGCCACGGACGCCGAGAAGAGGGCAGTGTTGCCGCCTCTGTGATCAAGACGCGTGACGAACGTCGTGGAGACGACGTCGAGGCCGACCTCTTCCTTGACCTCCCTGACCACCGCGTCCTGCAGGGTCTCGTGTGCTTCGACGCCACCCCCTGGAGGTGTGAGGTACGGCGGCCCGTCGTGGCGACCCGACTGTCCGCGGGAGCGCTGCCGGACGACCAGCAGACGCCCATGTCGCTGGATCAGAGCTGCTACTCGTTGCCGCATGAAGGCAAGTTTTCCAGGGGCTAGGGCTTTCGAGCGCGGAGGGCGACCCGGCGCACCCGGGTGCTGGATGTTCTCCCAGCGCCGGCCCTCGTTCGCCAGGTCGGTGACCGCGTCGTCGGCTGTGCCGGCGTGACGAGCTCGAGCATCGGCCCCGACTTCAAAGCAACAAGTCTCGGGCGCGGGGTCTGGTGTCCCGAGGTGCCGACGGTCGGTGGGTGGGGACGGGGTTTGGCGCCAAAGGTGTCCCGAAGTGCCGACGGTCGGTGGGTGGGGTCGGGGTTTGGCGCCAAAGGTGTCCCGAAGTGCCGACGGTCGGTGGGTGGGGTCGGGGTTTGGCGTCAAGGGTGTCCCGAAGTGCCGACGGTCGGTGGGTGGGGACGGGGTGTGGCGCCAAGGGTGTCCCGAAGTGCCGACGGTCGGTGGGTGGGGACGGGGTATGGCGTCAAGGGTGTCCCGAAGTGCCGACGGTCGGTGGGTGGGGACGGGGTGTGGCGCCGGTGAGGGCGAGCGGCTCAGATCTTGTCGCCGCGCTTGACGCGGGGCATGGGCCGGCGGCCGCTGCGCAGCTGGAATGCGCGCATGACGGCATACGACGCGGTGCCCCGGGGCGGCTCGGTGTGGAAGCGCTCGCGGATCTGCGCCTTGATCCGGCGCACCATCAAGAACGCGTCGACGACGCCGACGACCACGACCAGCCAGACCAGGAAGAACGCGATCATCTGCAGCATGTGGTTGGGCAGCACGGTGAGCACCAGCACGATGAGCATCAGCGGCAGCAGGATCTCGCCGAAGTTGCGTCGGGAGTCGACGTAGTCGCGGATGAACCCCTTGACCGGACCCTTGTCACGCGGCGGCAGCGCCTTCTCGTCGCCGCGGGCGAACGCCTCACGCTGCTCAACCCGCTGGCGGCGGGCGTCGTCTCGCGACTGGCGCTTGGCGGCCTTGCGGTCGGTGGGCACCAGCGGCTTGCGACGGGCGGCCTCCTGCTCCTTGCGGGTCGGCGTCGGCCGACCCTTCTTCGGGGTCTGTCCCGCAGGTGCCGACGAAGCATCCTCCGCTTGCTGCTCTGCAGCGTCGGAGGTGGCTTTGCCATCGGAAGGGGTTTTGTTGCGGCCGAACACGTCCGACAGTGTACGTGTCAGGTGGCAGTGCCCATCGACCGCCGCGGCCCGGTCGGTCGCACCCGCTAGCGTGGCGTTGTGACCGACAACACCGTTGCACCGAATCCGTCCGACCTGTCCGCCACCGTGCACGAGTTGATGCCCGCGATCCGGGCCGATCTCGAAGCACTCACCCGCATCCCGAGCGTTTCCCTCGACTCCTTCGACCAGTCGCACGTCGACGAGAGTGCAGCGGCGGTCGCCGGGTTGTTGCGTGCCGAGGGCCTCGACGTCGAGATCGTCCGCGAAGGAGGCCGCCCGGCCGTCATCGGACGGCTCGCCGCACCGGAGGGTGCACCGACGATCACCCTCTACGCGCATCACGACGTGCAGCCGCCGGGGGAGGACACGGACTGGGACACCCCGCCGTTCGAGCCGACCGAACGCGACGGTCGGCTCTACGGTCGCGGCGCCGCCGACGACAAGGCCGGGGTGATGGCGCACATCGCGGCGCTGCGGGCACACGGCGGTCGGCCGCCGGTCGGCGTCAACGTCTTCGTCGAGGGCGAGGAGGAGGTCGGCTCCGACTCGCTCGCCACCATCCTGCAGCGGCACGGCGACAAGCTGGCGGCAGACGCGATCGTGCTGGCCGACTCGTCCAACTGGACGATCGGCGTGCCCGCCCTGACCACGTCGCTGCGCGGCATGATCCGCGTCGTGGTGACGGTGCGCACGCTCGACCACAGCGTGCACTCCGGCATGTTCGGTGGCCCGGTGCCCGACGCGCTCACCGCGCTGGTGCGGTTGCTCGCATCGCTGCACGACGACAAGGGCGACGTGGCGGTCGCCGGGCTGGTCAGTGGTGATGCGGCCGACCTGGACTTCGACGAGGCCCGGCTGCGCGAGGAGAGCGGGCTGTTGGACGGCGTGCAGGTGATGGGCACCGGGCCGTTCCTGTCGCAACTGTGGACCCGCCCGGCCATCACCACCATCGGCATCGACGCTCCGGCGGTCGACGTCGCGTCCAACACACTGGTGCCGAGCGCCCGGGCGAAGGTGTCGATGCGCATCGCACCGTCGGAGGACCCGCGCGCGGCATACGACCTGCTGCGCACCCACCTGCTCGAGCACGCACCGTGGGGAGCGCAGGTCGAGGTGACCCTCGACGACGAGGGCGCGGGCTTCGACGCGGACGCTGACGGCCCCATCTACACGGCGGCACGCGCCTCGTTCTCCGACGCCTGGGACGGCACCGAGCCGGTCGACATGGGTGTCGGCGGATCGATCCCGTTCGTGGCCGCGTTCGCCGAGAAGTTCCCGGACGCGGCCATCCTGGTGACGGGCGTCGAGGACCCCGACACCCGCGCCCACGGAGCCAACGAGAGCCTGCACCTCGGCGAGTTCGAGCGGGTCTGCCTGGCCGAGGCGCTGCTGCTGGCTCGACTGCCCGGGGCCGTCGGATGACTTTTGCCCCGGCGGTCGGCGACGCGATCGCGCCGCTGCCCGGTGGGTATGCCGACGTCCTCGACCGGGTCGTCACGGCGCTCGAGGCCGACCCTCGCGTGGTCGCGCTGTGGCTCAGCGGGTCGATCGGTCGCGGCGTGGCTGATGCCGGCAGTGACCTCGACCTGATCGTCACGGTCGCGGACCGGGAGGCCGACGACGTCGTCGCTGCCGGCGCTGCGACCTGGGCGTTCCTCGCTCCGGTGGTCAGTCTCGAGATGCGTGGACTGCCAGGGAGTTTCGCGCTGACCACGCCCGAGGGCCTGCGCGTCGACGTCGTGCTGGAGCGGGAGCTGGAGGTCGCGGAGACGCCCTACCGGCACCGGGTGCCCGTCTTCGACCGGCGCCGCACGCCGACGCCTGTTCCGGCCGCGGACGAGGAGCACCGTGGTCCGCAGGTCGCGACGATGGAGGCGGTCGCGACCGAGTTCGCCCGGCAGCTGGCGATCTTCCCGGACGCCGTCGTCGCACGCGGCGACTGGTTGCTCGGTCAGGAGGCGGTGCACAACTACCGCACGTTCCTCTACCAGCTGTATGTCGAGTCCAACCAGCCGTTACCGCCCATGGGTGTCAAGCAGTGGTCGGCGAAATTGACTGCGGCACAACGTGATCGGCTCGCGGCGCTCCCATCGCCCGCTGCCGAGAAGACGTCCGTGATCGACGCCATGCGGCAGGTGACCCGGGTGCTGCGGACCGAGGGGCGTGCGCTGGTGGAGGGTGCTGGCGGCGCGTGGCCGCAGGCCGCGGTCGACGCGGGGCTGGCCCGCTGGCGGGCCTGGGGCCTGGACTGACGCGGGCGGCCGACCGGCCGCGCGCACGCAGCCCGCGCCCTGTGTACCGTCGAAACCATGGCAGAGGGCAGCTACGTCGAAGCGAGCTACGAGCGGGACACGCGCTACATCAACGACCGCATCACCCGCGACGGCGCGGACGGCTGGCCGGTGGAGCCGGGGCGTTACCGCCTGGTCGCCGCCCGTGCCTGCCCCTGGGCGAGCCGGGCGATCATGGTGCGCCGGTTGCTCGGGTTGGAGGATGCGATCTCGCTCGGGCTGTGCGGGCCGACGCACGACTCCGACAGCTGGACGTTCGATCTCGACG
Source organism: Flexivirga oryzae (assembly GCF_014190805.1). NCBI lineage: Bacteria > Bacillati > Actinomycetota > Actinomycetes > Micrococcales > Dermacoccaceae > Flexivirga > Flexivirga oryzae. The sequence continues at coordinate 2,447,177 of NZ_JACHVQ010000001.1, read as the reverse complement.
ACGGCGGGCTGGACCCGGTCCTTGGGATCCCGCGGCTGAAGGACGCCTACGAGAAGCGGTTCCCGGCATATCCGCGCGGCATCACCGTCCCGGCGATCGTCGACGTCCCGTCCGGCGGGGTCGTGACCAACGACTTCGCGCAGCTCACCCTGGATTTCGTCACCGAGTGGACCGACCACCAGCGCGACGGCGCACCCGACCTGTGGCCGGTCGCGTTGCGCGAGGAGATGGCGCCGGTGATGCACCGCATCTACACCGAGGTCAACAACGGTGTCTACCGGTGCGGTTTCGCCGGCACCCAGGACGCGTACGACGCGGCATACGAACGGCTCTTCACCGCGCTCGACTGGCTGGAGGAGCGGCTCGCCGGGCAGCGTTACCTGATGGGGGAGCACCTCACTTGCGCCGACGTGCGGTTGTTCACCACCCTGGTGCGGTTCGACCCCGTCTATCACGGCCACTTCAAGTGCAACCGGCAGAAGCTCGACCAGTTCCCGGCGCTGTGGGCGTATGCGCGAGACCTGTTCCAGACACCGGGATTCGGCGACACGGTCGACTTCGTGCAGATCAAACAGCACTACTACCGGGTGCACCGCGACGTGAACCCGACCGGCATCGTGCCGCTCGGGCCGGACCTGACGAACTGGCTGGAGCCGCACGACCGCGCATCGCTCGGCGGGTCACCGTTCGGTGACGGCACCGCGCCGGGTGCGATCGCGCCGGCCGAGCGCGTGCCGGAGGCGAACAACCCTGCGGTCGGCCCGGACGGACAGCTGCGCGCCTGATCAGGCGGTGACGGGCGTTGCGCGGCGGCGGATCACGAAGGTGGCGACACCACCGGCAACGGCCCCGAGCAGGATGACCAGCAGCACGGCGATGTCACCGGGGATCAGGTAGTCGTCGGTGTAGTAGTAGCTGACCACCGGGGTGTCGTGCGCGGCGCTGGTGAAGGTGAAGTCGCTGCGCACCTGCGCCCCGGGGTCGTCGAACACCTGCGACATCTCGGTCAACCAGGGTTCCCCGACGGCGAGCTGTTGGAGGGTCGGCGAGGTCAGCTTCGAGGTGTCCACCCGGTCGGCGTACGTGGTGCGCAGGTCGCCCTGCCGGGCCGTCGGGTCGGTGCGCGCGACCCGATGGTCCGCGAGCACGTAGGTGGTGACCCGCTGCGTCTCCTTGGCGCCACGCGACATCCGCATCGGGTACACCAGCTTGTCGCTGGCAAAACGCAGACTGACCGGAGGCAGGTCGCCGGACAAGGACTTGCCCTTCGGGGTCAGCGTCATGGCCGTGAACGCCCAGCCCTTGTCGAGGTATGGCGTGACCAGCGCCTCGAACCGCCGTGACATCACGAAACCGTGCTTGTCCAACCAGGTGTGCAGATCGCCGGCGTTGCCGGCCGTCAGGCTGACCGCACGGAGCGGTCCGAGGTCGACCGCCGAGAGGACGTGCACACCAGTGGGTGCCGCGCTCTGCGGCGCGGCGCCGTTCGCGGAGCTGTCGTCGGTCCCACCGAAGAGCACCGGCGGTCCGAACAGGTGGTGCCGGGTGCGTTGACGGGGTGTCGTCTGCTCGGAGAGGTCGGTGAACACACTTCGGTCGGCCAGCGCCGGCGTCGCCGGCTTCGGGGTGGGGACCAACAACCCCGCCTTGGTCGCGTCGGACCGGGCGGACAACGACATCACGATGGTCTCCTGGCCACCGTGCCGGGTGATCAGCGCAGTCTCCTGCGTCACCGCGGTCGTCTCGCCGGGCGGGTTGACGACCCCGCCGCAGGCGCACGCGCTCGCCGGTGGCGTGACCGCGATCAGTCCGATCGTCGCGAGGAACGCGGTCACCACGAACTGCGCCGCCCGCCGCACACACCACTTGCCCATCCGACCTCCCCAGTCTCCGACCTCCGATGCCGTGGCGCCGGTGATGGTTCCCTTCGCCGGCGGTGGCCACCACCGGCACGCCCCGCGGCGCTACGGTCGACCCATGCAGAGCATCCCGGTGGTGATGGACGTCGACACGGGTGTCGACGACGCGTGCGCGTTGTTGCTGGCCGCGCTGCACCCGCAGCTGCGGCTCGTCGCGGTCAGCTGCGTCGGTGGCAACACCGACGTCGACCAGGTCACCCGGAACACGTTGGCAGTGTTGGAGATCGCGGGGCGCACGGATGTGCCGGTGGCCCGCGGCGCCCAACGCCCGCTCATCGAGCATGCCGTCCATGCGCGGCACGTGCACGGCGACGACGGGATGGGCGACCTCGGGTGGGCGCGCACCGATCGCGAACCCGACGCCCGGCACGCGGTCGAGCTGTTGCGTGACGTGCTCACCACGGCGGAGGAGCCGATCACCCTGGTGCCGACGGCACCGATGACCAACATCGCGCTGCTGGTCCGCACCTACCCCGAGGCGTTGCGCGGCATCGGCCGGATCGTCTTCATGGGTGGCGCTGCACGTCAGGGCAACGCTACGGCGTCCGCGGAGTTCAACGTGTTCCACGATCCGGAGGCGACGGCGATCGTGCTGGACGCGGCCGCTGAGCAGGGCATACCCGTGACGATGTACGGGCTCGACGTCTTCTACGGGCCGGCGGTGACCCGCGCCGAGGCCGCGGCCCTCGCCGCAAGCGGTCAGGGCGACGCCGCGCGACTGGCCGGGGAACTCGTCGGGTTCCAGTGCGAGCGCTTCGGATCCGAGCAGGCGACGATCGGGGACGCGGGCGCGGTGTGCGCCGTCATCGACCCCGACGGGATCTCCACGACGCCCCTGCCGGTGCGTGTCGAACTCGCCGGGTCGTGGTCGCGCGGGCGGACGATCGTCGACACCCGCGACTGGAGCGGTGACCGCGAGCACGACCCGGCCGGCCGCGCGGACGCCGTCGTCGACGTCGCGCTCGAGGTCGACGCCCGCCGGTACGCCGACCTGTGGCTGCGCACGGTGGGCGGCACCCCGGCGTGATTTCCTGACCCCGGTCGTTCACCGGTACATGGAGCAGTGGTGGGAGCGGGTGACGGCGACGACGCCCGCGCCGGACGAGCGGGTCACCGCGTTGCTCGCGCTGGTCGCGCTCGGCTGCATCGCCTGGGCCCCGGTATGGCGCGTGACGCGTCACGTGGTCACGGTCGTCCACGAGGGCGGCCACGGCGTGGTGGCGCTGCTGGTGGGGCGGCGGTTGTCCGGCATACGACTGCACTCGGACAGCTCCGGGTTGACCGTCTCGCGGGGCAGGCCGACCGGTCCCGGGATGGTGCTGACCCTCCTCGCCGGTTATCTCGGCCCGTCAGTGCTCGGGCTGCTCGTCGCGGCCGGCATACACAGCGGCCATGCCGTCGGCACGCTCTGGCTGTTGCTGATCGCGCTGGCGTTGCTGCTGCTGCAGATCCGCAACCTCTACGGGCTGTGGGTCGTCCTGGTGAGCGGCGCCGCGCTGTTCGCGGTGACCCGTTGGCTGGACCCGACCACCCAGACCGCCGTCGCGCAGACGATGTGCAGTTTCCTGCTGCTGGCGGGGCCGTGGTCGCTGGTCGACCTGCAACGCAGCAGGCGTGCCGGGGTCGCGCGGCGCTCCGATCCCGACCAACTCGCGCGGATCACCCGGGTGCCGGGCACCGCCTGGTGGGTGCTGATGCTGCTGGTCTCACTGGTCTGCCTGGCCGGCGGCGGCATGCTGCTCATCCGCGCCTGAGTAGAAGCACCCAGCGGATAGGCGCAGGTTCGCGGATCCCGGCCGCCCGCAACCGGGCGATGGTCGATAGATGATCACTCCAGGCACCCGGGAAATGACGTACGACACCGACGGCTCGTTCGGCTCCGAACCGCGCGTCCTGGCCGCGCTCCTCGCCTGGATGGCGTGGGCGGCGGCCGTGTTGGTGGGACTCGGTGTGCTGGGCGACCCGGCGGTGGCCCAGGACTTCGAGACCGGCAGCCACACCCGTTCGACCGGTGGAGCCCTGCTCGCCATACCACTGCTCTACCTGGCGGCACTCGTGCTGGGTTGCGTGTCCGTCACCAAACCGAGCACCGGACGCACGATCTCGTTCGTCGTGCTGCTCTGTGTCGGCGCTCTCCGTGCCACTGACCCTGTTCGCCATGGCCCTGGCTTGACACCGCCTCGTCGCCCCCGACGCGCATCGCACACACTGGTTGCCGTGACGATGCGCGTTCTCCTGTGCAGTGACCGTTGGGGACCACTACCCGCGACCGACGTCACGTCCGCGATCGCCGCGGGCTGGCATGACCGGCAGCCGGGCGCCGAGGTGCTCCCGCTGCCGTTCTCCTCCGGAGGCACCGGGTTCGTCGACTGCCTGGCGGCGTCCCTGCCGGCCACCCCGGACGAGGTATGGCGGCTGCGCGCCGACACCACCGACTACCTCGACGGTGGACTGCTGACCCCGGACGGCGACTCGGGTCCCCTCGGGTCCGCGATCGCCACGTCGATCGACGACGGTGCCCGCCGCATCGTGATCGGCATCGGCGAGGCGGACGGTGTGGACGGCGGCGCCGGACTGATCCACTCCCTCGGCGGCAGCGCGGACCTGCGGGAGGCGTTGCCGCGCGCCGCCGAGCGCACCCGCGGCGTGCGACTCGTCGCGGCATACCGGGGGGACACCCCGCTGCTGGGACTCAAAGGAGCCTCCGCGTCGGCGGTCGGAACCCTCGGCTGGACCAGGCAGCAGGCCCAGGACCACGAGCGCCGCATCGGCGAGTTCGCCGACAACGTCCGTCGGATCCTGCCCCCGCGCACCGACCTGCTGAGCGGCAGGACGCCACGACTCGACCTCGAACCGGGCAGCGGCGCCGGCGGGGGAGCCGGGTTCGCACTGGCCGCCATCGGTGCCCGGCTGCTGCCCGGTGCGGACGTCTTCGCCGACGCCGTCGGACTCCGGGACCGGGTCGCCGGCGCGGATCTGGTCGTCGTCGGGACCCAGGTCTTCGACTGGCGCAGCCTCGGCTACGACACGGTGGCCACCGTCGTCGAGGCCGCCGTCGACGACGCGACCCCCGCCATCCTGCTCGCCCACGAGGTCGAGGTCGGCCGCCGCGAAACCATGTCACTCGGCGCGTCCGCGGCATACGGCATCGTCGACCCGCGCAGCCTGCGCAGCCGCGAGGACACCGACCTGCTCACCGGTCTGACCGCACTGGCGCGCCGCGTGGCGGGCACCTGGTCGGCGGTATGACGAAGAGGACGTACCCTGGAAGCACACCACGGGGAACAAGAACGGGCAGCACCGTGTTGCCACTGCTGACCGAATCCCGTTCGACCGCCACGAGAAGGACTTGATGCAATGAGCGTCGACACCAATGCTGCTTCGACCACCGACACCCACGGCGTCACCCTGACCGACGTCGCCGCGTCCAAGGTCAAGAGCCTGCTCGAACAGGAGGGCCGCGACGATCTGCGGCTGCGCGTGGGCGTCCAGCCCGGCGGCTGCTCGGGCCTGGTCTACCAGCTCTACTTCGACGAGCGTTCGCTCGACGGTGACCTGGTCCGCGACTTCGACGGTGTCGAGGTCGTCGTCGACCGGATGAGCGCCCCCTACCTCGAGGGCGCCACGATCGACTTCGCCGACACCATCGAGAAGCAGGGCTTCACGATCGACAACCCCAACGCCGGCAGCTCCTGCGCCTGCGGCGACAGCTTCAGCTGAGTTTTCTGCTCCAGCTCCTCGCACGACAAGAGGCGAGCTCACCCGAACAAGTTCGGTGAGCTCGCCTCTTGTCGTGGTCGTCGCTTCCGCGGCCGTCGGCTTGTCGTCCCGGTGAGTTCTCGTGGGCTGTTGCCCAGGAGAACCGCATTGCCGCGTTCGGCCGCGGGCCGCGGCCGTTCGGTTACGGGACCGTCACACCCTCCACCGCGACAGGGCCGTGCTCCGGGTCGAGCTCGGCGGCCTGGTCCGTCCCGGACGGGGCGATGACGTCCATCACCTTGGGCACCGTGTTCGGGTCGGCCGAGCAGATCGGGACGGTGTCGCCCGACGCGCACACCCCGAAGGAGTACCCGCCCGGGGTGGCGGTGAACGCACGCGCCTGGTCGGCGCTGTAGCCGTCCTGACCGGCCAGCGCGACCGAGAAGACCCAGCCCGACGTCGGCGTGCCGAACTGGGCGGCCGGCAGCGCGATGGTGATCGTCTTGTTCGCCTGGGACGCGACCACCGCGGAGACGGAGCCGACGGTGTTGCCACCGGCATCCACCCACACCGGGGAGGCGAAGCCCTGCACCTCGAGCCGCTCGTTCCATGCGCTGCCGGTGGTCAGCGAGTAGTTCCGGCTCGCGTACGCCGCCGACGTGGAGGTCGGCGTGACGCCCGGCCGCTGCACGTAGACGTCGAGCAGTTGCGCACCCATCAGGCTGCCGAACGTCGGCGTCAGGTCACGCAGGGTGGTCCGCAGATAGACCGTGTCGCCCTGGGTGAGCACCTGGAACCGGGTGATGTCGTACGAGCCCGCGACGAAGTCGGAGGCGGTCGGGTACTGGTAGGTGCCCGGCCCGTTGTCGTCCCCGGTCGGGTCGGTCACGTCGAGCACCGACGTGCCGCCGACCAGGTCACCGGTCACCGACACCTGTGCGTACCCGGTGCCCGCAGCCGTTCTCGACGTCACCGTGATGACATCGGTGCCGAAGCCCACCGGCACCGAGAGGCTGTAGGAGCCGTCCGCACCCGCGGTGGTCGAGACCGGCGCCGCATACGTCCCCGTGTCGGTGCCGGCCGTGGCGGCGACGACCTTCGCGCCGGGGGTGGTGGTGCCGGTCACGGTGACCGTGCCGCTCACCGTCGAACCGGCCGTCGGTGACGTGATCGTCACCGGCACGTTGCCGGGTGCGCCGTGTGCGACATACCGCCGGGTGGTGATGGCCGGCCGGTCGGTGATCGAGTTGCTCCACACGTCGGTCATCAGCCGCAGCAACTGCGCCTGCGCCCAGGTCAGCGGTGCCGCGGACCCGGTCGCGTGCCCGTTGCGGAAGCCGATCGACGCCGTCGTCGGGTCAGTGCCGTACGGTGACGCTGCCAGGTCGCCCGCGGTCCACACCTGCTCCGGCACCAGCCCGACCCCGCTGGCCGAGTCGAGCATGAAGTCCAGCTGCGAGGTCGCCAATGACCGGTCGCCGGTCGCCAGCGCGGACTCGGCGCGCTCGCCGGACAGCACCGGCCAGACGCCGCCGCTGCCCGTGTCGGTGGTCGGCCACGGCTCGCCCGGGGTGCTGCACGAGGTCTGGGACGGTTTAGCGCAGTCGCCGTACCCGTCCGCGGTGCCCAGTGACGCGTCGTTGCCGTACCGGTAGTAGCCGGTCCCGGTCGCGGTGGACTGCGAGATCTGCTTGTCGAGCACCTTCAACGAGTTGCGGACGTCGGCGTCGGTCGGGCTCAACACGCCCAGCCGCACCAGGTCCTGGAAGCCGCCGTCGACGACCGCCCGCTGGTCGAGGTCGGGCCCGCCGTTGCCGAGGTTGTAGGTGTATGCCGAGTCCGGGTCACCGTTCTTGGAGAGCCGGATGAAGTACGGGCTGTCGCTGTAGGGGCCGTTCGTGGTGACCGTCAGGTCCTTCACGGTCCGCTCGAAGTGGTCGGCGGTCGCCTGCCACAGCTGGGCGTCCGCCGTGTCGCCCTGGCGCTGGGCGATGGTCGCGGCGGCGGTGAGCCCGGCGATCTCCGCGGCGATGGTCGACGGGGAGTAGCCCGACTGCTCCTCCCAGCGCTCACCGGAGGTCCACGGCCCGTGCGCCACCAGGTAGTTCGCGGCCGGCTTGATGTGGTCGGTGAACAGCGACCGGTCCGACCCGAGCCCGGTCAGGTAGGCCATCAGGATCGGGTAGGCGGTCTCGTCCAACTGGTCGCCGCCGGTGTCCGGAGCGGACTTGCCGTTGAGCAACGAGTTGCGCGGCATGTTGCCGGCGGCCTGCTGCTGCTTGTCGAAGAGGAAGCGCGTCGCCGCCCGCGCCGACGCGACGTCGCCGTCGGCGAGGAAACCGGTGGTCGTCTCGTAGAGGTCCCGCGCGAACACCTCGCGGTAGGACCCGAAGTAGACCGGTTCGCCGCCCACCAGGTCGCCGGCGCTGACGGCTTGCCCCCACGGGCTGGCCAGGGAGGCGACCGTCGCACCTGCGAACGTCTTGTCCTCGCTCGCCTTCAGCACGTTGGCGGACAGCCAGTACGCCGCGCGCTGCTTCGCGGTGGCCGACCGCGCGGGCTGCTTCAGCCGCCGGTCGTAGGCGCGCCAGGTGTTGGTGTATGCAGCCGCCACGGCGGGGAAGGCCCGCGACACCGACCGGCGCGCGGTGTCGACCGCGCCCTGCTGGGTGCGGCCGAAGCCGAGGGAGAGCGTGATGTCCTGCCCGTGCCGCGGGGTGACGTCCTCGGTCGCGACGACGTGCCCGTCCGGTGCGCTGGAGTACGTCGTGCCGAGCCGGTGCGTGGAGTCGAGACCGGTCAGCCCGTCGGAGCCGGTGCCGGCATACCCGACGGATGCCGCACCCGGGTGTGCCGTGGTCAGCGCCATGAAGGTCGGCACGGCATACGTCCGGTTGACCGCCTGACTGACGGTGCCCGTGTCCTGGACGACCGGGACCCCGCCGGCGACGGTTCCGGTGTCCGCTCCGCCGTTGGCCGTGCCGCCACCGCCGTTGCCGTTCACGTGCGCGTCGAGACGGGCGTACACCGACAGCCTGCCGACATCGAGTCGTGAACCACGTGTCGCCGAGAGCCGCGTGTGCATCACCACCGAGTCGCGGGCCGGGTCGGTCACGTACGTCGTGGTGAGCCGGTAACCGCGTGTGCTCGTCGCGGTGACCGTGCACGTCATACCCGTCGGGTCGGCGGAGACCGTGTAGGTCAGGTCGCGGCTCTGCAGGTCGGTGAACGTCCTGCCGTCGGTCACGACGTACTGCAACGACTGCACGTTCGAGTTGTCGATGGTGGGCTCGTAGACGTCCGACAGCACTCCGTTCGCGACGGTGTACCAGACCTTCGAGCCGCCGGCCGAGGTGCCGACGCAGTCCTTGCGTGCCAGGTCGAACCGGCTGAGGGTGCCGGGGCCACCCGGTGCCGCGGTGGTCTCCGCGTGCGCCGGCGTGTACGGCGCCAGGAGACCGAGCGCAGCAACGACGGCCGTGCCGAAGCCGAGCGCGAGACGTGCGGTACGAGACATGGATCACCTGCTGATTTGTTGGAGAGGGGGGTTGAAAGACCGAATCCGGGCCTGTCTGGCGAGGACGCTACTCCGCTTTCGACCCCTGTGGGGGTTTGCGAGCAACGGCAGATTCCGCCGAATCGGTCGAGCGGGCCCGGCGCCGGTGGGGCCCTGATTGCCGTGGGCTCCCTCGACGACCTGGTGCACGGCACCGTATGGCGACCCGGTGATCACGGGTACGCCGATCAGACCACCGGCTTCAACCTGGCGGTCACGCATTCACCGGCCGTGGTCGTCGCGGCGGCCGACGCCCAGGACGTCGTGACCGCGGTGCGCTTCGCGGCGCAGGAGGGTCTGCCGGTCGCGGTCCAGACCACCGGGCACGGCTGCCACAGCAGTTTCGCCGGCGGCGTGCTGATCACCATGCGAGCCATGGACCAGGTCCGGATCGATCCGGCGACCCGCACCGCGACCGTCGGCGGCGGTGCCCGGTGGCGTGCGGTGCTGGACGCGGCGGCGCCCTTCGAGCTCGGCGGGCTCTGCGGGTCCACCAGCGACGTGGGGGTCGTCGGTTACACGCTCGGTGGCGGGCTGCCGGTCCTCGGGCGGGCCCTCGGATTCGCCGCGGACCGGCTCCGGTCGGTGGACCTGGTCAGCGCCGACGGGCGACTGCGGACGGTGGACGCCGACAGCGATCCCGACCTGTTCTGGGGGCTGCGCGGGGGAGGCGGCAGCCTGGGCGTCGTCACCTCGATGACCTTCGGGCTGGTCGAACTGTCGCGTATCGCGGCGGGCGGCGTCATCTTCGACGGCGCGCACGCACAGGAGGTGCTTGCGGCATACACCGCCTGGGTGCAAGGGGTGCCGGACGACCTGTGCAGCTCGCTGGCGTTCCTGCGGTTGCCGCCGCTGCCGGAGATCCCGGAGCCGCTACGCGGCCGGTTCACGATGCACCTGCGGGTCGCGTCGACCGGCACCGTCGCGGACCTCGACCGGATCCTGGCACCCATGCGGGCGTGCGCGCCGGTGCTGATCGACACGGTCGGCGACCTGCCCTACCAGCAGCTCGACACCATCCACCAGGACCCCGACCACCCGGTGCCGTTCGCCGAACGCGGTGTCCTGCTGGACGACGTGACCCCCGCGTTTCAGGACGCCATCCTCGACCACGTCGGTCCCGACGCGGACTGCCCGTTGCTGCTGGTCGAGCTACGGCACCTCGGCGGTGCCCTGCGCACCGCCCCCGACGGTGGCGACGCGATCGGCGCACGGGACGCCGCCTTCAACTTCCTCGGCATCGGCGTGCCGGCCGGACCCGCCGCGGCCGCGGTCGGGGCCGCGCTCGACGCACTCGACGCGGCCGTCCGCCCGCACAGCACCGGCCGCACCTTCGTCAACCTGCACGGCGCTCCGGGCGGCACGGGTGACCGCGCCCGCGCGTGGCACCCCGAGCAGCACGACCGGCTGTCGCGGCTCAAGGCGCGCCTGGACCCGGCGGTGCTGTTCGGTCACGAGCACGCGCTCACGCCGGCTCCCGCTCTGTGACGCCCACCTCGCCGGTGCGCACCACCAGCAGCAACAACCCGCCGAGCAGGGCCGTGGCCCCGCAGATGACCCACACCGTCAGGTAGCCGTGCAGCGGCGCGTGGTTCTGTGCCGCGTCGGAGTCGATCGACCCGGTCGTCGCCAGCGCGATCGCGAACAGGCTGCTCGCGATCGCACCGCCGACCGTCTTGGTCATGTTCGTCATACCCGTGACGACGCCGGTATGACGTGCCGGGGCCGCCGCTGCCGCGGCCGCGGGCAGCCCGGCCACCAGCATTCCCGAGCCGACACCGGCGATCGCCAGGTTGACCATCAACGCGCCGGTGCTGCCGTGCCGGGGCACGAACAACAGGTAACCGACGGCGACCAGCAGCGACCCCACGGCGAGTGCCCCGCGTGCGGTCAGCCGCCGCGCCACCGCGGGGAGCAACACGGCGCCGACCGCGAGGGTCGCGACATACAGCCCGATCAGGGTGGACACCCGCGCCGCGGTCACGCCCAACCCGTATCCGGTCACCGCGGGGTCGGTGCGGGCGAACGTGGACAACGGGATCTGCGCACCGAGCACGGAGAAGCCGAAGAAGAACGACGCGAGCTGGATCGGCGCCTGACCCCGGCCGAACAACAGCCGGGTGTCGATCAGCGGCTGGGCCTGCTCCCGCTCGAACCGCACGAACCAGCCGAGCACCGCGAGACCGGCCAGCAGGGTGACGATCGCCACCGGGCTGCCGGGGCCGTCCACCCGGACCAGGATCAACCCCGCCATCAGGCCGATCAACCCGACACCGATCAGCACGGCGCCGCCGACGTCCAGCCGCTCCCGGGACTGCACGGGTACGCCGGGCACGCCGAACCAGATCGCCGGCAGCGCGAGCGTGACGATCACCGCGGGAACGCACAGGACCAGGTGCATGGACCACCGGTCGGCGAGCGCACCGGACAGCAGGGCCGTGGCGATCACCGCCACCTCGAGCGTGCAGACGAGGACGGCAGCGGCCAACCGGGTCATCCGCTCGTCGCCGGCGGCGCGACGGTGCACGATCGCGATCTCCAGCGGCAGCCAGATCGTGTAGCAACCGGCGAACGCCCAGAAGACCAGGAACGTCCAGAAGTCCGGCGCGAGCGCGACGCCCCAGGTCGCGACCGCCGTCACCGCCGTCGACCCGATCAGCACCTGCCGGTGACCGACCAGGTCGGCGACGCGGGCGAGCACGGCAACCACGATCGCGGACAGCGCGAGTTGCGCCGCCTCGAACCAGTTGACGTCGGCGTCCGCGATGCCCAGCTCACGGGCGATGTCGGTGTAGAGCGGGGTGTAGAACCCCTGCAGTGCGCCGCTGGCGATCTCGACGCACACCAGGAAACCGACGACCGCGCCGACACCGGCCAGCGGGCGCGTTCGGGTGGCCGTCACAGCGCCCGCAGCAGCGCGCGGTACCAGGCGATGCCCTCCAGGTAGGACTGCACCTCCAGATGTTCGTCGACGTTGTGCAGGCTCTGCCGTTGGGCCTCGCTCATCCGGAACGGGTTGAAGCGGTAGCAGTTCGGCCAGACCCGCTGGAAGTGGCGCGCGTCGGTGCCGGCCAGCACGACATACGGGACCGGGACCACGTCGGGCATCACCTCGCGGGTGATGCGCTCCAGCAGCTGGAAGGCGTCGCCGAGGTCGGCGACCGGGCTCGGGTCGTAGCAGCTGTGCACGACCACCTCGACGTCGTCTCCGACGACCGTGCGCACCCGCTCGATCGCGTCCTCGGCGCTCTCGTCGATCGCGACGCGCATGTTCACCCCGGCGGTCGCCGTCGTCGCCAGCACGTTGTTCGCCGGGGCGCCGCTCAGCTGGGTGATCGCGTACGTGGTGCGGGCCATCGCCGCCGTCGCCGGTCCGAGCCGGGCGAAGACCTCGGCCAGCGGGCGGCGCAACGCCGCGGCACGGCCGACGACCATGCCGAGCGGCCCGCTGGTGTGCGGTGCGAGCCGCCGCAGCATCTCGACGGTCGGCTCGGACAACCGGGCAGGTGCCGGGTGCTTCTCCAGTGCCAGGATCGCGCGGGCCAGCCGGGCCGGCGCGCTGCGCTTCGGCGGCATCGAGGCGTGACCGCCTTCCGCGCGTGCGACGAGTTCGAGATTCGCCACGCCCTTCTCGGTCAGTCCGATGACGGCGAGCGGCGCCGAAACACCGGGGAAGGCGCCGCTGACCGCCATACCGCCCTCGTCCAAGACCAGCCAGGGCTGCACGCCGCGCTCCTGCAGCGCCGCCACGGCGGCGGGGGCGGTGTGGCCGAACACCTCCTCGTCCGACCCGAACGACAGCCACACGTCCTGTGCGGGCTGCACGCCGTCGGCGATGAGTTCCTCGACCGCGGCGCAGATCGCGACCAGTGACCCCTTGCAGTCCAGCGTTCCGCGGCCCCAGAGCACGCCGTCCACCACGTCGCCGGCATACGCCGGGTGCGTCCAGTCGTCCCGTGGGTTGACCGGCACCACGTCCTGGTGGGCCATCAGCACCAGCGGCCGCTCGTCGGCCGCGCCCGGCCAGCGCAGCAGCAACGCGTGATCGGGCAGGTCGACCTGCTCACACGTGGCGAACAGCCGGGGGAACTGCTCGCGCAGGTCCGCGTGCAGCCCGTCGAACTCCGCGTCGTCCTTGGCGTTCCCGGCGACCGTGCGGCGTCGGACGGCGGCTTGCAGTGCGGCGACGGCGTCTGGCATGGCCAGAGTGTATGGCGACAGCGCTACCGGTCGGTAGCGGTTCGGTGGACCGCGGGTCGGCGCACACCGTCAGCGCTGGATAGGTTGACGTCATGAAGATCGCCGTGACCGGATCCATAGCCACCGATCATCTGATGACGTTCCAGGGGCGGTTCGCCGACTCCCTCGTCGTCGACCAGCTGGACAAGATCTCCCTGTCGTTCCTCGCCGACGACCTGCAGATCCGGCGCGGGGGAGTGGCGGCCAACATCTGCTTCGGGATGGCGAACCTCGGCCTGCACCCGATCCTGGTCGACGCGGTCGGCGAGGACTTCGCCGACTACCGGTCCTGGCTGGAACGCCACGGCGTCGACTGCGAGTCGGTCTACGTCTCCGAGACCCGGCACACGGCCCGCTTCGTGTGCACCACCGACGAGGACATGGCGCAGATCGCGACCTTCTACGCGGGTGCGATGAGCGAGGCACGCGAGATCGAGCTCGAACCCGTGGCACAGCGGGTCGGCGGACTCGACCTGGTCATGGTGGGTCCCTCCGACCCCGAGGGGATGCGCCGGCACACCGTCGAGTGCCGCCAGCGCGGCATACCCTTCATCGCCGACCCGAGCCAGCAGCTGGCGTTCGCCGACGGCCCGTTCATCCGCGAACTGATCAGCGGCGCCCAGTACCTGTTCACCAACGAGTACGAAGCGCACATGACCGAGCAGAAGACCGGCTGGAGCGCCGAGGAGATCCTGCAGGAGGTCGGCACCCGGGTCATCACCAGGGGCAAGGAGGGTGCGCAGATCCTGCGGCACGGCGAGGACCCGATCGAGGTGCCGGTCGCGGGGGAGGTCGCCCGCGTCGATCCCACCGGCGTCGGCGACGCGTTCCGGGCCGGCTTCCTCGCCGGGCTGACCTGGGAGCTGGACCTGCGCACCTGCGCCGAGATCGGCTCGATGCTCGCGACCTACGTGCTGGAAACGGTCGGCACCCAGGAGTACGTGCTGCGCCAGCACGACTTCCTCACCCGCCTCGGGCAGGCATACGGCGAGCAGACGGTCGCCGCGGTCCAGCCGCACCTCGCCTGCCGGCGGGACTGACCGGGTCCCGCCGCCGTGCCCGTCGAACCACCGCCCAGCAGATGGAACCTCGACGAGCAGCGCCAGGACGACGTCGCGCAGGACCTGATCGCGGTGGGCGCGGACCTGGAGCCCGGCACCCTGCTGGCGGCATACCGCTCCGGAATGTTCCCGATGGGGATCGGCGATGACGGACGCCGGCCGATCGGCTGGTGGTCGCCGGTCCGCCGCGGGGTGTTCCTGCGCGGCGACTTCCACGTGGCGCGCTCGCTGCGGCGCTCCCGGCACCGCTACCGGGTGACGACCGACGAGGCCTTCGAGCAGGTGGTCGACGCCTGCGCGGACCCGTCGCGGACCGGGCGGTGGATCACCCCGGACATCAAGGCCGCCTACCGGCAGCTGCATCGCCTCGGCTGGGCCCACTCGGTGGAGGCGTGGGACACCGACGGAGCCCTCGCCGGCGGGCTGTACGGCGTGTGCACCGGCGGGCTCTTCGCGGCCGAGTCGATGTTCCACCGCGCGACCGACGCCGGAAAGGTCGCGGTCTGGGCGTTGACCCGGCTGGTGTTCGCCGACGACGACGACCGGCGCCTCATCGACGTGCAGTGGCAGACCGATCACCTGGCCACGCTCGGGGTCCGGGAGATCCCGCGCAGCGACTATTTACGACGCGTTGTAGGAGCCCGTGAGCTGCCGCTGCCGGAGGTCTGGCGGGACTGATTCGGCCGGTGACCTGCGCCGTCCTGCGGCTTTTGCGGGTGGTCCGGGCACGATTACGCCGAGATGCGCGTTGGGACAGTCGAATTGAGACTCCTTCTATGCCTGCCCTGACGACGGGTTCCAATGTGGCTGGGATAGGGTTTACCCGTGCCCGGATCTGACAACCACCCCGTGGAATCCGCGCCCCGCTCCCAGGCGACTGGGCGGCGGCGGCGCAGCAAGGTCGCCTTCGGAGGCCTCATCGCGGTCAGCTCATTGCTGCTGACCGGCTGCACCCCCGTCGAGAAGCGCGGCTACCTGCCCAAGGGCGTCACCAGCCTGAGCCACGAAATCACCGATTTCTGGGTGTCGGCGTGGGTCTGGGCGCTCGCCGTGGGTGTCATCACCTGGGGCATGATGATCTACTGCTGGATCCGTTTCCGGCGCAAGAAGACCGACGTCGGTCTGCCGCCGCAGGTGGCCTACCACGTGCCGATCGAGATCCTGTTCACCGTCGTGCCGATCTTCATGGTGGCCGTCTTCTTCGGCAAGACCGTGCAGATGGAAAACAAGATGCTCGACACGAGCGGGACGCCGGACGTCATGGTCAACGTCGTCGCCAAGCAGTGGTCCTGGGACTTCAACTACGTCAACTCGGATGTCTACGAGGCGGGCCAGCAGGCCGACATGTCCGCACCGGACCCGGAGACGACCATCCCGACCCTCTATCTGCCGGTCAACAAGCGGGTCGAGTTCGTCCTCACCTCGCGGGACGTCATCCACTCCTTCTGGGTGATCCAGTTCCTGCAGAAGATGGACGTCATCCCCGGCAAGGTCAACAAGTTCGACGTGACTCCGACCGAGATCGGCACCTACCAGGGCAAGTGCGCCGAGCTGTGCGGTGCCTACCACTCGCAGATGTTGTTCAACGTCAAGGTGGTCAGCGAGGCCGACTACCAGAAGAAGATGAACCAGTTGAAGGCGCGGGGCAACGTCGGATTCCTGTCCAACGCGCTGAACAGGGACGGATCGATCCTGGAGGCCCAGGACGCGACGAAGTTCCAACAGTGGCTCCCCAAGGGAGTCAAGGGCTCTGACATCGTCGTCGAAGGAGCGAAGTAATGGCTAGCATCGTCACGCCACGCGTCGGGGACACCGGCGACACCGGCGACGCGCGCGCAGCCGCTCGGGTCCGCACGCGCCATCCCGGGCGGACCTTCGTCAAGTGGATCACCGCCACCGACCACAAGGTCATCGGCAACCTCTACTTCATCACCTCGTTCGCGTTCTTCCTGGTCGGTGGTGTGCTCGCGCTGCTGATCCGTGCCGAGCTGGTCGCGCCGGGCCTGCAGATCGTGGACAACCCGGAGCAGTTCAACCAGCTGTTCACCATGCACGGCACGATCATGCTGTTGCTGTTCGCGACACCGTTGTTCGCCGGTTTCGCCAATGCGATCATGCCGCTGCAGATCGGCTCGCCCGATGTGGCGTTCCCGCGGCTGAACATGTTCGCCTACTGGCTCTACCTGTTCGGCGGCCTGATCGCCAGCGCCGGGTTCCTGACCCCGCAGGGCGCGGCCTCGTTCGGCTGGTTCGCCTACGCCCCGCTGTCCAACGCGACCTACAGCCCCGGTCTCGGCGGCAACCTGTGGGTGTTCGGTCTGGCGCTCGCCGGTTTCGGCACCATCCTCGGCTCGGTCAACTTCATCACCACGATCGTGTGCATGCGCGCACCCGGCATGACGATGTTCCGGATGCCGATCTTCACCTGGGGCATCCTGATCACCTCGATCCTGGTGCTGGTGGTCTTCCCGGTGCTCGCGGCCGCGCTGTTCGGCCTGGGCCTGGACCGCATCATGGGTGCGCACGTCTTCGACCCGCAGACCGCCGGTGCGATGCTCTGGGAGCACATGTTCTGGTTCTTCGGGCACCCGGAGGTCTACATCATCGCGTTGCCGTTCTTCGGCATCATCTCCGAGGTCATCCCGGTCTTCTCCCGCAAGCCGGTGTTCGGGTACAAGACACTGGTGTTCGCCACCATCTCGATCGCCGCGCTGTCGGTGAGCGTGTGGGCGCACCACATGTACGCCACCGGACAGGTGCTGCTGCCGTTCTTCGCGATCATGACGATGCTGATCGCGGTCCCGACGGGTGTGAAGTTCGTCAACTGGGTCGGCACGATGTATGGCGGATCCATCACCTTCGAGACACCCATGCTCTGGGCGATCGGCTTCCTGGTCACCTTCCTGTTCGGTGGTCTGACCGGCGTCATCCTGGCCAGCCCCGCCCTGGACTTCAACCTGACCGACTCCTACTTCGTGGTGGCGCACTTCCACTACGTGGTGTTCGGCACCGTGGTGTTCGCGATGTTCGCGGGCTGGTACTTCTGGTGGCCCAAGCTGACCGGCCGGATGATGGACGAGAGGCTCGGCAAGCTGCACTTCTGGCTGCTGTTCATCGGCTTCCACACCACGTTCCTGATCCAGCACTGGCTGGGTGTGAAGGGCATGCCCCGTCGTTACGCGGACTACCTGCCGTCGGACGACTTCCAGTGGATGAACGACATCTCCTCGGTCGGCGCGCTGATCCTGGGCATCTCGATGCTGCCGTTCCTCTACAACGTCTGGAAGACCTGGCGCACTGCGCCGATGGTCGAGGTCGACGACCCGTGGGGTTACGGCGCGTCGCTGGAGTGGGCGACCTCCTGCCCGCCGCCGCGGCACAACTTCGACTCCATCCCGCGGATCCGCTCGGAGCGTCCCGCGTTCGACCTGCACCACCCGCAGGCAGCCAAGTGGTCGGTCAAACCGGCCGACGAGACCCTGGCGCAGCTGTCCGGCGCCGGTGCTGCGCGATCGACCGACACTGCCGGAAAGGGCGAGTGAGGCCCCAGCATGAAGATCGAATACAAGATGTTCGCCATCATCGGCGTCTTCTTCGCCTTCGCCGGGACGCTCTACGGCGTCTGGAGCAAGTGGGAGGAGCCGGTCGGCTCCGTCGGTCTCTACCTGTCCGCGGCGTTGTGTGCGCTGATCGGCGGCTTCCTGTGGTGGACCGGTCGCAAGATCGACCTGCGCCCGGACGACGACCCGTTCGGGGAGCAGGAGGACGTCGAGGGTGACTACGGCTTCTTCAGCCCGCACTCCTGGTGGCCGCTGTTCCTCGGCGCAGCGCTGGCCATCGTGGCCCTCGGTCTCGCGGTCGGCTGGTGGCTGGTGATGCTTGCCGTGCCGTTCGTCGCGCTCGCCTCGATCGGCTGGGTCTTCGAGTACTTCCACGGAGAGCACTCCATCTAGTCACCTCACGCCGGGCGCCGCGCGGTCGCGAAGTCTCCCTCGATCCACCGGAGCACGGTGCGCAGCAACGCGGTCGGGACGTAAGTGCTGTTCCGGTATGACGTGAGCATCTCGACGCCGTGACCGTCGGGCGCGGGCACGAAACGGTGCGTTCCCGGACTGGCCAGCACCGCCGCGCGTAACGCCGCCGGATCGCTGTCGGGATCGCCCTTGGACGCGGCACCCAGCAGCGGCACGCGCAGCGTGTGCGCCGCTCGCGCGGAGCCCAGGACACCGTCCCACTCCATCGGGCCGGACAGGTCCACCACGGCGTCGGGACGGACCGTGCCGGCCGTCCCCAGGGCGACCGAGCCGCCCATGGACGCGCCGACGACGGTCACCCGCCGGGCTCCGTGGGCGCGGGCCCAGTCCACTGCCGCACCCACCTGCTGTGCGGGCGGCGGCGCCTGGGTGGGGCACACCGCGGCGCCGTAGCCGCACAGGTCGAACGCGATGACCCGCACCCCGTGGGACGCCATCATGCCGGCGACCGGGAACCAGCCGCACGCACCGTCGCCGTCGGTCTGGTGCAACAGCACGGCCACGTCCTTCCCGGTGCCGATCGCGGCGGCCGGCAGCTTCGCCCCGCCGACCCGGAGCGTGAACGAACGTGGTGCCACGCCGGCGTCGACCCCGCACCGGGCGACGCCGACGGCCGTCGGCGCCGGGCTCGGCGCGTCCGGCGGGTGCGTGGAGGTGCCTGCCACCGACGCTGGTCGCGACGTGTTCGCGGACTCCGACGCCGTCGAGCACGCTCCGAGCACCAGCGCGGATCCCAAAGCCAGGTATGTCAAAACCTTCATATGTCGAGTTTGACATGAATTGGCTAGGGTTGTCGGGTGGTTTCCGTGCTGGGGTATGCGTTGCTCGGTCTGCTCGCCCGTGCGCCGTCGACCGGGTACGACCTCACCCGGGTGCTGGATCGCGACCTGTCGTACTTCTGGTCGGCGCGGCACAGCCAGATCTACCCGGAGCTGGCGCGGCTGGAGCGCGGCGACCACGTGCGGCACACGGTGATCAGCGGTGCCGGCCCACGACCCACCAAACGCTACGAGATCACCGCGCGAGGCCGGGACGCGCTCACCGCGTGGCTCGTCGGCGAACCGGAGGAGAGCATCGAGCGGAATCCCACCATGCTGCGCATCTCGTCGCTCTGGCTGATCGACCGGGCGGCGGCGCGCCAGTTGCTGGACGGGGTGCGGCGCCGCAGCACCGACCGGCTCAGCCTCTACCGGCGCTTCGCGGCCGAGTTCGACGCCGAGCCGGGGTCGGCCGACCCCTCGCAGCCGGCCTTCGCGACCAGGGCGACCCTCGAGGCGGGCATCCGCAGCCAGGAGGCCCGGTTGGCCTGGTGCGACTGGTTGCAGGAGCGGCTGGAGGGCTCCGGGAGGTGAGCTCGCCGGCTAGCCCCAGCCCAGCTCGTGCAGCCGCTCGTCGCTGATGCCGAAGTGGTGGCCGATCTCGTGCAGGACGGTCACCCGGATCTGCTGCAGGAGCTCCTCCCGGGAACGGCAGTAGCGGGTGAGCGGGCCACGGAAGATGTAGATGTGGTCCGGCAGGTTGCCCAGCCCGTACCCGGAGTCGCGCGCGGTGAGCGGCACGCCGACGTACAACCCGAGCAGACCCGGTGCACTGCCCGGCGCCGGCTCGTCCTCGACGGTGATGGCAACGTTGTCCAGTCGGTCGAGCAGCTCCTGCGGGATGGTGTCCAGCGCGTCGCCGACGGCGTCCTCGAACTCCTCGCGGCTCATGGCGATGGGCATCTGCCGGGCTCCGTTCGTCGGGTGGGGTTCCAGGCTAGGCCGCAGCAGGTCGGTGGTCAGCCGACGGGTGCCGGTGCGGGTGCCGCCACCTTGGCGGTGCGGGTCGCCAGCACCGAGCCCGCGATGATCAGCGGGAACGCGACGGCCATCGCCGCCGTGAACGGCTCGTGCAGCAGCAGCATGCCGGCCACGACGGCCACGGCCGGGTTGACGTAGGTGAACACCATGGCGCGGCTCGGGCCCACCTCGGCGATCAGCCCGAAGAACGCGACGAAGGCGGTCGCCGTGCACACGATCGCGAGCGCACCGAGCGAGGCCCACGCGGCCGCGCTCGGCTGCCGGTGCGGCCAGGTGGCGATCGCCCAGGGCAGGTAGACGACGCCGGCGATCGTCAGCGACGCGGCCGACAGGGTCAGACCGGGCACGGTGGTCAGGTGCCGGGCCGCCAGCCGGGGGGCGAGCGCGTAGCCGACCACGACCAGTGCCATCTCACCCATCGCGAGCCAGTCGCCGCCGCGCAGGGCGGGCGCCGCCAGGGCGAACACCCCGAGCAGGCCGAGCAGCAGCCCGGCCCAGCGGACGGCCCCCAGGCGTTCGCGATCGCCGATGGCCCGCCCGACGAAGATGCCGACGATCGGGACGCCCGCGATGAGCAGCCCGGCCAGGCCGCTGTCGATCCGCTGCTCGGCCGAGGACAGCAGGAACCAGGGTCCGATCATCTCCGCGGCCGAGAACGCCACGATCCACCGCCAGTGGGTGCGGATGTCGGACACGGCGCGCGACAGGCCGGTGCGCGCCACCAGGGGGAGCAGGACCAGGGCACCGCCGCCGGTCCGGAGGAACACCAGGAACGGCACGGACACCTCGTCGACGGCCACCTTGATGAACAGGTAGGAGATGCCCCACAGGACGCACATCACCGCGAACAGGAGCCAGCCACGACGCGTCACCGGCCCAGCGTGCCCTAGATGAGTAATTCCCGGGGTCAGTGGTCGTATGCGGTTAGGGAGCGTAGGACTGGTGCGCCGATGCGGTCGTTGTGCCAGATGGCTGCGGTCATGGCCAGGAGGCGTTGCCAGATGCGGACGATGACGCCGCTGGTGGAGCGTGCGCCGTGGTCTTCCAGGTTGAGTTGGCCTTTGAGGGTGTCGAAGATGGACTCGATGACTTGACGTAACGGTTTGAAGAATTGGCTGCCGGGGCGGTCGGGTTCTCCCTTGCGGGCCGGCCTGAGCAGTTCGATCCCGGCCCGGGTCAAGTGGTCTTCGAAGTCGGCGCCGAAGTAGTTCTTGTCCCCGATCACGGTGTTTCCGACCGCCAGGTCGGCCAGGGCAGGGTCTGCCAGGATGCCCTGCAAAGCGTGGCGTTCGTCGGCTTTGGCGCCGGTCAAGGCGAACCCGATCGGCAGGCCATGTACGGTGGCCAGCAGATGCAACCGCAAACCCCAGAAGAACCTGGAATGGCTTGCACAGTAACCGTATTCGGCGAATCCGGCCAGGTCGGACCGTTTGGCGGTCTCCCGGGACCGGCCACATTCCACCGGGGTGGAGTCAACCACCCATACGTCATCAGACCAGATGCTGGTGTCGCGGCCCAGGACGCGGATCAGCCACCCGATGGTGGCGCTCAGCTTGCGCAGCCGCTTGTTGTACCCCGGCTGTAACGGCAGGTAGGGGAACAGGTGCCGCAAGTGTGTGGTGGCGAACCGCAGCCAGCGTGCTTCACTGGTGAAACCCAGCAGTGCTTGCATCACCGACAACGTCACCAGCTCGGCATCCGTCAGGTGCACCGGGAACCCTGTGCGGGGCCGTGCCGGAAGCCGATCGGGCGCGTCTTTGAAGAGATCGTCAACGCGCGCATAGAGTGCGGTTGCGAGGGTGTCCAGATCGGCGTCCACGGCGGACCTCCAGGTTCGGTGTTGGTTTACGCAACGCCGAGTCTGGGCACCCTCCACCCGAAACATCACACGCCACACCGAAAACACCAGCCACAGCCAGGAATTACTCATCTAGCGGCGGCGACCACCGCGCACCGGGTCGTCACGCAACGGCGGAGGCCCACCCGGACCGTGGTCCGGGTGGGCCTCCCTGGCCGATCGGGTGCCCCGATCAGTCCTGCTTGTCGTGCGGTGTCGGGTGACCGTAGGCGTGGGCCGCCCCGATCTCCTCGGCGCCACCGTGCATGTGACCCGACTCCGCCTCGTCCGGGTGCGACTCGATCGCCTCGGCGGCGTGGCCGTCGTGGTGCGCCGCGGCCAGCTCCATCGGGGTGACCGGCTCGACACGGTCCTTGAAGTAGTAGTGCGACAACCGGGCGCGCAGGCGGTCCTTGCGGGCACCCTTGCGACGCACGCCGTGCTCGTCGGTGGCCGGCGGCAGCCCGACGGGCTCGGGGGAGTCGTAGGACACCAGCCGCCAGCGGTCGTAGTCGCCCAGCGCCTCGTGCGCCTCGAAGAACCGGCCCTTGCTGGTGCGCACCAGTCGCCCGCTCTCCCTACCGTGCAGGACCAGGTCGCGGTCGTAGCGCTGCAACGACAGACACAGCCGTTTGACGACCCAGAAGACGATGATCGGTGCCACGATCAGCCCGACCCGGAAGGATTCGGTGATGTCGTTGATCGACAGGTGGAACTTGATCGCGATGATGTCGTTGCCGCAGGCGGCGAACAGGATGCCGTAGAAGGTGATGGCAGCCATGCCGAGACCGGTGCGGGTGGGCCGGTTGCGCGGCCGGTCGAGCAGGTGGTGCTCCTCGTTGTCGCCGGTGACCCACTTCTCGATGAACGGGTAGAGGCCCATGACGGTCCACAGGATCGGGATCATCAGGATGGCGCCGATCATCACGTTGAAGCTCCACGTCTTCCCGAAGAGGTCGAACTCCAGGAAGCCGGGCAACAATCGCAGCGCACCGTCGGCGAAGCCCATGTACCAGTCCGGCTGCGAGCCGGCGGTGATCATGGTGGGTTCGTACGGTCCGTACATCCAGATCGGGTTGATCGAGACCAGACCCGCGATCAGGGCGGTGATGCCGAAGACGATGAAGAAGAAGCCACCCGCCTTGGCCGCGTAGACCGGCATCATCGGGAAGCCGACGACGTTCTTGTTGGTCCGGCCGGGCCCGGGGTACTGCGTGTGCTTGTGGACCATCACCAGGATGATGTGCGCTGTGAACAGGCCGACCAGGATCGCCGGCAGCAACAGCACGTGGATGGTGAAGAACCGGGGAATGATGTCCTGGCCGGGGAACCCGCCGCCGAACAGGATGTAGCTGATGTAGGTGCCCACGATCGGGATGGAGAGGATGAAGCCCTGCATCGCGCGGATACCGGTGCCGGACAGCAGGTCGTCGGGCAGCGAGTAACCGATGAAGCCCTCGACCATGGCCAGCATGGCCAGCAGCAGACCGATGATCCAGTTGATCTCACGCGGCTTGCGGAACGCACCGGTGAAGAACACCCGGAACATGTGCAACGCGATGGAGACCACGAAGATCAGCGCCGACCAGTGGTGGATCTGCCGGATCAGCAGACCGCCCTTGACGTCCATCGAGATCTTCACGGTCGAGGCGAACGCCTCGCTCATGTCCACGCCCTTGAGGGGCACGTAGGAACCGGTGTAGGTCGTCTCGCCCATGCTCGGGACGAACCAGAAGGTGAGGAACGTGCCGCTGATCAGCAGGATGACCAGCGAGTACATCGCGATCTCACCCAGCATGAACGACCAGTGGTCGGGGAAGACCTTCTTCAGCAGGAAGCGGACACCCTTGGCGGCACCGGTCCGCTCGTCGACCCAGTTGGCGATGGCGCCGACCGGGCCGCCGTCGCCGGCCGGTGCGTCGGTCTTGTCGTCGTCGCGCAGCGCGTCCGCGGTGCTGCGGGCCTTGGTCTGCTCGCTCATCAGCCACGCTCCCAGAAGCTCGGGCCGACCGGCTCGTCGAAGCCGTGCGGCGCGTAGAGGTATCCGTCGTCGTCCACTTCGATCTTAAGCTGCGGAAGCGGCCGCTTCGCGGGTCCGAAGATGACCTTGCAGTCCTCGGTCACGTCGAAGGTCGACTGGTGGCACGGGCACAGCAGGTGATGGGTGGTCTGCTCGTAGAGGCCGACCGAGCACCCGACGTGCGTGCAGATCTTGGAGAAGGCGACGACGCCGTCCAAGCCCCAGTCGCGTTCGCGGGCGCTCTTGATCTTGTTCTCCTGCAGCGAGATGAGGATGACGGCCGCCTTGACCTTCTCGTTGCTGGGTTCGGCGGTGTCGTTGATGCCCTCGGGCAGCACGTGGAAGACCGAGCCGAGCGTGACGTCCGACAGCCGGATGGCGGTGCCCTCCGGGTCCCGCATCAGGCGGCGGGGACGGGTGACGACCTTGCCGTTCTTCATCTCGGGTTTGCCGTTGGCGCCCAGCACCGGCACACCGGTGTCCCACATCGTCGTACGCAGGTCGTTGACGTCGTTCTTGAACGGGCCGAGGCCGCCGACCAGCTGCAGGCCGAGCGGGATCGCGAACAGCCCGAGCGCACCGCCCAGCGTGTACTTGATGAGCGGCCGGCGGTTGATCTGCGCCGACTCCGCACCGTCGGTCAGCACCTTGATGGCGCCCGCACGGGCCTCGTCGTCGGAACGCAGCGTGTGGCGCTCCTCGACGACCTCCTCGTCGGACATCAGCGTCTTGGCCCAGTGGACCGCGCCCAGGCCGATGCCGAGCAGCGAGAACGCCAGGGTCACGCCGAGCGCGACGTTGAGCGCGTGCACCTTGCCCAGGATCGGCAGCGTGACGTTGTCGTCCTTGCCGATCATCGCGTAGGCGACGACGAACAGGACGGTCGCGAGCATCGAGATGGTGAACAGCGCGGCGACCTGACGCTCGCTGCGCTTGGCGGCGGCCTCGTCGTGGTCACCCAGGCGGTGCACGTGCGGCGGCAGTCCGGGGTTCTCGAAGCGCTCGGGGAGTGCGTGCTCGCCGTCGCGGGTTGCGACGGCTCGGCCCGACTCGTCGTGGCTCACAGCCGGCTCCTTCGGGATCGAAGCGTCGTTGTCGTCAGTCATCAGGCGGCCTTCTTACCGAGCCAGACCGCGATGAAGATCAGCAGGCCGATGCCGATGGTCCAGGCGAACAGACCCTCGGTCACCGGGCCCAGGTTGCCCATGCTCCAGCCACCCGGGCTGGACTCCGTCTTGACGTTCTGCAGGAAGGAGATGATGTCCTTCTTGTCCTGCGGGGACAGGTTGCTGTTGTTGAACACCGGCATGGACTGCGGGCCGGTCAGCATCGCCTCGTAGATGTGGCGGCCGGAGACGTCCATGAGGTTCGGGGCGAACTTGCCGCGGGTCAGGGCGCCGCCCGAGCCGGCGAAGTTGTGGCACATCGCGCAGTTGACGCGGAACAGCTCGCCGCCCTTGGCGATGTCGCCGCCACCGCTGGTCAGGCTCGAGGACGGGATCGAGGGGCCGGTGCCCAGCGAGGCGACGTATGCCGACAGCTGGGAGACCTCGTCGCCGGTGAACTGCACCTTGCCGCGCTCGGCCTGCACACCCGGGTTGGCCAGCGGCATACGGCCGGTGCCGACCTGGAAGTCGACGGCGGCGGCGCCGACGCCGACCAGGGACGGCGCGTCGTCGGTGCCGGTGGCGTTGACCCCGTGGCAGGACGCGCAGTTGGACAGGAAGAGCTTGTGTCCGGCCGCAATCGTCTGGGTGCTGCTGGTGGCGGCGTCGGCGTCCTTGGGCGCGAACGCTGCGTAGAGGCCGCCGGTGAGGATGAGGCCGAGTAGCAAAACGATCGCTATCGCTGCCGGGTGCCGGCGGCGGGCAACGAGTGAACTCACGGAGCCGTCCTGTCGTCGTTGAAGGGGTGGGTGAGCAACATCGGCGCGGGGCCTGTCACTGGAGGAGGTAGATGGTTGCGAACAGCGCGATCCACACGACGTCGACGAAGTGCCAGTAATAGGACACGACGATCGCGCCGGTGACTTGGTGGTGGGTGAACTTCCGGGCGGTGAAGGTACGGCCGATGATCATCAGGAAGGCCATCAGGCCACCGGTGACGTGCAGGGCGTGGAAGCCGGTCGTCATGTAGAACATCGAGCCGTAGGCGTCGGAGTCCAGGGAGATGCCCTCGCCGAACATGTTGGAGTACTCCAGCACCTGGCCGGAGACGAAGACCGCACCGAAGAGGAACGCCAGGACGTACCACTCGCGCATCCCCCACGTGGTCACCTGCCACAGCTTGCCGTCGCGGTGCGGCTTGCCGGCCTCGGCCTTGAAGACGCCGAACTGGCACCAGATCGAGGAGATGACCAGCACCAGCGTGTTGCCGAAGGCGTAACCGACCTCGAGATGGCTGGTGCGCTCGGTCCACAGCGGCCCGGCGACCGAGCGGATGGTGAAGTACATCGCGAACAATCCCGCGAAGAACATCAGCTCGCTGGCCAGCCACACCATGGTCCCGACTGCCGTCAGGTTTGGCCGACTGACAGGTCCATGACCTGCCGGGATCCGGGAATCGCTCGTATGAGCCGTCGTTGCGGTCGCCACGTTGGCCATTATGGCCCCATCGGCGCGGGCGCGCGCGGGCGACCCCCTGGCGAGTTCCTTTTCGTGACAGCCGAACTGCGAGATCGTGCGAAAGTGGACGACGCGGGCACGGCGGGAGACGGCCCTTTCCGGCCCGCCTCACCCCTTGCAACGCCCGGCTGCCGTCGTTCGTTCCCTCGTGAACCAGTAGCATCCGGGGTTATGACTTCCTCCTCCGCAGTGGTTCCGGCAGGCACGGCGAGCGATGGCGTGCACCAGTTGACCGTCCTGCTCTACAGCGACGACATCGCGACCCGCGACGCCGTCCGGCTGGGGGTCGGTCGCCGGCCCGCGAAGGATGTCGAGATCGTCAGCTGGCGCGAGTGCGCCACGCCCGCCGCGGTGATCGAGGCGGTCGACAAGGAGCGTTACGACCTGCTCATCCTCGACGGTGAGGCGGCCAAGTTCGGCGGCCTCGGGCTGTGCCGTCAGCTGAAGAACGAGGTGTTCGACTGCCCGCCGGTGCTCGTGCTGACCGGTCGCCCCTCGGACGGCTGGCTCGCGGTGTGGTCGCAGTGCGACGCGGCCGTCCCGCACCCGATCGACCCGCTGACGATCGGTTCGGCCATCGCCGACCTGGTGCGTCGCGGCGCCGACGACTGAGGGCACCCGGGATGGCAGACGTCACCTGGCCGCGGCTGCTGAACACGCTGTTGGACGGCCAGCACCTCACCACCGCCGAGGCCGAGTGGGCCATGAACCAGATCATGTCCGGTGAGGCCACCGGCTCCCAGATCGCCGGATTCCTGGTGGCCCTGCGGGCCAAGGGCGAGACCGTCGACGAGTTCCGCGGCCTGGCCGACGAGATGATCCGGCACGCCGTGCCGATCGAGGTGCCCGGGCCGACGCTCGACATCGTGGGCACCGGCGGCGACGGCGCCCACACCGTCAACATCTCCACCATGTCGGCGGTGGTGTGTGCCGGCGCCGGCGTCACCCTGGTCAAGCACGGCAACCGGGCGGCGTCCTCCAAGTCGGGCGCGGCGGACGTGCTCGAGTCGCTCGGCGTGCGGCTGGACCTGACGGCCGAGCAGGTCGCCCGGGTGGCCCAGGAGGCCGGCATCACCTTCTGTTTCGCGCAGACCTTCCACCCGTCGTTCCGTTTCACCGCCCCGACCCGCAGCGAACTCGGCATCCGCACGGCGTTCAACGTGCTCGGTCCGCTGACCAACCCGGCCGGCACGCGGTACGCGTCGATCGGTGCGGCCGACCCGCGAATGCTGCCCCTGATGGCCGGCGTGTTCGCGGAGCGGGGGCGTCACGCCGCCGTCTCGCGCGGGGACGACGGACTGGACGAGGTGACGGTGACCACCACCTCGACCGTGCACTGGGTCAGCGACGGCGAAACGAGCGTCCACACGATCGATCCGACGGCGCACGGTGTCGAGCCGGCGCCGATCGACGCGCTCCGCGGCGGCGACGCGGCATACAACGCGGGCATCGCACGCGAGGTGTTCGGCGGCGCGAGCGGCGCCGTGCGGGACGCCGTGGTGCTCAACTCCGGCCTGGCGCTCGCGGTGGTGTCGGCCGGCGAGCACGACGGCGGCCGGTTCGGTGCTCACGACGACCTGGACGCGGCGCTGGACGCCGGTATGGCGCAGGCGCGTGACGCGATCGACTCCGGGGCGGCCACCGCGGTGATCGAGCGGTGGGCGGCCGCCACCGAGAAGATCCGCAACGCCGCGGGCTGAGGAACCCTCAGTCGTCCAGGCCGATGGCGAAGGCCGCGCCGAGGTCCTGGCTGGAGTAGGTGCGGAACGCGATGTGGGTCTGCGAGTCGCGGACCCCCTCGACCTTGTTGAGGCGGTCGGCGATCACGTCGGCGAAGTCCTCGTGCCGGGCGACCCTCGCGACGGCGATGAGGTCGACGTCGCCGGTGACGCTGTAGACCTCGGCGATGCCGTCGATCTCGGAGATCTCCTGGGCAACCTCCGGGATGCGGTTCACGTCCGCCTTGATCATCACGATCGCAGAAATCATGCGGCCAGCTTACGGGCTGGACGGCGATGGGTGCGCGCTGCTGCCGGTCGCCGGCCGGCGGGTCACATCGCGCGCAGACCGGGGTCGGACCCCACTCGGACGGGTCGGCGCCCGCGCCAGGTGGTCGACTCCTCGAAGCCGGGAACGTCGGAACGGTCGAACGTGGCGTCGAGCGCGGCCTGGGCGCCGACGGCCCCGCCGACCGGGCAGACCCACACCCCGTCGATGTCGACGACGCGCACGCCCGGTTGCTCGAGCCACCGCAGGATCTTCTCGGTCTCCTCGGGTGTCGCGGCCGGGACGGGCGCGTCGGGGCGTGCCACGTGCTCGGCGCTGTCCCGCAGTGCCGCGAGGTAGGTCCGGGTGTCCGCGCGGGGCGGGCAGACCGTCGCGCCCGCGAACCGGCCGTACCGGACACAGGTGAACTCCCAGCCCCCGGCGGGTGTCGGTGCCGCCGCGACGATCTCCGGGCTGGCCGCGAGCGGCGCCATCCGTTGGGCGCGGGCCGCGGCACGCACGAGGGACAGCATGCGGTCGCGCACGACGGCGGCGTCCTCGAACCGCTCGTCGGTCGCGAGCCGGTCGAGACGCTCGGCCAGGGCTTCGAGCACCTCGTGGCAGTCGCCGCGGAGCGCGTCGGCGACCCGCTGCGCGACGGTGGCGTAGTCGTCGGGGGACTGGCGGCCCTCGCACGGTGCGCCGCAGCGGCCCATCTCGGCCAGCGCGCAGGCGGTGCCGGTGCCCTTGGTCGACAGTCGTTTGGTGCACTGGCGCAGCGGCACGACCTCGTGCACGGCCGCGACCGCCTGCTCGGCGATGGCACGGGAGCCGAACGGCCCGGCGTAGGTGGCGCCGTCGTCCATGACCCGGCGCACGATCGACAGTCGCGGGAACGGCTCGGCGGTGAGCTTCACCCACAGGGCACGCTCCGGGTGACGGGAGCGGCGGTTGTAGCGCGGCTTGTGCTGCGCGATCAGCCGCAGCTCACGCACCTGCGCCTCCAGTGTCGTGCGGCAGACGATCGGGGTCACCGACGTGGCGAGGCCGACCATCTCGGCCATCCGGGTGCGGTGCTCGCTCGCCGTGAAGTAGTTGCGCACGCGCCGCTTGATGTCGATCGACGTGCCGACGTAGAGCGGCTCGCCGCGCTCGTCCTTGAACACGTAGACACCCGGCGCCGACGGCAGGTTGTCGGCGAGGAAGCGCTTGCGTCGCTGCCCGGGTGTCACCCGGGAGGTGTAGGAGCGCAACTCCTCCACGGTGTGCACCCCGAGGTTGCCGACCCGCTCGATCAGCCCGTGCAGCACGTCGACCGTCGCCTGCGCGTCGTGCAGGGCCCGGTGATCGGGGGTGACGCGGGTGCTGAACACCCGGGCCAGCGAGGACAGCTTGTGGTTGGGTGCTTCGTCGCGCGTCACCAGCTGTCGCGCCAGGTGAACGGTGTCGAGCACGGCGTTGCCCGGCCACGGCAACTGCAACCGCTCGCAGTTGACCTTCAGGAAGGTGATGTCGAAGCGGGCGTTGTGCGCGACGAGCACGGCGTCGCCGATGAACTCCAGGAACGCCGGCAGGGCCGACCCGATGTGCGGCGCGGACGCGACCATCGGGTCGGTGATGCCGGTCAGCACGGAGATGAACGCCGGGATGGGCTCACCCGGGTTGACCAGGGTCTGGAACTCGCCCAGCACTTCGCCACCGCGCACCTTCACGGCGCCGATCTCGGTGATCTGGCACTCGGTGGCGCTGCCCCCGGTGGTCTCCAGGTCGAGCACGACGAACGTCACCTCGGCAAGGGGTGTGCCGAGGTCGTCGAAGGTCGACTGGATCGGGGCCGGCGTCGTCATGACGGCCTCATCCTGCGTCGGATGCCGTCATCGACCTGAGCCCGCTGTCGCTTGCTGCGCTCGCTCATACCGACGAACGTAGGTGCGGGGTATGACAATCCGGCCGCGGCGCGCCGTCAGCCGACGACCAGCAGTACCGCGACGGTGAGCATGGTGCAGCCGATCAGCACGTCCAGCACCCGCCAGGTCGAGGTTCGGCTCATCAGCGGAGCGGCCAGGCGGGCGCCGTACCCGATGGTCGTGAACCAGGTGATGCTGGCCAGGCAGGCGCCGAGCGCGAACCACCAACGACCGGACACCCCTTGCTGGTTGGCGACGTTGCCGAGCATCAGCACGGTGTCGAGGTAGACGTGCGGGTTGAGGAAGGTGATCGCCAGCGCGGCTGCGATCACCGAGCCGCGGGTGGCGACCTTCTCGGACGTCAGGGTGCGTGCGTGCCGGGCGGCGAGGAATGAGCGGACCGCGAACCACAGCAGGTATGCCGCGCCACCCCAGCGGCACAGGTCCAGCACCGTCGGATGGCTGCGGATGACCGCGCCGACACCCGCGACACCGGCGTTGATGAGCAGGACGTCCCCGGCGATGCAGACCAGCACGACGGCGCCGATGTGCTGCAGGGTGAGGCCCTGCCGGAGCACGAAGGCGTTCTGGGCGCCGATCGCGGTGATCAGGGAGAGGCCGGTGAACAGGCCTGTGAGCAGTGCGGGGAGCATGATGCGCTCCACGCTACGGGTCGCACCCCGTTCAGACCAACGAAAGATTTTGAAGGACCATTAGCATTTCTTCATGCAGGACGATCAGTTGCAGACCCTTGTCGCGGTGGCCGACGAGGGCACGTTCGAGGCGGCCGCCCGGCGGCTGCGCATCACGCCCTCCGCGGTGAGCCAGCGGATCCGGGCGCTGGAGCGGGCGGCGGGTGCCGTTGTGGTGCAACGGAGTTCACCGGTGCGTCCGACTGCTGCCGGCGAGATCCTGCTGCGGCTGGGCAGGCAGCGAGCGGTGCTGGAGAACGAGGCCATGGACCAGCTCGGGCTGCGCGACGGGGGTGTGGAGGAGCTGACCGTCGCGATCAACGCCGACTCGCTCGCGACCTGGTTCAGCGCGGTGCTGGCGGAGGTCGCGTCGTGGCCGGACGTTGCGCTGCGGCTGCGTGTCGAGGACCAGGCGCACAGCAGCACCCTGCTGCGATCCGGTGCGGTGGTCGCCGCGGTGACCGCGGATCCCGTTGCGGTGCAGGGGTGTTCGGTGACGCCACTGGTGCGGATGCGGTACCTGCCGGTGTGCACGCCGGAGCTGCGTGAGCGGCATCGCCACGGACGCGGCGTCGACCTGGCGGCGATGCCGTCGGTGCGGTTCAACGACCGTGACGACCTGCAGGTCGCGTTGCTGCGGGCCCGCGGGATCGACCGATCCGCGGTGGTGCACGAGGTGCCGTCGTCGGAGTCGTTCGTCGCCGCGGTCGCCACGGGGCTCGGGTGGGGGATGGTTCCGGTGGCGCAGGCCCGTCAACTGCTCGACAGCGGAGCGCTCGTGCCGGTGCTGCGCGATCACCTCGACGTGCAGTTGTACTGGCAGGCGTGGCGGCTGCGCACGGAGCGGCTCGACCGGCTGACGCGGGCCGTCTCGGAAGCGAGCGCGGGGAGGCTGTCATAGGTGCGCCCTAGCGTGAATCGCGAAGGTCGAGCAGCGGCCACGGACGAAGAGGTGATGACATGCGGATCGACTGCGAAACGTGCCCAGCACGCGACAGGCACTGTGCCGAGTGCATGGTGACCGCCCTGCTGCAGCTCGCGCCGCTGGAGCAGCGCCTGGACGACGACGAGCGGCGCGCGGTCGACGTCCTCGCATCGGCCGGCCTGATCACGGCGCAGGAGGCGGTCTCGGCGACCGCGCGGATCGAGCCCTGGGAACCATTACGGTCGACCGGGTGAGAGCAGCGCTGCGGCCACCCGTCAGCCGCCGCACCGCGTGCTGCGCGGGTATGGCGGCAGTGGCGGCGCTGCTCGGCGCGTGTTCGTCGCTCCGTGCTCCGGCGACGTCCGGCTCCGGTTCGGATGCCGGTTCCGGCTCGGCCTGGGCAGGCGCCCGGGTGGTGCGCGACGGCCGGCTCGTGGTGCGGGGGACCGTCGGCACCGACCGGTTGCGCACCGTCGCGGCCGAGACCCGGGCCGCGATCGCGCGGGTCCGGGAGGTCTGGGGGACCTCTGTGTTGTCCGGCCGCGTGGTGATCGAGGTGCCGCGGGACCGGGCCGAGTTCCGGGCCCGCGGTGGATCGGCCGAGGGCGGCGCACAGATCGCCGCGACGACCACACCCGACGACCGGGTGGTGCTTGCGCCCGCCGTGTTCAGCGCGGTCACCGCGCAGGGACGGGTCGTGGTCCTCACCCACGAATTGACCCACCTCGCCCTGCACCAGGCGACGCTCACCGGGGTC
Source organism: Flexivirga oryzae (assembly GCF_014190805.1). Lineage (NCBI taxonomy): Bacteria > Bacillati > Actinomycetota > Actinomycetes > Micrococcales > Dermacoccaceae > Flexivirga > Flexivirga oryzae. Next base: position 2,414,122 of record NZ_JACHVQ010000001.1, on the reverse strand, counting down.
GCGCGCTGGATCATCGAAGGCTCCGCCGAGTACACCGCCTACCACGCGAGCAGGCTGGGTCTGGCGCAGCTGGCACCCGAGGTCGCCACCGCGGTCCGGGCGGGCCGGGCACCGACCGGGCCGCCGGCCGACTCCGACTTCACCGCGCGACCGGCGGCGGCCTACCAGGAGGCGTTCGTCTGGTGCCGCTTCCTGGCCCACCGTTTCGGGCAGGCCCGGTTCGTCGCGTTCGTGCGGGCGGCCGATGCCAGGGCACCGGCCGCCTTCGCCACCACCTTCGGTGTCGGTCCGGGCGCGCTGCGGGCGGCATACACGCAGTTTCTGCGCACGCGGCTCGGCTCGGCGGGTACGGACGGCAGGTAGGCTCCCCCCATGGCTGACAGCACCAAGTCCTCCGTCACGATCAAAGCTGCGCCCGCCGAGGTGCTCGACGTGATCGCCGACTTCGACGGCTATCCGGAGTGGACCGGGCAGATCAGGAAGGCCGAGGTCCTCACCGAGGACGAACAGGGCTGGCCCGACCAGGTCCAGATGACGCTCGACGCCGGGGTCATCAAGGACACCTACACGCTGGCCTACACGTGGGACGTCGACGAGGACGGCACCGGCGTGGTGTCGTGGCAACTGGTGAAGTCCAGCATCCTGAAGGCGCTGGACGGTGTCTACCGGCTCAGCAGCGACGGCAAGGGCACCGAGGTCGTCTACGAGCTGAGTGTCGACCTGAGCATCCCGGTGATCGGGATGATCCGGCGCAAGGCCGAGAAGACGATCATCGACACCGCGCTGAAGGGTCTGAAGAAGCGCGTCGAGAGCTGACCGTGGCTGCTGAGAAGGAGACCCCCGACGGAACAGGCACCTCGTCGGTGGCGGACGAGGCTGCCCGGCTGGCGCAGGCGTTCTCGACCTGGGCGCAGAACGGCCGGGGCACGTCCTTCGGGCCGTCCGCCACGCACGAGTCCGTGACCGGTGAGGCCGCTGCCTGCGGATGCACGCACGGCGACTCGGTCGAGGCCGTGTGCCGGATGTGCCCGGTGTGCCGGGCGGCCGGCCTGCTGCAGGCCGTGCAGCCCGAGCTGCTCGACCGCGTCGCCGACCTGCTGAGCATGGTGGCCGGTGGCCTGCGCTCGGCGGCCGAGGAACGCCGGACCGGCGACGCGACCCACGACGACGCCGACTGACCGCGGTGGGTCACGACACGAAAGGACCGGCACGGTGACCGATCCGCAGGACGCACTTGCCATCGGCATCGACATCGGTGGCACCAAGGTCGCCGGTGGGCTGATCGACCCGTCGGGCGCGGTCGTCGACCAGGTGCGCCGCGACACCCCGCACCGCACCACCGAGCCGAAGGTCGTCGAGGACCTCATCGTCGAGGTCGTCGAGGACCTGCGCGGGCGCGCCGCGTCCGAGGTGACCGCGGTGGGCATCGGCGCTGCCGGGTTCGTGGCAGCCGACCGGGCAACCGTCGTCTTCGCGCCCCACCTGTCCTGGCGTCACGAGCCGCTGCGCGAGACGCTGGTGCAGCGTCTCGGCACCCCGGTCTTCGTCGACAACGACGCCAACGCGGCGTGCTGGGCCGAGTACCGATTCGGCAACGTGCAGGACGAGTCCCACGTGCTCATGGTCAACCTCGGCACCGGTATCGGTGGCGCCATCCTGGTCGACGGCCGGATCGAGCGCGGCCGGTTCGGCATCGCCGGCGAGTTCGGGCACATGCAGGTCGTGCCCGGCGGGCATCGGTGCGAATGCGGCAACCGCGGTTGCTGGGAGCAGTACGCCAGCGGCAACGCCCTGGTCCGCGAGGCCCGGTCGCTGGTGGTGTCCGGGTCACCGCTCGCGCACGACCTGGCCGACGCCGTCGGCGGTGACCCGCTGCAGCTGACCGGCCCGATGATCACCGAGGCGGCCCGTGCCGGTGACCCCACCGCGGCGGAGCTGCTGAGTGAGGTCGGCACCTGGCTGGGCACCGGACTGGCCAACCTGGCGAACGCCTTCGACCCGAGCGCGTTCGTCATCGGCGGCGGGGTGAGCGCCGCCGGGCCGCTGCTGCTGGACCCGGCCCGGGACTCCTTCCGGCGGCACCTGGCCGGTCGCGGTTACCGCCCGGAGGCCCGGATCGTGCAGGCCGCGCTGGGGAACGAGGCCGGTTTCGTCGGCGCGGCCGACCTGGCGCGCAGCGCGGTCGCCGGGACGGAGCAGCCATGACAGAGGAGGCACGGGCGCACAGCGTCCGCGTGGCGTCATACAACGTGCGGGGGCTGAAGGACGACCGTGCCGCACTGGTGGAGATCATCACCACGATCGCGCCCGACGTGCTGTTGCTGCAGGAGGTGCCGCGGCACCCCGTGTCCGGGCACCGGATCGCGGGCTTCGCCGACGAGGTCGGGCTCACCTGGTTCGGTGGCAGGCGCTACCGGATGAGCACCACGGTGATGACCAGCCTGCGACTGGACCTGCTCGACGCGCGGCACGGACCGCTGCCGGTGCGCCGGTTCGACGAGCCCCGCGGCTTCGGTATGGCTACGGTGCGGCTGCCGGGCCACCGTCCACTGGTGGCCTGCAGTGTGCATCTGTCGCTGCGTGCGACGGACCGGGGGGCCGAGGTCAAGGCCCTGCTCGGTGAGGTCGGGCCGCGGCTACCGGTGGTGGTCGGCGGCGACCTCAACGAGGAACCGTCCGGGCCCACCTGGCGACGCCTGGCGGGTGAGCTGCACGAGGTGTCGGCGTCGGCGCCGACGTTCTCCGCGCGGGACCCGCACAAGCAGATCGACGGGATCTTCGCCACCGAGGGGCTGCCCGGCGTCATACCCGAACTCGACCTGGACGCAAGGCTGCTCGCCGCCGCGACCGATCACCTGCCGGTGGTCGTCGACCTGGACGTCAGCACGTTGGCGTCATAGCACCGCGCCGTCGTCGTCCGGGTCGTCGTCGTGGTTCTTCGGCGAGCGCATGATCAGCTGGACCACTCCGGCGACGAACACCGCGCACGCGAGCACCCACCACAACGACTGCGCGTAGCGGTCGAAGAACAACAGGTAGAGCAGCCACAACGGCCCGCCGACCAGGCAGCCCATCATCGTCCAGAAGCCGATGTCCTCCTCGCTGCTGGGCAGCGGGCGGGGCGGCGCGGGCACGAAGGTCTCGTCCTCGTCGTCCAGCAACGACGCCGACCCGCTCGGCGGCATCCGCCACTGTGCCGGCAGCTCCGCGAGCGGTGCGGCCGGCGTGTCGTCGTCGACGTCGTCGTTGTCGCCGGGCTCGGTCTCGGCCACCGGGTGCTCGCGGCCGCCGTCGGTGGTGTTCTCCGGCGTGTCCCAGTCGGCCTCGTCGGCCCCGAACTGGGCCACGATCTCGGCGAACCGGCGGTCTATCTCCGTCTGGTTCTCCGGCTCCTCGCGACCCTCGAGGCTCATGACGAGGCCGCCGTCACGCGCTGGATGAACTGCACGGTTTCATCCTCGATCAGCTGGGCATCGTTGTCGAGGGTCGCGACGTGATAGCTGTCGTGCAGCAGGACCTCGGTCTTGTCGGCGCTGGAGACCCGGGCCAGGAGCAGCGCCGAGCACTCCGGTGGCACGACGTGGTCGTCGGGGGAGTGCAGCAGCAACACCGGCTGGGTGATCTGCGGCAGGTCCCGGGTGACCTGCTCCCACATCCGTCGCTGGGACTGCAGCGCCCGTAGCGGGGTGCGCTCGTAGGCCAGCTCGGAGACGCCGGGCTTCTTGATGTCGCCTGCGATCGAGGCGATGGACGGTACGACGTGCTGCAGCACGGGCAACGCCTTGAGCCGGATGTCGCGCATGACGTACGCGGGGTTGATCAACACCAGTCCGCCGATGCCGTGCGGATGCTGCTGTGCCGCGAGCGTGGCGAGGGTGCCACCCATCGACATACCGACCGCGACGATGTGATCGCAGCGCTGGGCGAGCTCGGTGTATGCGTCGTCGACGGCGGACCACCAATCGGTCCAGCGGGTCCGGTTGAGGTCCTTCCAGTGCGTGCCGTGTCCGGGCAGCCGCGGCAGCCGGACGGTGAATCCTTCGGCGGCGCACCGCTTGGCCAGCGGCAGCATGCTCTGCGGCGAACCCGTGAATCCGTGACACACGAGGACGCCCGTGCGTGTCCCGTCGTGGGCGAAGGGTTCGGCTCCCGGCAGCACGTTCATCGTCGTTCCTTCGTGCGGGTCACAGCGTGGTCGACTTCATCCTTTCACCTCCGGGGCGGATGCGGGGTGGCTGCCGTATCCTGCACGGACCAGTGAGAAGGAGACGTGGGTGTTCTATTGGCTGCTCAAGTGGGTGCTCCTCGGCCCGTTGCTCAAGGGCGTGTTCCGTCCGACGGTCGAGGGAGCCCAGAACGTCCCGGAGCACGGACCCGCGATCCTGGCCAGTAATCACCTGTCGATCGCCGACTGGCTCTTCATGCCACTGGTCATCCCGCGCCGGGTGACGTTCGTCGCCAAGGCCGAGTACTTCAACACCCCGGGTCTGAAGGGGCGCCTGCAGAAGGCGTTCTTCTCCGGGGCGGGACAGGTGCCGATCGACCGGTCGAGCGGCACTGCCGCCGCGGGCGCGTTGGAGACCGGGCTGCGGATCCTGCGCAGGGGTGAGCTGTTCGGCATCTACCCGGAGGGCACGCGCTCGCCGGACGGACGTCTCTACAAGGGCAAGACCGGCATTGCCCGTATCGCCCTGGAGTCCGGTGCGCCGGTGATCCCGGTGGGAGTCATCGGCACCGACGTGATCGCACCGCAGGGCAAGCTGTTCGGCCGGATCATCCGGCCGCACGTGCGCTTCGGTGAACCGATCGACTTCGACCGCTACGAGGGGATGCAGGACGACCGCTTCGTGCTGCGCTCGATCACCGACGAGGTGATGTACGAGATCATGCTGCTGAGCGGTCAGGAGTATGTCGACGTCTACGGCTCGTCGGTGAAGAAGGGCCTGACCCAGAAGGCCAAGGAGATCGGCGGCGGCGCCGCGGCGCTCGCCACGCACGCCAAGGACCGGCTGCAGCATCACAAGGATGAGGCGGCACCGCAGGGCGACGCCGCACCAAAGGGCGACACGGACGGTTCCACCGAAGCACCGGACGAGACCGGCTCGGACACTCCCGCGGCGGACGGGGCACGGTCCCAGTAGGCAATACCGCTGGAGTCACGCTCCGGCGACGCCCGTACCCTTGACGGGTGAGCACGACAGCACCCGATTCCTCCACCATGCACCGACTGCTGACCGAACAGGTCGAGTGGGCCGATCTGCCCGCCCTGCAGCAGCCGCGGTGGCCGGACGCCGGAGCTGTCCGTGCGGTGCGCGGCGAGCTCGCCGCAGCGCCCCCGCTGGTCTTCGCCGGCGAGTGCGACGTGCTGCGTTCCCGGCTCGCTGCGGCGGCGCTCGGTGAGGCGTTCGTGTTGCAGGGCGGTGACTGCGCGGAGCGTTTCTCCGAGGCGACCGCCGACAACATCCGCGACCGGGTCAAGACCATCCTGCAGATGGCGGCGGTGCTCACCTACGGTGCGAGCACGCCGGTGGTCAAGATCGGCCGGCTCGCCGGCCAGTACGCCAAGCCGCGCAGCAAGGACACCGAGACCCGCGGTGACGTGACATTGCCCGCGTTCCGCGGCGACATCATCAACGACTTCGAGTTCGACGCCGATGCCCGCACACCCGACCCGCAGCGGCTGCTGCGCGCCTACCACACTGCGTCGTCGACACTGAACCTCGTACGCGCTTTCACCACAGGCGGTTTCGCCGATCTGCGGCAGGTGCACGAATGGAACCGCGGCTTCATCGCCAACGCCGCCTACTCACGCTACGAGTCGATCGCCCGGGAGATCGACCGGGCGATGAAGTTCATGCTCGCGTGCGGCGTCGACTTCGACTCGACCCCGCTGTCCGGTGTGGAGTTCTTCGCCAGCCACGAGGCGCTGCTGCTGGACTACGAGCAGCCGCTGACCCGCATCGACTCCCGCACCGGCAACCCCTACGCCGTGTCCGGCCACTTCGTGTGGGTGGGGGAGCGGACCCGCCAGCTGGACCACGCCCACGTGGATTTCGCCGCCCGGATCCACAACCCGATCGGCGTCAAGCTCGGCCCGACGGCCGACCCGGACGACGTCGTGCAGTTGATCGACCGCCTGGACCCCGAGCGCACGCCGGGTCGCCTCACCTTCATCACCCGGATGGGCGCGGGCAACGTCCGGGACAAGCTTCCCGCGATCGTGCGCCGCGTCACCGAGACCGGTGCGAAGGTCGTGTGGATCTGCGACCCGATGCACGGCAACACCTTCGAGTCCTCGACCGGCTACAAGACCCGCGAGTTCGACGACATCATCGAGGAGGTGCGTGGCTTCTTCGAGGTCCACCGCGACCTGGGGACCGTGCCCGGTGGCCTGCACGTCGAGCTGACCGGCAACGACGTCACCGAGTGCCTCGGCGGCAGCGAGAAGATCATCGACGCCGACCTCGAGAAGCGCTACGAGACGGCGTGCGACCCGCGGCTGAACCACCAGCAGAGCCTCGAACTGGCCTTCCTCGTCGCGGAGATGCTCTCCAAGCGCTGACGGGCCCGGCGCCTCCCCGGGACCGGCTTCCCCCGTCACTGACGGCTTCCTCACCGAGTGATCTCGCGGTCGCTCGGGATCGCGCCTTCATGCGCGATCCCGAGTTGCGTGGACCTGTCGTCGCCTGCTCGTTGCCTGGTACTGGGTGCCGTGCATCCACATCCCCCTGTCGTGACCTGTGGACGATGAGCCGGTTTTGCAGGGGATGTGGATAACAATACTCAGCGAAAAGCATTGTGCTGCAGGAGTATTCGTGACATACTCGAACACATGGACGAGGAACCGCGGGACAACGGACCAGGCGCCGGCGGCGTACTGGACGTGACCGCGGTGCGCGCCTTCCACGACCGCCTCGACACGCCCCTGACCGCCGGTGACGGCGCCGATGTGGAAGCCCTGGTGGAAGAGTTACGGGTCCTGGACGAGTTACGCAACGCGATCACCGCCCGGCAGGCGCGGGCGGTCGTGGCAGTGCACGACGCCCAAACCGCCCGCGACATCCCGCGCGGGATCACCGCGGCGGACACGACCCGGGTGGTCGGCTCGCAGGTCGGGTTCGCCCGCCGGTGCACCCCACACCAAGGTGCCGCGTTCGTGGGGTTGTGCCACGTGCTGGTGGGGCACATGCCGCACACGCTGGCCGCGCTCGCCGCCGGCGTCATCTCCGAGTGGGACGCGACCCGGATCGTGCGGGAAACCACCGGCCTGACCGGTGACCAACAATCCGGCGTCGACGCCGGGATCCGCGACCACCTCGGCACCGCCTCCGGTGCCCGGCTCGCCGCACTGGCGAAAGAGCAAGCGATGCTGGTGGCCGCCGAGGCGGTCGCGGCACGCCGCCGCGCCGCTCACGCCCGGCGTGGGGTGAGCCTGCGACCCGCCGGTGACACCATGGCCTACCTGACCGCGCTGTTACCGGTCAAGGACGCCCTGGCGTGCATGGCCGCCCTGGAAGACGCCGTCACCACAGCGCGTGAAGCCGCCGCCGACGCCGGGGCAGACCCGGGCAGTGTGCACCGGGGGCAGGTGATGGCCGACACCCTGGTGGAACGCGTCACCGGCAGGGCGAAAGCGCACGAGGTGTTCGGGGTGACGGTGAACCTGCTCATGCCCCTGGACACGCTGTTGGGTGACACGCCCGCCCGCGTGCCCGGGTACGGGCCGGTGCCGGCGGACCTGGTGCGTGAATGGGTGGCCACCGGGGACCCGACCGGTCCGCGGCTACGCCGGTTGTTCACCCACCCCGGCACCGGCGACATCATCGGGATGGAGTCCCGTGCCCGCCGCTACCCGGGGTTGCTGGCCCGCCTGATCCTGTTCCGCGACCAGACCTGCCGCACGCCCTGGTGCAGCGCGCCGGTGCGGCACACCGACCACATCACCAGGCACACCGACGGCGGCGCCACGTCCGAACGCAACGGGCAAGGACTGTGCGCCCGGTGCAACTACGCCAAAGAACACCCCGACTACCACGTCACCGGCCACGCCGGACACACGAGCACCACGATCGGCGGGCTCACCGCAGCCAGCAGGCCACCCGCACCACCCGGCATGCCACCACCCACCGACTCCCACCCCGAACACACCCTGATGACCATCATCTGGGACCACAACCTGTCCCAACGCGACCAGCAGACCCGGCACCATGAACACGACAAAGAACAACACGACTTCGAAGGACAACCCGACCCCTACCAGGAGCCCGACGACACCTGGACGCCCGACGACGACTAGCGTCCGTCAGCCCGGCTGGGCGGGCACCGAGTCGAGGGCACGCACCTGTAGGTCCGCCGCGTCGGCGAAGGCCGCCATCGACTCGTCCAGCAGGCAGACGTCGCGCAGCAGCAACTGGGCCGGGGTGATGAGTTCGGCGTCGGCGCGGTGGGTCGCGATCGAGTCGAACAGTGACGCGGTCCGCGTGTAGGTGTGCTCCGCGGCGCGCCGGTCCTCGGTCAGACCGTCGACGATCGCCTGGACGGAGCAGCTGAGTGCGGTCCGTGCCTGGTCCAGCGCGCCCGCGTCGGCGCCCAGGTCGTTCGCTGCGATGGAGCCGCTCTCGCGCAGCAGCATCCTCGCCCGGTGCACCGACGCGTCCGCCGCCGAGCGCAGCTTGCGGTGCACGTCGCTGCCAGGGCCGGGCAGGCCGCGCAACGGCTTCAGCGACGCGACCAGTGTCTGGTGGGTGAGGTCGAGCTCCCTTGCGGCGGAACGGAGTTCGGTGTCGGCGCAGTCGCCGGTGACTCTGCGCAGCGTGCCGTCGACGAGCGTGCGCACGGCCGCGGCATGATCGCGCGCGGCGACCCGGACCACCTGCCACGAACGCAACGGGAAGACCAGCAGCACGGTCAGGATCGCGACGGCGGCGCCGATCGCCGTTTCCTCCAGCCGCAGCTGCAACAGGCCGTCGGAGAACTCACCCAGCTCGACATACAGCAACGAGACCATGACCGTGATGCCCACGACCATGAAGGCATAACTGATCCGCAGGAAGTAGATGCCCAGTCCGATGGAGAGGAGCACCACGAGCACCGCGAGATTCGCATCGCCGCCGACGACGTGCGCGAGCCAGGAGCCGAGGAAGACGCCGATCAGCGTGCCGATCACCCGCAGCAGCCCCTTGCGGACCTGCTCCGTCGCGTTGTTCGCGCCCATGAACGTCACGAACGCAGCGATGACCGCCCAGTAGAACCGGCGCTCGGACAGCACACTGCCCAGGAGTATGGCGCCGGTGACGGCGACGCCGATCTGGATGGCGACCCGGACGTTGGAAGCCATCCGGACACGGTCGGCCAGCCGAGGACCGCTCTCGGTCGACGCGCTCGCGCTGACCATCGACGAGCCCGGCAGCCAGCCGCCCACGAGAGTGACCGACGGGGTGAATGCGGGGTCGTCGTCCGGAGCGGCGTTCGGCGTCCGGGGCGACAGGGTCGCGATCCGCGACCAGTCCCGCACGCTCGTCGCGAACCGGTGCAGGATGATCCGGCGCCGCGCCGAGGCGTCGTCGACGGGTGGACGCGCCGCCACTTCCTGCAGTCGCTCGTAGAGGCGGGCGGCGGTGATCCGTGCCGTGGCGGGGTCGTGCCGGCCGACCGCCAGCAGGGCGGTGCGGACCAGCGCCCGGTCACCGCGCCGCATGCCGTGACGGCCCAGCCCTGCCGCGAACCGGGCCATGTTGACCAGGGACTGCTCCGCGTCGAAGACGGCCTGGTGCAGTTGGCGTGCGGTCAGTCCGTCCGGAACCGCACCCGGCGCGCCGAGCGCGGCGTCGATCATCAGCGCGGTCTCGTTGAGCCGTTCCGCGCGACGCTGCAGGCGTTCGACGGTCCGGCGGTCCTCGGGATGGTCCAGCACCTCCAGCGCCGTGTCGACCAGCGCGCGCGCACGACTGCCGAAGGTCCGGCGGACCCGTGCGAGCGTGCGCCGGCGACTGGGATGGAACAGTGCGAGCTGGGCGAGAGCGGCGACCAGTGCCCCGAGGACGACCTCGGGTGCGAACCATTTCAGGGTGGCGAAGCCGACCTCCTCACCGAGGAAGAAGCCCATGAAGTCGCCCATGAACATCAGTTGCCCGCCGAAGAAGCCCCACGGGCCGAAGCGGCGCAGGTAGGCGCCGCCGGCGAGGATGAGGGTCAGCAGGGTGAGCGCCAGGGGCCGGTGGTGGCTGGTGGCCAGCCCGATCGCCAGGCCGGCGACCATCGGCACCGGCATCAGCAGGATCGCCAGGTAGAGGGTCCGCACGGTCGGGAGCATCGGCGCGGCGAAGGTCGCCATCATGCAGACCATCGCGCCGATCATCATGGCGATCACCAGCATCGCGTGGTTGGCCGCGGTGACCTGCGCCAGCGGCGCACCCGACAACCCCGTGGTCGGCGCCTGCAGCGCGCCGGTCAGCCGGACGAAGAGGCGCTCGGCCAGCAGCGCGGCGCCGATGCTGACGACCACCTGGAGCGCCATCCGGAGCCGGTTGAGTCCCGGGTCATGGGTGAGCAGCCGATCGAGCCACTCGGCCCGCGGGCGGCGGCGCGAGGCTGCGGCGTCGGGTGCGGGCTGCTGGAGGTCCGACGAGTGGGAAGGTGCGGCGATCCCCGTCATACGACGTACGAGGCGAGGGATCGGAAAATCACTTAGCCATCCTATCGGATGGACCCTCCGTTTCCCAATGTCCCGCCGGGGGTCAGACGACGTCGATGGTGATGGTGCTGCCCTCGGGTGCCTGGCTGAGCGGCTTGACCGACTGCCCCTGCACCTGGAACAGCACCGGCACGAGCAGCGGGTAATTGGTCTTGACGTGGAAGCCCAATGCCTCGAGCTTGTCCTTGGCCGCACCCGACGACATGCCGATCACCTTGGGCACCGTGACCATCACCGGGCCCTTGGACACGACCAGCTGGATCCGGTCGCCCTTGTGGCCGGTGCCGCTGGACGGGTCCTGGCGGATGACGTCGCCGGCGGGGACGGTGGCGCTGTTCTGCCCGGCACCGAACGTGACCGTGAAGCCGGCGTCGGTGAGCTGCTGCTTCGCGTCGTCCTTGGGCTGGCCGGTCACGTCGGGGATGTCGATCGGCTGCTTGCCCTTGCTGACCACCAGGTCGATCTTGGTGTCGCGCTTCTGGGCCGTGCCGCCGTCGGGGTCGACCGACACGACCCGGCCGGCGTGCACCTGCTCGTCATACGCCGTGGTGACGGTGCCGACCGTGAGGTGCGAGCGGTGGATCGCGGCCCGGGCGGCCGCCTCCGTCTTGCCGACGAGCGACGGCACGGTGAACCGCTCCGGCCCCTTGGACACGGTCAACGTGACCGTGGAGTTCTTGCGGGCCTCGCCGCCGGATCGCGGATCGCTCGACACGACAACGCCTTTGGCGATCTTCTCGGAGAAGACCTGGCGCACCTTCGCGTGCAGCCCGGCATGTTGTACGGCGCTCACGGCGCGTCCCTGGGCGACGCCTGCCACGGTGGGCACGGCGACCCGGCCGAGCGGCCCTGCGGTCAACGCCCAGCCGCCCACGCCGCCGACCACGACCAGGAGCGCTACCAGGATGCCGGCGATCCACGGCCAGCGACGCCGCCGCGCGCGGCCGGTGGAGGGAAGCCCGTCCCGGTCGAAGTGCTGGGTGCGGCTCGCGGCGAGCGGACCGGTCTCGTGCGACCCGGCGGTGGCGAGCTGCTCCGTCTGCGGCACCTCGGCAAGGACGTCGTTGCTCAGCCGGGCGCGGGTGGCCAGCAGCTCCTGCAGCAACTCGCCGGCGTTGGCCGGGCGGTCGTCGGGGTCCTTCGCCGCCGCCCGCAGCACCAACTCGTCGATCTCGGTCGGCACCGACGGCACCGCGTCCGACGGTCGCGGCATGGTGCCGTGCACGTGCTGGTAGGCGACATTGATCGGGGAGTCACCGGGGAACGCCTTCTCGCCGGTGAGCATCTCGAAGAGCAGCAGACCGGCGGCGTAGACGTCGCTGCGTTCATCGGCGCGGCCGTACTCCACCTGCTCGGGGGACAGGTACGCGGCGGTGCCGAGCAGCACCTCGCTGTCGCCGGTGACGGTGTCGGTCGTCACCGCCCGGGCGAGGCCGAAGTCGGCGACCTTGACGGCGTGCTGCCCGATCAGGACGTTCTCCGGTTTGACGTCGCGGTGCACCAGGCCGGCACGGTGCGCTGCGTCGAGCGCGCGCAGGATGCCCTCGCCGACCTCGAGCGCCTGACCGACCGGCAGCGGCGCGTCGCGGCGGATCAGCTGCCGCAGCGTCTGGCCCCGGACCAGCTCCATCGCCAGGAAGACGAAGTCCTCGTCGGCGCCCTGGTCGGTGACCGCGACCACGTTGGGGTGCGTCAGTCGGGCCGCCGACCGCGCCTCGCGCCGGAACCGCAGCACGAAGTTGTCGTCCCGCGCCAGGTCGGGGCGCATGATCTTCAGGGCGACCTCGCGGTCGAGGCGCTGATCGAGGGCGACATACACCGAACCCATGCCGCCGTCCGCGAGGTGCTCGCGGATGACGTATCGCTTGTCGATCGTGCGACCGACAAGCGATGGGGCGGATACTGACACGCTCAAAGTCTACGAACCTCGTGCTTCAGGCGCCTGCCACGGCGCGCCATGGGGCGAATCGTCTCCTACTAGAGACGGTGCATCAGGGCACGTACGTTCCGTATGTATTGCCGCGTGTCCGTGTAGGGGCCGTACTCCCGCATGGCGCCGAGGCCCTGGTAGTAGCCGCCGATGGCCTGATCCAGGTCCTTGGAGTTGCTGGTCAGGTAGCGCAGGATCGTGACGCCGGCGGTGACGTTGTCATGGGCGTCGAGCAGATCGAGCCGGCGGCCCACCATCGTCGAGGCCCACTCGCCGGACTGTGGCATGACCTGCATGGTGCCGATCGCGTTGACCGGTGACACCGCCCGCTGGTTCCAGCCGGACTCCTGCCAGCCGATGCCCAGGGCCAGCCGGGGGTTGACGCCGTAGTGTCGCGCGGTCCGCTCGATCAGCTTCTTGGTCTCGGTGCGGGTCGGGACCGTGCGCTTGGCCAGCGCGGCCCGGGTGGCGTCCGCCTTGGACCTCGGCTTGTGCGCCGTGGGTGCGTGCTTGCGCGCCGTGGTGTGTCTGGTGGTCGCCGGCTTGCGCCGGCTGCTGCGGCTGGTCGTCGTGGCCTTCTTCGGTGCCGTCGCCTTCTTCGGTGCCGTCGCCGGCTTCGGCGCCGCGGCAGGGTGTGCGGTCGCACTGTGCGGTATCCGGATCGTCGCGCCGCGCAGGATGATGTTCGGGTCGCCGATGTGGTTCGCCTTGACCAGCGCCGCGAGGGACACGCCGTGCCGGACGGCGATCGTGCTCAGGTTGTCACCGGGTCGCACGCGGTACGGCGACGCGCTGCGCACGACGCGCTTGGCGACCGTCGTGCTGCGCCGCGGGTGCAGCTTCGGCGCCGTGGACTTCTTCGGCGCTGTGTGCTTGGCGGCCTTCTTCTTGTCGGCGTGCGTGTTGGCCTTGGCGTGGATGGCGTGCGCGGTGACGAGCGGCGCGCCGGTCGTGAGCGGTGCCATGGGGGTCTCCTTCGCCATCCGGCACGCGCGAGGTGCATGTGCCGGGTGTGGCAGCTGGGGCAGGTGTGACGCGTCGTCAAAGTAGCCGCTCACCGCTGCGCGGTGGCCGACCCGCAGGTGACAGGCGTGTCGAGGGCGCTGATCGCGGACCGGGCGACCCTTCTAGACTCGCCTGCGTGACTGATGCGGCGAGTGATCTGGAGACCCTGGTCGGCGAGTGGCTGTCGATCCCCGAGCTCGGGGACGCGATCGGGCTGACCCAGCGCCAGGCCCGCCGGCTGGTGGACGACAAGGTCGTGCTGGCGCACCGCGTCGGTCCCAACAACGCGCTGTGCGTCCCGGCCGCGTTCGTCGAGGACGACCACCTGCTCACCGGCATCGAGGGCACGATCACCGTGCTGCTCGACGCCCGCCTGTCACCGGACGAGGCGTTGGAGTGGCTGTTCACCGTGGACCCGACCCTGCCGATCGAGGGTTCCCCGATGACCATGCTGCGGGCGCACCGCAAGGCAGAGGTGCGCAAGCGCGCGTCCGAGCTCGCCTTCTGAGCCCGTGCGCCACCTGGCGTATGCCGCGGCACTCGTCGCGTGCCTGGCGGTGACCGTGCCGCTGGTGCCCGCGTTCGGGCTGCAACGGGTCCGGCGGGTCCGGGTGCTGGCGGTCGCGATCTGCTGTGCCGCAGCACCCTTCGTGGTGTGGGACGTGTGCGCGACGCGAGCCGGTCAGTGGCACTTCGACGTCGGACAGGTCCTCGGCGTGCGGCTGCTGGGCCTGCCCGTGGAGGAGTGGGCGTTCTTCGTCGTCATACCCTTCGCCGCGATTGCCTGCTACGAGGCGGTCGGTGCCCTGCTGGGGCGGCGCGGACGATGAGTTACACCCTGCTGTCGGCCGTCGCCGTCGTCGTGGCGCTGCTGCTCGACCTGGTCGTCGTCCGCACCCGTGTCGTGCTCACCCGGCAGTGGTGGATCTCGTACGCGATCTGCTTCGTCGGGCAGCTCGCGGTCAACGGCTGGCTGACCGGCCGCCGCATCGTGACGTATGACGACGCGGCCATTCTCGGCGGCAATCACGAGCAGTTCGTGGGGGACTGGCGTTTCTGCTACGCGCCCGTGGAGGATGTCGGGTTCGGGTTCGCGCTGGTGCTGCTCACGATCGTCTCGTGGCGGTGGTGGTGCGCGCGGGATGGCGGGCACTCAGCGAGCGGGTGACGACGAACGCGCGGTGCCGGGTCGGTACGACGGTCCGGCCGCGGCAGACCTCGAAGTCGGCCCGCTCGATCGTGTCGAGGATCGCGCTGTAGAGACCGAACGCCGCACGCAGGCACGGCCGGACGACCGGGTCGACCTCGAGAAGACCCGGCTCGGCGGCGGCATACAACCCGCGAGCACGGTCGACCTCCTGCGCGATCACGCGGCGGAGCGCGGCACTGCTCGTGCCGGTGGCGACACAGCTGCCCAGCTCGTCGACGGTCAGACCGCAGGCGCGGAAATCCTCCAGCGGCAGGTAGATCCGGCCGCGTTGCCAATCCTCGGCAACGTCCCGGATGAAGTTGGTCAACTGGAACGCCTCACCGAGCGCCGCCGCGAAGCGCAGGCTCGACGCGTCGCCGCCGAGGATCGGCGCCGTCATCTTCCCGATCGCTGCGGCGCTGCCGCTCATGTAGGCGCGCAGGTCCTGCCACCGGTCGTAGCGGGTCGTGGTCAGGTCGCTTCGCATGGACGCGAAGAACTGCTCGAAAAGCGTTGTGGGTATGTCGAACTCGCGCACCGTGTGCTGCAGTGCCAGCAGCACGGGGTCGGCGGGCCGGACCGACTTCGACACCGCATCGAGCACCTGGATCTCCCACTGCCGCAAGGTGATCGACGGATCGGTGCCGAACTGCGGGTGGTCGACCAGATCGTCGCTGTGACGCGCCACGGCATACAGGGCCCACACGTGCGGGCGGCGGGCCGGCGGCAGCAGGCTGGTCGCCCGGTAGAACGATCTGCCGTGCCGGGCGTTGATCTCGCGGCACCTGCGGTAGGCCGCCCGAAGCTCAGCCATGCTGCGACAGCACCCGGTCCGCCGCGAGGCGACCGCTGATCAGGACCATCGGCACGCCGATGCCCGGTGTGGTGCCCGACCCGGCGAGGGCGAGCCGCGGACC
The DNA here is from genome assembly GCF_014190805.1 of Flexivirga oryzae. NCBI lineage: Bacteria > Bacillati > Actinomycetota > Actinomycetes > Micrococcales > Dermacoccaceae > Flexivirga > Flexivirga oryzae. The sequence continues at coordinate 2,398,388 of NZ_JACHVQ010000001.1, read as the reverse complement.
GAGCCGGTTCGGCTGGCGGAACGGTCCGCTCTGCCGGAACGTGTGCGCCGCGGAGAACGGTGTGCCCCAGGGAAGCCCGCGCGCCGTCCAGTCCGCGGGCGTCAGCAGGTGTTCGCCCACCAGGTCGTCGACGGCATAACCGGCCGTGCTGAGCCGCCGGAGCATGTGGTCGCGGTACGGGGCACGCAGCGCAGCCCAGTCGAGTGCGGCGCCGGGTCCGTGCTGCGCCGGTGTCGGGAAGAGCGCGTAGAGCACGTCGCCGCCCGCCGGCGCCAGGGACGGGTCGGTCCGGGTGGGCACGGACACCAGGAAGCTGGGGTCGCGCATCGGGCGGCCCGCGGTGAGGTCGTCCAGCGCTCCCTGCAGGGACCGGCCGAAGTGCACGTGATGGTGCCCGGTGCCGGCGAGTCCGGACGGCACGCCCGCGGCCAGCAGGACACAACTCGGCGACGGCGTCGACACCGGTCGTGCCGCCGTCGGGTCGGCGAGAAGCGTTGCAGCGCAGGATGGTTCGCAGGTGAGCACGACCGCGTCGACGTGCATGCTGCGGGATGTGGTCGACACGTCGTAACCGCCGTGAGCCGGTCGGACCGCCGTCACCCGTTCGCCCAGGCGCAGCTCGACGCCGTGCTGCTGTGCCACCCGGACCAGGGCGCGCACGATCGCGTGCATGCCGCCCAGTGGGTAGCGGACGCCGTGCACCAGGTCCATGGCGCTGACGACGGCGAACATCCCTCGCGCTCGATCGGGTGGCACCCCGACATACAACGACTGGAAGCTGAACGCCTGCCGGAGGCGCTCGTCGCGGAAGTGCGAGCCGATCAGCCGGTCGAGGCGGCCGAAGCCGCGCAGCGCGGCCAACCGCCCGAGCGACGGCCGGACCAGTGAGGGGACACCGTCGAGGTTGCGGTCGATGAAGTGCGGCATCTCGACGTCGTACATCCGCTGCACCCGGCGCACGAACCGGTCGTAGCCGGCCGCCTCCCGCTCGCCCGCGAAGTCGGCGACGGCCCGGTGCATGCGGTCCGGGTCGGTGTGCATCGGCAGGACCTCGCCGCCCGGGAAGTGCGCGACGTACGCAGGATCGAGATCGACCAGCGTCAGCCGGTCCGCCATCGACTCGCCGACCGCCGCGAACACCGACTCCAGCAGGTGGGTCTCGGTGAGCACCGTCGGACCGAGCTCCAGCCGGTATCCGTCGGCGGCCACGTCCGGGCAGCGCCCGCCGGCGGCGTCCTCGGCCTCGAGGAGCGTCACGTCGACACCCGCGCCGCACAGGTGCAGGGCCGCGGACAGTCCCGCCAGCCCGGCACCGACGACGACCGCGGTCCGGGGCCCGCCGGGCCCCGGGGTCACGACGAGCGGGCCGTGGAGACGTCGATGAGTTCGAGCAGTGCGGCCCGGCCGTGGTCGGTGAGCCCCGCCCCGTCCAGTGCCCGGCGGGCGGCGTCGGCCTGCGCGGTGATGAGCTTCTCGGTCTGGTCGACCGCGCCCGAGCGCACGCACTGCTCGCGCAGCCAGGCGAGGTCGGCGGCGGACAGGTCCGCGGTGCCGAACACCGCCCGGAAGCGGCGCAGGTCCGCCGGGTCCATGCCCTCCAGGGTGAAGGCGATCAGGACCGTCCGCTTGCCCTCCCGCAGATCGTCGCCGGCCGGCTTGCCGGTCCGTTCGGGGTCACCGAACACGCCGAGCAGGTCGTCACGCAACTGGAACGCCTCGCCGAGCGCGAGGCCGTAGTCGGACAGGGCGGCCAGCGTCCCGTGGTCGGCCCCGGCGCAGGACGCCCCGATCAGCAAGGGGTGCTCGATGGTGTATTTCGCGCTCTTGTAGCGGATCACCCGGCGCGCCCGGGCGACGCGTTCCTCGGTGGGCAGGTCGTCCCACGTCTGACCGGCCTCCACGACGTCGAGGTACTGCCCGCCCATCAACTGGGTGCGCATGGTGTCCAGCACCCGGCGGCCGCGCACGAGTTCCTCGCTCGCCAGCCCGCTCGTGGAGTAGATCTCGTCGGTCCAGTTCAGGCAGAGGTCGCCGGCGAGGATGGCGCCGGCCACCCCGAAGCGGTCGGCGTCACCGGCCAGGCCGCGCTCGCGGTGGACGGCCGCCAGCCGGCGATGCGCTGACGGCATACCCCTGCGGACGTCGGAGTCGTCCATCACGTCGTCGTGCAGCAGCGCCGCCGCCTGGAAGACCTCGAGCGACATCGCCGCCCGCACCAACGCGTCCGAGTCGGGACCGCCGGCGGCCCGGTAACCCCAGTAGAAGAAGCCGGCGCGCAGCCGTTTGCCGCCCTTGAGCAGAGCGAACACCGCGTCGAGCAGATCGGTCATCTCCGGACCGAGCGGCGCGAGGATGGCCTCCTGGGTGCGGCGCTCCTGGTCGAGTGCGTGCTGGATCCGGGAGCGCAGGTCCTCAAGGTCCGCGGTGGGCACGACGGTTGTCCCTTCCACTGGTGATCGCGCGAGCGCAGTCGATGTACCGGATGGTGATCGCATCGAGCGTAGTCGGCGTACCGGTCCGTAAGCTGAGTGGCATGACGACGCGCCCCATCCCGGAGCTGCTGGCGGAGGAAGGCCCGTCCTTCAGCTTCGAGTTCATGCCGCCGCGAAGCGAGCGCGCGGAGGCCGTGCTCTGGAACTCCGTGCGGCGATTGGAGCAGTTGCACCCGACCTTCGTGTCGGTGACGTACGGCGCGGGCGGTTCGACGCGCGACCGCACGGTGCGCATCACCGGGCGGATCGAGCAGGAGACGACCCTGCGCACCATGGCGCACCTGACCTGCGTCGGCTCGTCGGTGTCGGAGCTGCGCCGGGTCGTGGGGGAGTATGCCGCCGTCGGCATCCGCAACGTCCTGGCCCTGCGCGGCGACCCGCCCGGTGGCCCGTCGTCGGTGTGGGAGGCGCACCCGGAGGGCCTCGACCACGCGGACCAGCTGGTGGCGCTCGTGCGATCGCTCGGCGACTTCACGGTGGGCGTGGCGGCGTTCCCGGACAAGCACCCGGAGTCCACCTCCCTCGAGCAGGACGCCGACAGCCTGGTGCGCAAGGCGGAGGCGGGTGCGGCGTTCGCGATCACCCAGATGATCACCGACGTGGACGCCTATCTGCGGTTGCGGGACCTGCTGGACCGGCGCGGCTGCACCATGCCCGTGATCCCGGGGTTGCTGCCGGTCACCGCGCCGGGGCAGCTGCAACGGCTCACCGAGCTCAACGGGCAGCCGCTGGCGCAGGACGTGGTCCGGCGCATCGCGGACGCCGGTGACGACCCCGTGGCTGTGCGCCGGGAGGGCATCGCCATCTGCACCGAGCACTCGCAGCGGCTGCTGCGGGAGGGTGCTCCCGGACTGCACTTCATGACGATGAACAAGTCGACGGCGACCCTGGAGGTCTTCGCCAACCTCCGGCAGGTGAGCCTGGTCTGACCGGCGCGGCGTTGTCGGTGGAGACCGGTAACCTCGAGGAACGAATCGAACACAGTTTCGATCTTCTGTCACTCGAGGAGGACCGCATGTCAGCTCACCCCGTCTCGCCCGCGCCGGTCGCGGCCACCGTGCTCGACCTGGTCGACCGCACGCGGATCGGCCTGCTGCAGGCCTGTCATGCCGAGACGGCCGAGGAGCGCTACCGGCTCGCGCACCTCGCCGCGCTGCGGGCCGCTGCCGCGGTCCTCGCGGCAGACGCGCGACGCACTCCCCGCTCCGGGCCACGCAACGTGTGGGCCGTGCTGCCCGGTGTCGCTCCCGAGCTCGCCGAGTGGGCGGACTTCTTCGCCGGCACCGCGCGACGGCGCGGCCAGGTGGAGACCGGTGCGCTGCTGCTGTCCACGCGGGAGGCCGACGACCTGGTCCGGCAGGTGGAGGCGTTCCTCGAGCTGGTGCTGGCGCACCTCGGGCTGCCGATGGTCGAGTCGTTCACCGCCTGTGTCGCACCGACCAACGCCGGGTGAACAGGTCGGTCCGTTCGGCACCACACCCCGAGGGAGACGTTTAAGCTGACGCGAGACAATGGGATCCGGTCGGGGGCTGGTCTCGTCCCAGGAGTGGTGTCGACCTCGGTGACGGCGGTTGTTTTGGCCGTCTGATCGGTGGGCACCTACCGTCACGTAGAGTGGCGAACTATCCTGGTATCGAGATCAGTCGGCGATCAGCTGGCGGACCGGTCGCCGCGTGGTGGCGACCGACGGACTTTGGGAGGTCAACGTGCCGCTTTCGGAGCACGAGCAGCGCCTACTCGACCAGATGGAGCAGGCGCTCAAGGTGGAGGACCCCAAGTTTGCGTCGCACATGGTCGCCCATCCGGGTCGAAGCCGCCTGCGGCGTCGTATCGCGGTCGGCGTGTGTGGCCTCGTCGTAGGCCTCGGACTCGTCATCGTCGGCATGGCGATCACGCAGATCTGGTTGGGCGTGGTGGGCTTCGTGGTGATGGTCGCCGGTGCGGCCTACGCCTTCAAACCCGCGAGCCTGCGCGACTTCGGCACGGTTCAGGACGACGGGTCGGTCAGCGCGGCACACCCGAAGCGGCAGTCACGCAACAACGGCAGCTTCATGCAGCGCCTCGAGGAGCGCTGGGACCGCCGCCGCGGCCAGGGTTGGTGAGTCCGCGCCCCGCCGCCCGCTGCGCGCGCGTCAGCTGAGCACGACCCCCACGACCCAGATCCACGAGACCAGCACGGCCGCCGCGAGCTCGATGCCGATGCTGGTGAGCACCGCCTTCACCGCTGCCTTCGTCGACGTCCAGGCCCGCCCCGAGTCACGCAGCCGCACCTGCTCCGCCGCGAAGACCCCGACCGGGAACCCGACGAACAGTCCGACATACGGGATGACGAAGAAGCCGATGGCGGCGCCCGCGACGCCGGCGAGCTTGGCGACCCCCGGCACGCCCGCCTCCTTCAGGCGCTTGTTCGGCACCAGGAACTGCACCACCCAGCCCACCGCGGCGACCGCCACGCAGCAGCCGAAGATCGTCCAGGACAGGGCGCTGCCCACGTGCCAGGCCCACAGCAGCACGCCCGCGAGGCACAGCAACAGCCCCGGCAGCACCGGGATGATCAGCCCGAGGATGCCCACCACGATCATCAGGCCGGCCAGCACCGTCACAGCGTCCACGGGGGAAACCTAGCCCAGGGATCGGCCCGGACCGACGCGAAAGGGCGGCGCGCCGCCATGGCGCGCCGCCCTTTCCGCGGTCGGTTGGGCTCGACTCAGACCTCGATCGTCGGCTCGCTGTGCAGGCGATCGGTCTCGTCGATCACTTCTTCGGCGATCTCGCGCAGCTTGTCCAGGTGCTCGCGGCCGTGGTGGGCGCAGAAGAGCAGATCCTGGCCGGAGCCGAGACGAGCGCGGATGAATGCCTGGGCGCCACAGCGGTCGCAGCGATCGGACGCGGTCAAGGTTTGGGCAACTGCTGTAGTCACGATCTTCATCCTCTCGTTGCGGGTCTTCCCGGTCACCCCGGGATTTCCGTCCTCGAAGTAGTCAACAGTCAATCACGCGAGGGGATTCCCGTCGAAACATATCCCCGGCGTGTGGCGTGCTTCACAATCTTGTGACGTTGGGACGAAGCGGCGCGGGCGGGCGTTCCTCGCGGGCCAGATAGCGCTCCGCGCTGCGCGCGGCCGGATGTATGACGATCGCGGCGGCGACCACGACCACGGCGATGACCAGCCAGCCGGAGGGGCCCCAGTCCATCGCCAGGAACGTGTAGGCGGCGGGCGCCCAGACCGTGCCCAGCGTGTACCCCAGCTGCGCGACGCCCTGGTACTCCCCGCGGCGGCGCGGATCGGACAGCTCGGCCTGTAGCCCCCACTGGCCGGCCGACTGGAACAGCTCGGTGCCGGTGACAGTCACGTGGCCCAGCCAGACCAGGGCGATCGTGAGCCAGCCGGCCGTGTCGTGGGTGACGGCGACGATCGCGCAGGACAGCACGAAGCACAGCGCTCCGCGTCGTTCCGCGCGCAGCGAGGTACGGGGGTCGTCGACCCCGCGGGCGGCGACGACCTGCAGGAACACCGCCATCACCGTGTTGGTGCCGAACAGCCAGGCGAGCAGGACGCGCGGCGCGTCGGTCCGCTCGACGAGCCACAGCGGGATGACGGTGTTGAGCAGCACACCGTGGGTGCCGAGCACGCCGTCGCAGATGCTGGTGAGCAGGAACCCGCGGTTGTGCAGCGCGCTGCGGCGTTTCCCGGCGCCGGGTGCCGGGGCGTCCTCCGGCGCGCCCCCCGCGTGCGGTGCGACGCGTGGCAGCCGGGTGACCCACGCGGTGTTGGCCAGCAGCACCACCGCGGTCAGCAGCGGCACCGCGCGCACCAGGGTGTCGTCGTCGGCAGCGAGCGCGAGCCCGCTGGCCAGGGCGCCGAGGGTGTAGCCCACGTTGCGCGAGGCCCGCATGTAGGCCAGCGAGCGGACGCGCGTCTCCCGGGGGAAGACGTCGAAGCGGTAGGCGTTGCGCCCGGCGCGCATCCAGGTCTGGACGAGCTGCAGCGCGATGGTGACGGCGACATACCCGGCGAAGTCGCCGATGAGCAGCCAGCCGGCGAAGAGCAGTGCCTCGCAGAAGGCGCCGATGATCCAGGTGCGGCGGGTCCCGACCAGGTCGGCGAGTTTGCCCAGCGGCACGGCGACCAGGAAGGTCGCGATCCCGGCGATGGTCAGGCCGAGGCCGACCTGCGCCGCGCTGAGTCCGACGATCTGGGTGAAGAACACGGCCGAGCCGGTGAGGAAGGCGCCCTCCCCGAAGGCGGACAGCACCGACTGGTAGGACATCGCCCGGATCAGCGGATCGTCGGACAGGATGCGGCGCAGCAGTGCTTTCACGGTTCCCCTCGGCCGAAGTATCTTGACATCGAGATATCTAACGCGTGTCCACCCGGTCGCGTCAACCGAATATGCGACGCCCGGTCGCGGGGCGTTGTCGTCCGGGATCCGTGCGCCTGCACGGGATCGTCGGCCCCGAGCGTTAACCTGCCTCGAAGCCTTTCCGCCCGCGCGAGCGGGCGCACACCAGCCAGGAGAGAGCACCACTCGTGACCGCAAGCCCGTCCACCACGTCCAAGAGCGAATACACCGCACGCCACCTGCAGGTGCTCGAAGGCCTGGAGGCGGTCCGCAAGCGACCCGGCATGTACATCGGCTCGACCGACGGCCGCGGCCTGATGCACTGCCTCTGGGAGATCATCGACAACGCGGTGGACGAGGCGCTCGCCGGGCGCGGCAACCACGTCCTGATCACCCTCTATGCGGACGGCTCGGTCGCGATCGCCGACCAGGGCGCCGGCATACCCGTCGACATCGAGCCGCGCACCGGTCTCACCGGCGTCGAGGTCGTCTTCACCAAGCTGCACGCCGGCGGCAAGTTCGGCGGTGGGTCGTATGCCGCCTCCGGTGGCCTGCACGGCGTCGGGGCCTCCGTGGTCAACGCGGTCTCCAGCCGCCTCGACGTCGAGGTGGACCGGCACGGCAATACCTACGCGATGAGCTTCCGCCGTGGCGAGCCCGGCATCTTCGACGACCCGAAGTCCGGTCCCGGCCCGGACTCCCCGTTCGAGCCGTTCACCGCGGGCAGTGAACTGCGCATCATCGGCAAGACCAAACGCGGCGTCACCGGCACCCGGATCCGGTACTGGACCGACCACCAGATCTTCCTGAAGAACGCCAGGTTCGACTACGACCAGCTGATCTCACGGGCCCGGCAGACGTCGTTCCTGGTGCCCGGCCTGACCCTCGTGGTCCGCGACGAGCGCGGCCTGCCGGACACCCCCGGCGCCGACGGCCCGCACGAGGAGGTCTTCCTGCACGAGGGCGGCATCTCGGAGTTCACCGAGTTCCTGGCGCCCGACCCGTCGGTCACCGACGTGTGGCGCCTGGAGGGCGAGTCGACGTTCACCGAGACCGTGCCGGTGCTCGATCACCAGGGCCACATGACCCCGACCGAGGTGGAGCGCGTCTGCGGCGTCGACGTCGCGGTGCGGTGGGGCACCGGCTACGACCAGCGGATGAAGTCCTTCGTCAACGTCATCGACACCCCCCACGGCGGCACGCACGTCGCCGGTTTCGAGCAGGCGCTGCTCAAGGTCTTCCGCAAGCAGTTGGAGGCCAACGCCCGCCGGCTGAAGGTCGGCAACGACAAGGTCGAGAAGGACGACATCCTGGCCGGGTTGACCGCCGTGGTGACGGTACGGCTGGCCGAACCGCAGTTCGAGGGGCAGACCAAGGAGGTGCTGGGCACGTCGGCGGTCCGGCAGATCGTCAGCAAGGTGGTCGAGCGCGAGCTCACCGCCCGCCTGACCTCGACCAAGCGCGAGTTCAAGACGCAGTCGTCCCAGCTGCAGGAGAAGGTCGTCGCGGAGATGAAGGCGCGCATCCACGCGCGCGTCCAGAAGGAGACGCTGCGTCGCAAGAGCGCGCTCGAATCCTCCTCGCTGCCGGGCAAGTTGAAGGACTGCCGGTCCAACAACACCGACCACACCGAGCTGTTCATCGTCGAGGGGGACAGCGCCCTCGGCACCGGTATGGCGGCGCGCAACTCCGAGTTCCAGGCGCTGCTGCCGATCCGCGGCAAGATCCTCAACGTGCAGAAGGCGTCCATCGGGGACATGCTCAAGAACGCCGAGTGCGCGTCGATCATCCAGGTCGTCGGCGCCGGGTCGGGGCGCACCTTCGACCTGGAGATGGCGCGCTACGGCAAGATCATCCTGATGACCGACGCCGACGTCGACGGCGCGCACATCCGCACGCTGCTGCTGACGCTGTTCTTCCGCTACATGCGCCCGCTGGTCGACGCGGGCCGGGTCTTCGCGGCCGTGCCGCCGCTGCACCGCATCGAGACCACGGCGCAGGGGCGGGCCAAGGGCGAGGTCGTCTACACCTACTCCGAGCAGCAGATGCGGCAGGTGATGGCGCAGTTCCAGAAGAAGGGCCGCACCGTCAAGCAGCCGCAGCGCTACAAGGGACTCGGTGAGATGGACGCCCACCAGCTGGCCGAGACCACCATGGACCCGCGGCACCGGACCCTGCGCCGGGTGACGCTGAAGGACGCCGAGAACTCCGAGCGGGTCTTCGACCTGCTGATGGGCAGCGACGTGGCACCGCGCAAGGACTTCATCGTCGAGTCCGCCAAGGAGCTGGACCGCGAGCGCATCGACGCCTGACGGGTTCAGGCGGACAGGTCGAGCGGCTCGCGGTGCAGCACCAGCTTCGTCGTGCGTGCGGCATACCCGGCGGGTGCGTCCTCCCAGGGCAGCAGCGTGCTGGTGACCTGCTCTGCGGCGAACCCGGTGCGCGCCACGAAGTCGAGGAGTTCCGGTAGCCGAGGGCGCACGTTGGAGACGCCGGCGTGCAGGGTCGCGCTCGTCGCGTACATGTCCATCACCGGCACCCTGGTGCCGGTGCCGACGTAGTAGCCGGTCGCCGTGCACACCCCTCCCGGCCCGAGCGCGCGCAGCGCGTCCCGCAGACCCTGCTCGGTCGACGAGGCCTCCACCGCCACGTCGTAGGTCGTGCCGATCGCGGGCGAGACGGAGGTCCATCGACGCCGGGACACCTCCAGCACGGCGGCGCCGAGCCCTTCCGCGATGGCCAGCCGGTCGGGGTCGTCGTCGACGTAGTCGACCCGAGCAGCACCCAGTGCGACGGCGAGACCGGCGGCATACAGACCGATACTGCGCGAGCCGCCGCCGATGACCAGCACCGACGCATCCGGGGTGCCGTCCAGTGGGGGAGCGACCGAGCGCCACGCGTCGCTGAGGTTGTCGGCCGCGGCTGCGACGCGCAACGGGTCGAGGCCGTCAGGGAGTCGCACGAGCATCCGGTCGGCGAACGGCACGCGGAGCGAGTCGGTGACGACACCACCCCAGGCGCCGCACGACGGTCCGAAACCGAAGGCTGCCAACGCCTTTCCGGGGCTGAGGGCTCGAGCGGTCGAACACTTCGCGGTGATGCCGCGGCGGCACTCCCGGCAGTCGCCGCACGAGACGGACCACGGCACGACCACCGCATCGCCCACGCGGAGGTCGCGGACCTCGTCGCCGGTCGCGGTGACCTGAGCGATGCACTCGTGCCCGATGCCGAACGGCCCGTGGAAGGGGACGGCGCCGGTGATGTCGGCGATGACCGGGTCTATGAGATGCAGCTTCACACCTGCCTGCATCGGCCGGGACACCGAGTGGTGCAGGGGCAGCACGTCACCGTCGCAACGCCCTGCCACGAACGGGCGCACCAGCACGTCGGTGGGCGCCTGCAGCTGCGGATCGGCCCGCTCGCGCCACTCGAGCCGGCCGCGTGTGACGTAGGTGAGTTCGCGCGTCATGGTGGCTACCCTGGCACGCGCCGTTGGTCCGCTCCGACGGCACGGTCGCTGGTATACGCGTAGAGTTACCGGGTATGGCGACCTGGGACGACGTGCGGGCGATCGTGGCGGACCTGCCGGAAGTGGACACCAAGGTGTCGTGGGGTCATCTCATGTGGCGGGTGAAGGGCAAGGGCTTCGTCTGGGAGCGGCCACTGCACAAGAAGGACATCGCCGACCTCGGCGGGAACGCCCCCGAGGGCGAGATCCTCGGAGTGCGGGTGCCCGACGAAGGCGTGAAACAGGCCTTCATCGCTGACGATCCGAGCATCTACTTCACGATCCCGCACTTCGACGGTTACCCCGCGGTGCTCGTGCGGCTGGACGAGATCGGGGTCGACGAGCTCACCGAGGTGGTCGTCGAGGCGTGGCTCGACCGGGCGCCGAAGAAGCTCGCCGCGGCATACCTCGAGGACCACCCGATCGCGGACTGACGTCCATCGCCGAGAGGACACGTTGTGCTCGAGGGGACACGAAAAGTGCGCCCGAACGGGCACATTTGCGTGTCCTGTCGGTGTGTTTGTTGTCCTCTCGGCGGGGGGCGGTGCGGCTACCAGGTGTCGTGCTTGATCTGTCGGCCGTCGACCCAGACCCGGGCGATGTCGGCGGGGGTGCCCAGCGCGAAGATCTTCGCCAGCGCGTCGTCCGCGCTCGACGCGTGCCAGATGCCGACGCCGAGCGGTGAATCCGCTTCTGGTGCAACGAAGACGGCGTCGAACTGCTTGCCGACGCTGAGCTCACCGACCTGCTCGCGCAGGCCGAGTGCGTCGGCACCCGCCGTGGTGGCCAGGTGCAGAAGGTGGGCGGGGGTCAGGGACATGCCCTGCGCACCGAGCAGGCTCTGGATGAAGTAGGCCTGCAGGCCCTCCTTGAACATCGAGAAGCCGGTGCCGCCGCCGACGTCGGTGCCCATCGCGACGCGCACCCCGCGTTGCAGGTGCGCGGCGAGCGGGAACATGCCGCTGCCCAGCGAGGCGTTGCTGGTGGGGCAGTGCGCCACCGCCGCCCGGCTCGCGGACAGCATGTCCAGCTCGGCGTCGGTCGGGTGGACGTTGTGCGCCAGGATCGTGTGCGCTCCCAGCAGCCCGTGGTCCTGGTAGGTGCCGACGTAGCTCGTGCCGCCGAAAAGCCTTGTCACCTCGGCCACTTCGGTGACGTTCTCGTTGACGTGCGAGGTGCACCAGGCGTTGTCGATGTCCTTGTATGCCGCGCCGCACGCCTCCAGCAGATCGGAGCTGCACGAGTAGGAGAAGCGTGGCGTCACCGCGTAACGGATCCGCTCGTGCCCCTGCCACCGCGACGCCAGAGCGACCGACTCGTCATACGCCCGCTCCGGTGTGGTCAGCAGGTCCTCGCGCAGCAGCCGGTCGGAGACGACCAGCCCGCTGGTGATCCGCAGGCCGAGTTGCTCGGCCTGCGTGAAGAGCACGTCGACGGCCGACGCGAAGTGCGAGCCGAAGACCAGCGCGGAGGTGGTGCCGGCGCGGGTCAGGCCGTGCAGGAACTCGGTGGCGATGGCCTGCGCGTAGGCCGGGTCGTGCAGCTTGGCCTCCTCCGGGAGCGCGGAGTGCTCGAGCCAGTCGAGCAACGGCATGCCGAGTGCACCGATCGCGCGCACCTGCGGGAAGTGCACGTGCGTGTCGACGAAGCCGGGCAGCAGCACACCGTCGCGCAGGTCGAGGACCTCGTCGTCCGGTGCTGCGGCGCGGACCTCGGCGAACGACCCACGTGCGGTGATCCGTCCGTCGGCCACGGCGATCGCGATGTCGGATTCGGCACGCAACGCGCCGCCGCCGAAGGGGTCGACCGGTGTGTCCATGACGGTCGCGCGGTAGATGGTCATCGCTGCACCGCCGCGCTCGGGGCGACCGTGAAGCGGTGGGCCAGGTCCGCGGCGACGCTGAGCGCGATGACCGCCGGCGCCTTGCCGGGCAGGTCGGGCAGCCCGATCGGCGTGGTGATGCGCGCGAGCGCCGCCTCGTCGTGCCCCTCCTCGGCCAGCCGGCGGCGGAAGCGGGTCCACTTCGCCGACGAGCCGATCAGCCCGATCGTCGCCAGGTGCGCGCACCGCAGCGCCGCGTCGCAGATCGCGATGTCCTCGGCGTGGTCGTGGGTCATGACCAGCACATGGGTGCCGGCCGGCACCTCGCCGAGCACGACCTCGGGCACCGGTGCGACGTGCGGCACCACGGTCGCGACCGCGTCGCCCAGCACCGCGAGCCGTTCGGGGGACAGGTGGGCCGCACGCGAGTCGACCAGGTGCAGCTCGACCTCGTGCCGGGCCAGGATGCGGGCCAGCTCGAATCCGACGTGGCCGACCCCGAAGATCGCGATCGACTCGCGAACCGGCAACGGCTCCAACAGGATCCGCACCTCGCCGCCACAGCACTGCACGCCGTGCTCGGCGGGTGCCTTGTCGCTCAGTGCGACCGTCAACTCCTGCGGATGAGCAGGCGCGTCGGATGCGAGCGTCTCGCGGGCTGTCGCGACGGCGGTCTCCTCGAGGTTGCCGCCGCCGATGGTGTCGAAGACGGCGTCCGCGGTCACGACCATCTTGGCGCCCGCCTCGCGTGGTGCGTGACCGCGCACGTCCACGAGCGTCACCAGCACCGCCGCGCGGCGCTGCTGCCGGAGCAGGCCGATCGCGTCATACCAGTTCACGTCATACTCCCGATGGCACGCGTTGCCGCTCGGCAACGGCCGGAACCGCTTGCGCCGCAGGCGCTTCCGGTGTCCGCGACCGCGCGTCCTCGATCGCCCAGTAGACCGCCTCCGGGGTCGCCGGGGACGCCAGGTGCACGCTGATCCCGGCCGGGCCGAAGGCCGCCGCCGCCTTGCGCAGCGCCTCGCGGACCGAGATGGGCAGCATCAGCGGGGGTTCGCCGACGGCCTTGGAGCCGTAGATCGCGCCCTCCTCGGTGGCGTTCTCGAACATCCGGACGTTGAAGACCTCGGGCATCTCCGAGAAACTCGGCAGCTTGTAGGTGCTGGCGCCCTGAGTGCTGAACCGGCCGCGCGCGGGACCGTCACTGGCATCCCAGCGCTGGTCCTCCAGCGTCAGCCAGCCGGCGCCCTGCACGAACGCGCCCTCGATCTGACCCAGGTCGATCAGCGGCGACAGGCTGTCACCGACGTCGTGCACGACGTCGACCCGCCGGGTGCGGTAGGCGCCGGTGAACCCGTCGACCTCGACCTCGGAGACCGCCGCGCCGTAGGAGAAGTACTTGAACGGCGAGCCCTTGTAGGTCTCTTCGTTCCACTCCAGGCCCTCGGTGCGGTAGTAGCCGGCCGCGTGCAGCTGGATGCGCTGCAGGTAGGCGATGTGCACCAGCTCGTCCCACGCGATCGGGTCGCGGTCGCTGTTGAGGCCGTAGGCGGTGCCCTCGGCGAACCGCACGTCGGCCGGCGGCACGCCGAGCATCCCGCCCGCGACGACCGCGAGGCGGTCGCGGATCTGGTCACAGGCGTGCTTGACCGCGCCGCCGTTGAGGTCGGCGCCGGTGCTGGCCGACGTCGCCGAGGTGTTGGGCACCTTGTCCGTGCGGGTCGGGGCGAGCCGGACCTTGGCCAGCGGCAGGCCGAGCGCGGTCGCGGCGACCTGCAGCATCTTGGTGTGCAGCCCCTGGCCCATCTCGGTGCCACCGTGGTTGACCAGCACCGAACCGTCCTTGTAGACCAGCACGAGCGCGCCGCCCTGGTTCATCGAGCTCTTGTTGAACGAGATGCCGAACTTGACCGGGGTGGCCGCGATGGCGCGTTTGACGTCCTCGTGGGTGGCGTTGAACTCCTCGATCTCCCGCTGGCGACCGGCGAAGTCGCTGTCCGCGAGCACCTGGTCCCAGATCTGGTGCATCCGCTCGATCTGCCGCACCCGCTGGCCGTACGGCGTCGTCTGGTCGGCGGACCGGTAGAAGTTGCGGCGACGCAGCTCCTCGCCGGTCAGGCCGAGCTGCGGCGCGACCACGCCCATGATGTTCTCGGTGAGCAGCATGCCCTGCGGGCCGCCGAAACCGCGGAACGCCGTGTGCGAGGTGCGGTTGGTCTTGGCGATGCGCCCGTGTGCCTGGATGTTGGGGATCCAGTAGGCGTTGTCGATGTGGCACAGGGCGCGGGAGAGCACCGGCTGGCACAGGTCCATGCTCCAGCCACCGTCGGCGGTCAGCTCCACCTTGAGCGCGAGCAGGTGCCCGTCGTCGTCGAAGCCGGCCTCCCAGGTGGACAGGAAGTCGGGGCGTTTGCCGGTGAACTGCAGGTCCTGGTTGCGGCTGAGCCGCACCCGCACCGGGCGCCCCGTGAGCGTGGCACCGAGCGCGGCGATCGCGGCGTAGCCGTTGGCCTGGGTCTCCTTGCCGCCGAAGCCGCCACCCATGCGCAGGCACTGCACGGTGACCTCCGAGGCGGTCAGGTCGAGCACGTGCGCGGCGATCTCCTGGGTCTCACTCGGGTTCTGCGTGCTGGAGTGGATGAAGATCTGGCCGGACTCGTCGACATACGCGATCGACGCCTGCGTCTCCAGGTAGAACTGCTCCTGGCCGGACGCCTCCCAGGTGCCGCTGAAGACGCGCGTCGCGGCCGCCATACCGGCCTCCACGTCGCCGCGGGACACCGTCGGCGCCCGTCCCTGGAAGCTGCCCGCGGCGATCGCCTCCGGGATCGTCACCAGCGCCGGCAACGCCTCGTAGTCGACCTCGACCGCTGCGGCACCCAGCCGGGCCGCCTCCAGCGTCTCGCCGAGCACCCAGCACACCGGGTGGCCGTAGAACATCACCTCGTCGGGGAAGAGCGGCTCGTCGTGGTTGATGTTGGAGTCGTTGACCCCGGGGACGTCGTCGGCGGTCAGCACCCGCACGACACCGGGCACGTCGTATGCCGGGGCCGTGTCGAGGCGGGTGACGCGGGCGTGGGCGTGCGGCGCCGACACGGGGTAGGCGTGCAGCAGGTCACGCATGCGCCCCACCAGGTCGTCGGTGTAGAGCGCCGAGCCGGTCACGTGCTCGACCGCCGCCTCGTGCGGAACGGTGTCGCCGACAACGGGCTTCGGGGGGAGTTCGGACAACGCGCTCATGCGACATCACCTTCCTGGGATGCGGTCTCGGCGAAAATCTTGCGCAACGAGGTGCCGAGCATGGCCCGGCGGTACTTGCTGCTGGCCCGGTGGTCGTCCATCGGGGTGCCTTCCTGTTGCAGCAGTGCTGCGGCGGCGCGGACGGTCTCGGCGGTCCACGGCTGCCCCTCGAGGGCGGCCTCGACCGCGGTGGCCCGCAGTGGCGTGGCGGCGACACCACCCAGCCCGATGCGCGCCTTGCGGACCACACCGCCGGCGACGTCGAAGGCGTAGCCGACGGCCACGCTGGAGATGTCGTCGAAGCGGCGCTTGGCGATCTTGTGGAAGGCGGTGATGCCGGACAGCGGCAACGGGATCCGCACCGACTGGATCAGCTCGCCCGGCGCGCGCACCGTCTGCCGGTAACCGGTGAAGTAGTCCGAGAGCGGCACGACCCGGCTGCCGTCCAGCCCGGTGAGCACGAGGTCGGCGTCGAGCGCGAGCAGGGCCGGCGGGGTGTCGCCGATGGGCGATCCGGTGCCCAGGTTGCCGCCGATGGTCGCACCGTTGCGGATCAGGCGGGACGCGAACTGCGGGAAGAGCTTGGCCAGCAACGGGATCCGGCCGTCCAGCCGCTGCTCGATCTCGCTGAGGGTGAGCGCCGCGCCGAGCTCGACGTAGTCGTCGGTCTCCTCGAAGGTGCGCAGCTCCGGCAACCGGTCGAGGCCGATGACCAGGTCGGCGCGGGTCGACTTGATGTTGACGTCGACACCCCAGTCGGTGCAGCCCGCGACCGGCACCGCGTCCGGCCGGTCCCGCAGGACGGTCAGCGCCTCGGTGAGGGTCGCCGGCCGGACGAACTGCCGCCCGTCGGCGGTGTATGCCGTGGGCACCGCCTCCGGTGCCGGCTGCGCACGTCGGGCGGCGAGCTCGTCGCCCTCCGCGACGTCGCCCAGCGCGTATGCCGCGTCGCGGATCGGCCGGTAGCCGGTGCAGCGGCACAGGTTGCCCGACAACGAGTGCAGGTCGAACCCGTTCTCGCCGTGCTCGCTGTCCCCGTGATCGCACGCGGTCCGGTCGGGGCGGTAGTACTCGGCCGCCATACTGCAGACGAACCCCGGTGTGCAGTAACCACACTGGGAGCCACCGCGCACCGCCATCTCCTGCTGCACCGGGTGCAGCGACTCCGGGGTGCCGAGGCCCTCGGAGGTGACGATCTCCTGGCCGGCGAAGGCCGCGGCCGGGGGCAGGCAGGCGTTGACCGCGGTCCACTGCGTCCCGCCGTTGCCGTCGGGGCGTGCGACGAGCACCGAGCACGCACCGCACTCGCCCTCCGCGCAGCCTTCCTTGGCGCCGGTGAGGCCCTCGGAGCGCAACCAGTCCAGCAGGTTGGTGTGCGCGGCCTCGGTGAACGCGTGCGATTGCCCGTTGACGGTGACGTCCAGGGCGGACGACTGATCGGTCATCAGCGACTCCTTTCGAGCCGGGAGTCGGGAGACCCCGGTCAGGTCGTCGCATGGTTGGGTTGACGCCGTCACCTCATCGATCGGTGGTATCCGATCGGTTATCCATGCAGAACGACCGGACCCGTGGGCTCCCACAATGGTACCGGCTCAACAATTTGTTGAAAAGCACTTTCGGGTATTCGTTGTGATGCGTGTCACGGGTGGCCGGACAGCGCGGGCGCCCCGACGAGTCGGGCCGCTTCCTGCGCTCCGGCGGCCAGTTCGCGCTCGTCCGCGCGCACCAGCCGTCCGTCCCGGACGACGGCCCGGCCCGCGACCAGGACGAGGTCCAGCGGCGGTGGAGAGCCGAGCACGAGGCCCGCGACCGGGTCCGCGATGCCGGCGTGCGCGAGCGTGTCGAGGCGCCATACGCACAGGTCGGCCTGCTTGTCCGGCTCCAGCGACCCGATCCGGTCCTGCCAGCCGAGCAGGCGGGCGCTGCCGAGCGTGGCGGCCTCCAGGGCCTGCCGGACGCCGAGCGCGGTGGGCCCGCCGAGGGCGCGCGCGAACAACAGCGCGTGGCGGGCCTCCTCGAGCATCGAGGTCGCCTCGTTCGATGCGGCGCCGTCGACGCCGAGGCCGACCGGCGCGCCGGCCGCGAGCAGGTCACGCGTGCGGCACACCCCGGCGCCGAGCCGGGCGTTGGAGGACGGGCAGTGCGCGACACCGGTGCCGGTGGCCGCGAGCTTCTGGATCGCCGCGTCGTCGAAGTGGATCCCGTGGGCGAACCACACGTCGTCGCCGAGCCAGCCGACGCTCTCCATGTAGTCGACCGGGGTCTGCCCGAAGCGCTCGCGGCAGAAGTCCTCCTCGTCGAGCGTCTCGGCCAGGTGGGTGTGCAGGCGCACCCCGCGGTCACGGGCCAGCGCCGCAGCCTCGCGCAGCAGCTCGGTCGTGACCGAGAACGGTGAGCAGGGTGCCACCCCCACCCGGACCATCGAGTCCGACGACGGGTCGTGGTGCTCGTCGATCGCGGCCGCCGTGGCGGTCAGGATATCGTCGAGCGACTCCACGACGTGGTCCGGCGGAAGGCCGCCGTCGCTGCGCCCGAGGTCCATCGAGCCGCGGGTGGCGAAGAACCGCACGCCGATCCGCTCTGCGGCGCGGATCTCGGCACCGAGTACGTCGCCGCCGTCGCGCGGGAACACGTAGTGGTGGTCCATGACGGTGGTGCAGCCGGTGAGCGCCAGGTGCCCGATGCCCGCTGCGGTGGCCTGGCCGACGATGTGCTCGTCGATGTTGCCCCACACCGGGTAGAGCGTCGTGAGCCACTCGAACAGCGTTGCGTCCACGGCGTATCCACGGGTCGCCCACTGGTAGAGGTGGTGATGGGTGTTGATCAGGCCCGGTGTGACGACGCACCCGCTGGCGTCGATGACCTCGACGTCCTCGTCGGTGGCGGCATACCGGCCCGGCCCGACCGACCGGACCCGGCCCCCGTCGACCACCACGTGGCCGACGGGGTACTCGTGCCGGTCTGCGTCCATCGTCACGACGGTGGCGCCGTCGAGCACCAGCTTCTTCGTCACGGCGTGCTCGCCATCCTGCTGCGCGCGGTGCCGATCGGGTCGGCGTCGGCGACCAGGTCGTCGAAGCGGTGGCCGGCGATCTTGGCGCTCTCCAGCAGCGCGGTGACCAGCTCGTGCTGGCGGGAGTTGTCCAGCCGGGTCTCGCCGTCCTCGACCAACTGCTCGACCGAGTCGGTCTCGCGGATGCAGGTGATCAGCGGGAAGCCGAACTTCTCCCGGTAGGCGGCGGTCAGGGTGGACAGCTCCTCGCGCTCGTCGTCGCGCAGCTGGCTGAGCATGATCGCGGCCCGGTCACGGATGGACGCTTCGCCGACCTCGTCGTCGGAGACGTCCACGCTGCCCAGGTCCGGGTAGCTGGCGATGAGCGCGCGCTGCTTCTCGTCCGAGGCGGAGAACAACGCCTCCTGGAAGGACGCACGCAGGTCGCGGGTGTCCTTGAACGGCCGCTGCTCGTAGGCGTCCTCGATGACCCACGAGTTGCCCTGGAAGAGCGTCCCGAAGGTCTGCACGAACTCGTCCTTGGACATCGAGTTGACCTGCGCGAGCCCGATCACGGCGCCGGTCGGCGTCGTCGCGACCCCGGCCCCGCGGCTGTTGCCGACGTGGAAGAACACCATGTAGAGCACGAAGGCCGCGATCGATCCGATGGTGATCCCCGAGCCCAGGAACACCTGGTAGTCCTTCGGCAACAGGGTCGCCACACCGGGCTGGGCGGTCACGAGCATGGCCAGGCCGAGCGAGGTGGCCACGATGATGCCGTTGCGGTGGTCGTTGAAGTCGACCTTGCCGAGCGTCTGGATGCCGACCACGGCGACGGTGGCGAACATCGCCAGACCGGCGCCGCCCAGGACGCTGGAGGGTATGCCGGCAACGATCGCGCCGGCCTTCGGCAGCAGCCCCAGGATGATCATGAAGACGGCGGCGGTGGCCACGACATACCGGCTCTTGATCTTGGTCAGTCGCACCAGGCCGACGTTCTCGGCGAAACAGGTGTAGGGGAAGGAGTTGAAGATGCCACCGATGAAGGTGGCCAGTCCGTCGGCGCGCAGGGCGCGGGCGACGTCCTCGCCGTCGACCCGCTTCCCGACGATCTCGGCCGTCGCGAAGACGTCACCGCAGGTCTCCACCATCGTCACCAGCATCACCAGCACCATCGAGATGATGGCGGCGAGCACGAACTTCGGCATGCCGAAGTGGAACGGTGTGGTGACCCCCAGCCAGCTGGAGCTGCTGACCGAGTCGAAGTGTGCCTCGCCGATGGTCCAGGCGATCAGGGTGCCGATGGCCAGGCCGAGCAGCACGGCGATGGTCTGGACGAAACCGCGGAAGAGGCGCTGGATGATCACGATGATGAGGACGGTGCCGAGTGCGAGGCACAGGGTCTTCCAGCCGCCTGCGGCCAGGTGGAAGTTGCCGTTGGCGTCGGTGCTCAGCACCGAGGCGCTGTAGGAGTGGGTCTTGGGGTCCCAGCGCAGCAGCGCGTCACCGGCGGCGACCGGCAGCAGCGAGAAGCCGATGACGGTGATGACCGAGCCGGTGACCACCGGCGGGAAGAAGCGCACGATCTTGCCGAAGTACGGCGCGAGCAGGAACGTCACGACACCGGAGACGAGCACCGAGCCGTAGATGGTGAGCAGGCCGTTGACGCCACCGCCGGCGTTGACGCCGATGATGATCATCGGGGAGACGGCGGTGAAGGTCACGCCCTGCAGCAGGGGCAGTCGGACGCCGACCTTCCAGAAGCCGATGGCCTGCAGCAGCGAGGCGATGCCGCAGGTGAACAGGTCGGCGTTGATCAGGTGGATCAGCTGGTCGGAGGTGAGGCCGATGGCCCCGGCGAGCAGGATCGGCACGATGACGGCGCCGGCGTAGAACGCCAGCACGTGCTGGATGCCGTAGACGGCGAGTTGTTGCGGGGGGAGCACTTCGTCTACGGGATGTTTGGCGCGGGGGCGCACTCCCTCAGCTGTGGCAGCAGACATTACGAGCGGTCCTTCCAGAAGGCCCAGGGGGACATCAATGATTTTGTGGTGGCTAGGGCATTTTCGCGCTTCGGCGGCCCGGCCGGGGGAGATTCCGCTGGTCATGCGAGGAGCACCCGCGCGGCTGCGCGGTTTCGTGCGTTTCGGTGGGCGTGGGCTGAGCCGCCGCGGGCACCAATTATTCGCTTATACGGAATGTGAGTTTCAACATATGGAATTTGATCCGTGAAAGAGAGTATGCCGTGGGTCACACTCGCGTCAACAGTTTGTTGAGCCGAGTTCGCGGCGCGCTCCCCGGCGCCCGCTGTGGCGTGACCGGTCTCAGCCGTTGACCCTGATCCGGTTGAGGTAGTTGTAGATGGTGAAGCGGGACATGCCCATGGCCTCCGCCACGGTCTCCGCGGAGCGGCGCATCTCGAAGGCGCCGCGTTCCTCCAGCAGCCGGACCGCGTGCTGTTTACCGGCCCGGGGTAGCTCCGCGAGGCTGCTGCCCAGCTCCGTCTCGACACTCTGGATCAGTCGCGCCAGACCGTCGGACAGGTCGCGGTCGTCCTGGACCCGGACGTGGATCGTGCTGCCCGCCCAGGTGATCGGGATGTCGTCCGGTTGCGGGTCGCCCTCGACGACGATGGCGCCGACCCGGTCCAGCAGGGGTCGCAGTGCTTCGGTGAAGGTGTCGGGCATGGTGTCAGTCATCGATTCGCTCGATCTGCAGGCTGATGCGGGTGGCGCCGGCGGCGAGCGCCTGCTGGACCGCGACCGACAGCGCGGGCACGACGGTGTCGGCGGCGCCGACGACCGACGTGCCCAGCGGCCCGAGATCCGGTTGCAGCCCGTCGGTGCCCAGTGCGTCGGCCGCCGCGCGTACGTGGGTCGGGAGTTCGCCCTCGCCCTGGAACGGTTCGGTCGTCACCTCGGCGCGGACCTTCATCGTGCGGCTGCCTTCGCCGCGGCCTTGGCCCGCTTCTTGAAGTCGCGGACCTTCTGCAACGACACGTCGTCCACGACGTCGGCGACGGAGCGGAACGAGCCGGACTCGGCATACGGACCGATCGCCTCGCGCCAGCCGTCGGGGGTGACTCCGAGCTGTTTGCCGAGCAGGGCCGCGAAGATGCGCGCCTTCTGGTCGCCGAAGCCGGGCAGCGCCTTCAGGCGTTTCAGCAGCTCCTGGGTGGTTCCGGAGGTGGACCAGATCTGCGCGGCATCGCCGTCGTAGTCGTCCACGACGACCTGGGCGAGCTGCTGGACGCGTCCTGCCATGGAGCGCGCATAGCGGTGGATGGCCGGCGGGGTGGAGCACAGGTCGGCGAACTTCTCGGGGTCCTGCGCCGCGATCGTCGCCGGGTCAAGGGTGCCGAGCTTGTCGACGATCTTGGCCGGGCCGCGGAAGGCGTGCTCCATGCCGTACTGCTGGTCGAGCAGCATCCCCACCATGAGGGCGAACGGGTCGGTGGAGAGCAGGTGGTCCGCGGTGTCGTCCTGTGCGATCCGGATGTTCGGCATACCAGCAGCGTAGAACGATCCGGGGCAACAACTCGATGGCGCGGTGCTCGCACCTGCTCCTAGGTTGGCGGGATGACTGCTGCCACGGACACGACCCCCGCCGTCGACCCGGCCACCCGGGTGGATCCGCCGGGCCAGGCGGGCGAGGTGGAGACCCTGCTGGCCTACTTGCGCTATCACCGGGACACGTTCCGCTGGAAGACCGGCGGGCTGACTCGTGAGCAACTGGCCATGAGCCTGCCGCCGTCGGACATGACACTGGGCGGGATGATCAAGCACCTCGCCCTCGTGGAGGTGGGGTGGTTCCACGAATTCTTCGGTGGCGGCGACGAACTCGAGCCGTGGGCGTCGGTGGACTGGGCGAACGATCCGGACTGGGAGTGGCGGACCGCGCTGGACGACTCACCTGCGCAACTGTCCGAGATCTACGAGCGGTGTGTCGGATTGGCGGATTCGGCGATCGCGCAGGCGGCGCCGGGCGACGGTCTGGGCGCCCTGTCGGCGAAGTCGGGTGGGGAGCCGAAGCAACCGATGACGCTCCGCTGGATCGTCACGCACATGATCGAGGAATATGCCCGGCACAACGGCCACGCCGACCTGATCCGGCAGTCGATCGACGGCGACACCGGCGAATGATCGCTGTCACTGGGACAGCGCTGCGCGCCATACCGTGCTCGGCACGGGCGACTTGGCGCAGGACGTCTTGATGTCGGGCCCGTCCTCGGCAGTGATGTCGACCGTCCAGCTGCGCCCGTCGGTGTGGTCGACGGTGCACAGCCAGGACCCGTCGGCGACCTGCGTGCCCGAGGCGGTCAGCGACGGGCCGTGCTTCTCCGAGATCTGCTGGCGCACAAACGATTCGGCGACCTGTACCGGTGCGCGGAAACAACTGCGGCCCCGGTTGTGGGTGGCGCTCGCGAGCTCGTCGGGCACCTCGTGCCGGTGCTCTGCCCGGAGTGCCGCTTCGGCGAGCGTCGGGGTGAGCCGGGCGTAGGTCTGCCCGGAGGGCAGGGCGATGCCGGTCGGCGCGAACCGGTGTCCGCCGGTGTGCGAGCACTCCCAGATCGCGTCCGGATGCGCCGCCGCGAGTTCGAGCGCGATCGGCCGACCGCGCACCGCGCAGCACACGTCGCGCTTGCCGTTCGTGCAGATGAGCATCGCCGGGTCGCGGGTCTCCTCCAACTCCGGCAGGCGCTCGGTCGCGGCATCCGGGTCGTCCTCCAGCAGGGCGTCCCACGGCAGGCCCAGCAGCTGCGCCGGGTCGTCGATCTCGCCGGTCAGCAGCCACGGGTCACGGTCGAGGCAGCCGGCGACGAGCACGGTGTGCGGGCCTTCGTGCGGCTCGTCCGCGTGTGCGCCCGGTCTCCGGATGAGCAGCAGTCGCCCGCCGCGGTCGGCACAGGCGCGCTCGAGCGTCATACCGACCTGGTGGTCGAGGTGGGACTCGGTGATGGCGCTGTGCCCCCATGGACCGGCCTGCTCCAGGCAGACCCAGAACCTCGCGTAGGACGCCGAACCCCACGCGGGCAGGTCCGCATCGTCCCACTCGACGGAGCAGGCGTCGGACGGGCGTGGTGTGGCGTGTGTCGTCATCGCTGGGTCCCTTCGTGGAGGAGGCATGCTCAGCTTAGAGGGCTGCAAAGTTGTCCACATCCCCTCCTGCGAGGACGGTTGTTGTGGATAATTTGATGGGTGAAAATTCTTGTATTGCAGTGGAATTCGGAATATAATCGAACGCATGAACGAGATCTTCATCGACGAGATCGGGTCGTGCGCCGCGGTCACCGCCGATGCGGTGCGCTCGTTCCAGGACCGGCTCGACGGCCCGCTCAGCACCGAGGACCTGTTGGCGGAGGTGCGCGCCTGTGAAGAGTTGAAGAACGCCCTCAGTGCCCGGCAGGCACGGGCAACCGTCGCCCTGCATGAGCGCCAGCGCGAACGCGACACCGCACGCGGCATCCGCGCCGCCGACACCGCCCGGCTGGTCGGGTCCCAGGTCGCCCTCGCCCGGCGTATCGCACCCTCGCAGGGCTCCCGGCTGCTCGGGGTGGCCCGTGCGGTGACCCAGGAGATGCCGCACACCTTCGAGGCGCTACGCGCCGGGGTGATCAGCGAGCACGACGCGACCACCCTGGTCGCCGAAACCGCCTGCCTGACCAAACAGGACCGCGAGCAGGTGGACGCGGCGGTCCGGCCAGAGTTGGGCCGGGTCGGGCACCGCCGGTTACGGGCCGCGGCACAAGCGGCCGCCTACGCAGCGGATCCGGCCGCGATCACCGCCCGCCGCTCCAAGGCCGAATCCCAGCGGCGGGTGAGCCTTCGGCCGGCACCGGACTGTATGGCGTGGCTGACCGCGTTGTTGCCGGTCAAGGACGGGGTCGCCTGCTACGCGGCGTTGAAAGCCGAAGCCGACCGGGCCGCCACACCCGAGCACCCGCGGGGACAGGTGATGGCCGACACCCTGGTCGAGCGGGTCACCGGCCGCGCACCCGCCGACGGCGTCGAGGTGCATGTCAACCTGATCATGGGGCTGGACTCGCTGACCGGGGACACTCCGGCCGAGGTGCCCGGGTACGGGCCGGTCCCGGCCGACCTGGTCCGCGAATGGTTCGCCGACCCGCAGAAGGCGACCCAGGTGCGCCGGTTGTTCGCCTACCCGGGCACCGGGGACCTGGTCGGATGGACTCCTCCGCCCGCTGCTACACCGGGCTCCTCGCCGATTTCGTCGCACTGCGGGACCGCACCTGCAGGACGCCATGGTGCAATGCGCCGATCCGGCACACCGACCACGTACTCGCCCACTCACACGGCGGTGCCACGTCCGAACGCAACGGCCAAGGGCTGTGCGAACGCTGCAACTACGTCAAGGAACACCCCGACTACCTCGTCGGCGGCGACGCCGGCCAAACACACATCCTCACCGGCGGCCTCACCGCCACCAGCACACCACCACCCCCACCCGGCCTACCGCCACCGGTCACCTCACCCGTCGGGCGCACTCTGATGAACATCGAATGGCGCCACCGGCACGCGGTGAGGAACTGACGGCTGCGCGGAGTTACAGCTGCAGGTGGATGCGCAGCGCATCGTCCAGTCGTGTCATCAGGTCTGCTGGCACCCGGCCAAGGACGGCGCCCAGCTGCTCGATGGTGACCGAGCGGATCTGCTCCGCTTGGGCCTTTGAGTCCTGCCGTAAGCCGGTGTCGCCGGCGGGTAGCAATACCTGGAACGGGAAGATCCGGGCGGTGTTGCTGGTGACCGGCACGATGGTCAGCACTCCGCGGCCGAGGCGTGTCGCAGCGTCGTTCGCGCGATCGTTGCTGACGATCACTGCGGGGCGCCGCTTGTTGGCCTCGTTGCCGCGCACCGGATCCAGGTCCACGAGCCGAATCTCACCGCGCAGCATCGGTGAGCCCATCGGCCGCCGTCGCATCCCATGCTGCGTGATCGCCGGACGCGTCCCATTCCTGCCATGCGGCCTCATAGTCGTGTTCGAGGTCAGGCAGGCGCAGCAAGCGCACGGCATGGTGGACCGCCGCCGATCTGGACGCAAGACCGGCAGCGCGGGCGTACTCATCGAGGACGGCCACGTCCTCGTCCGGCAGGCTGACACTGAGCTTCACACCGAAATACTACCGCGGTACTACCTCGCGTTCCGCTCCGCCTCGCGCCGACCCAACTCGATCGTCGCGAACGAGGCGGCAACGCCCAGCGCGGTCGCGCCGAGGGCCACGGCGGTGCCCTTCTTCTCGACGCCGAACGCATGGTCGAGGGACAGATCTCCCGGGCCGGCCTCGGCGAGCGTGACCAGCGCGGCGATGAGCGTGGCGTTGAACTCGAAGCCGCCGTTGGAGTTCCAGACACCGTTGGGTGCGTGGACCTTGCGGATGGCTGTTGTCATCACGCCGATCAGGCTCGATGCGGCGAGTGGGGTGGCCAGCCCGGTCGCGAGCAGAGCGCCGCCGGCGGCCTCGCTCACTCCGGCGGCGATGGCGTTGCGGCGCGGCGGATACATCTGCAGCGCCTCCATCATCTTGTCGGTGCCCTCCAGGCCCGGACCGCCGAACCACCCCATGAGCTTCTGCGTGCCGTGGCCGATGAAGAGGCCACCGATGACCGTACGTGCTGCCAGACGAGCGAGTTGCATGAGCTGACCCCTTCTCGGCGTGATACCGATCCACATAGGTGAATGTGCAACCACTCTACGGCGGGATCAGGCCCGTCAGCTCGGGAACGCACCGCCGATCACGGCCAGCTGACCCGAGATCGGGACACCGCTGCCGTCCCGCTTGCCGTCCGCGGCGGGCAGCTCCACCGCGGCGCCGGTCGGGCTCGCGCCGCGCGCCGGAGCGGTGCCGGCCCACGCGATGACCAACTCGTCCTCGCCGCGCAGGAAGCGCTGGCAGCGCACCCCGCCGGTGGCACGTCCCTTGCTCGGGAACTCCTCGTACGGCGCGACCTTCACCGACTCCGGACCCGTGCCGGGGAGCGCGCCCGACGCTCCCGCGCCGGTCACCACCACGGCCGGTGCCGTCGTCTCCACCGTGCCGAACCAGATGGCGCGGGCTCCCTTGCCGAGTTTGATGCCGGCCATGCCGCCACCCGAACGGCCCTGCGGCCGCACCAGATCCGCGGAGTAACGCAACAGCTGCGCGTCGGAGGTGATGAAGACGAGATCCTCGGTGCCGGTGAGCACCTCGACCGCGCCGACCACCTTGTCGCCGTCCTTCAGCGAGATCACCTCGAACGAGTCCTTGCCCGGGTAGTCCGGGTTGACCCGCTTCACGACACCCTGCAGGGTGCCGAGCGCCAGGCCCTTGGACTCCGCCGCGAGCGAGGCGATGGCCAGCGGCTCCTCGCCCTTGGCCAGGTCGATGTATGCCGCGAGCGGCGCACCTCCCGCCAGCACCGGGGCGTCGTTGGTCGGTGGCAGCGTGGGCAGGTCGAGCGCGCTCAGTCGTACCAGGCGACCCGCGGAGGTGACCACACCGAACTCACCGCGAGCGGTCGTGCGGACCCGGGACACGACGACGTCGTGTTTGCGGCGCGACCCCTCGTTTGAGACGGGGGAGTCGTCCGTGGTCCGGGCGAGCAGCCCGGTCGAGGACAGCAGCACCCAGCACGGGTCGTCCGAGACCTCCAGTGGGGTCGCGGCAGCAGCGGTCTTCTGAGCTCCGTCACCCTCCAGCAGCACCGTGCGGCGTGGCGTGCCGTGCGTCCTGGCGACTTCGGCGAGCTCGCTGGAAACCGTTTTGTGCAAAAGCTTTTCGTCGTCCAGGATCGCTTGCAGGGCGGTTATCTGCCGACGCAACTCGGCCTGCTCCTTCTCGAGCTCGATCCGGCTGAACTTCGTCAGGCGACGCAGTTGCAGCTCCAGGATGTACTCGGCCTGCGCCTCGGACAGATCGAAGACCTGCATCAGCCGGCCGCGCGCCTCGCCCGCGTTGTCCGAGCTGCGGATCACCTGGATGACCTCGTCGATGTCCAGGATCGCGATCAACAGGCCGTCCACCAGGTGCAGGCGGTCGGTGGCCTTCTTCAGCCGGAACGCGGTGCGGCGGCGGACCACGTCGATGCGGAAGTCGACATACACCGTCAGGAGCTCTTTGAGTCCCAGCGTGCGGGGCTGGCCCTCGACGAGGGCGACGTTGTTGATGCCGAAGGACTCCTCCATCGGCGTGTGCTTGTAGAGCGACTCCAGCACGGCGTCGGGGTTGAAGCCGTTCTTGACGTCGATGACCAGGCGCATGCCGTTCATGTCCGACAGGTCGTCGACATGGGCGACGCCCTGAAGGCGCTTGCTCTGGGCGAGGTCCTTCATCTTCTCGATGACCTTCTCCGCGCCGACCATGTAGGGCAGCTCGGTGACTACGATGGATTTCCTGCGCGGAGTGAGGTTTTCGATCGTGGCGGTCGCGCGGGTGCGGAAGCTGCCACGGCCGGTCAGGTAGGCGTCGCGGATGCCGTCCAGCCCGACGATCCGTCCGCCGCAGGGCAGGTCGGGGCCGGGCACGAACTTCATCAGGTCGTCGAGCGAGCAGTCCGGGTGATCGATCAGATGCCGGGCGGCCGCCACTACCTCACCGAGGTTGTGCGGTGCCATGTTGGTCGCCATACCGACCGCGATGCCGCTGGCGCCGTTGACGAGCAGGTTGGGGAACGCCGCCGGTAGGACGTCCGGCTGCTGCTCGCTCTCGTCGTAGTTGGGGACGAAGTCGACGGTGTCCTCGGACAGCGACCTGGTCAGCTCCAGTGCTGCGGGGGCGAGACGCACCTCGGTGTAACGCGACGCGGCAGGGCCGTTGTCCAGCGAACCGAAGTTGCCGTGGCCGTCGACGAGCGGCAGCCGCATGGTGAAGTCCTGTGCCTGCCGGACGATCGCGTCGTAGATCGCCGCGTCACCGTGCGGGTGGTACTTACCCATGACCTCACCGACGACACGGGAGGACTTCACGTGGTTGCGGTCCGGGTAGAGCCGCATCTCGTCCATCGCGTAGAGGATGCGGCGCTGCACCGGCTTCAGGCCGTCACGAGCGTCGGGGATGGCCCGCGAGTAGATGACCGAATAGGCGTATTCGAGGTATGCCGACTGCATCTCGTCGTCGACGTCGATGTCGATGATGTTCTGCTGCGCGTCGTCGATGTATTCGGTCTCGTCGCGTTTCTTGCGCGCCATTACTGCCCTTCGGTGTCCTGCTGATCTCGCGGTGTTCGCGCCGATCATCTTCTCTCACGCCGCGCGGCGACGCGTGACCGACACTCGGTTGGCTCCTCAGCCGTTCAACGCGTCCCGCCACGCGATCCACCGGCGCAGCACGGTGAAGTCGTAGTCGGGACCGTTCGCGCCGTGGGTGAACAGCCGCGCGCCGAGGTCGAGGAGCGGCTGTCCCTCGACCTCGGGGTCGCCGGCGGACCGGCCCTCGCGGCCGCGGCCGCCGACCCCCACCGACACCTCGATCTCGTCGAGGTCACGACCCACCGCGTCGCAGTGGCTGCGCAGCACCTGCAGCTTGTGCGCCAGCTTGTCCGGGCCGGAGAAGCTGTGCCAGATGCTCGCGTGCTCGGCGACCATCCGCAGCGTCTTCTGCTCCCCTTCGCCGCCGATCAGGATCGGCATGGGGCCGGTCGGCGGCGGGTTGAGCGCCGCCCACCGGGACTCGATCCGCGGCAACGCAGCCGCGAGGTCGTCGAGCCTGCTGCCGGTGCTGCCGAACTCGAACCCGTAGCTGTCGAAGTCCCGTTGCGCCCAGCCGGACCCGATGCCGAGGATCAGCCGGCCGCCGGAGATGTGGTCGACGGTGCGTGCCATGTCGGCCAGCAGGTCCGGGTTGCGGTAGCCGTTGCAGGTGACCAGCGCACCCAGCTGGACCCGGGAGGTCTGCTCCGCCCACGCGGCCAGCGTCGTCCAGCACTCGAAGTGCTTGCCGTCCGCGTCGCCGTTGAGCGGGAAGAAGTGGTCCCAGGTGAAGATGACATCGACCCCGAGATCCTCCGCCTCGCGCACCGCGTCACGCATGCGTTCGTAGGACGCGTGCTGCGGCTGGATCTGGACGGCGATGCGGACCGGGCGCGAAGTCATCCCGCAACAGTAGGGTCACGGCAGGCCCGATCGACCAGGAGGCACGCGGTGCACGAACAACTCCAACGGCTGCGTGACGACGCGGAACGCGTCGTCGACCCGGACATGTGGAGCTACCTGAATCGTGGGTCCGGGGATCAACGGACCGTCACGGAGGCACATGACGCCTGGGACCGCTACCGGCTGCGGCCGCGCGTGCTGCGGGACGTCTCCCACGTCTCGACCGAGCTGCCCCTGTTCGGGGGCGTATGGCGCACGCCGATCGGCATAGCCCCCACCGCATTCCACGCCGTGCTGCACCCGGAAGGGGAAGTCGCCACGGCGACCGGTGCGGCCGCGGCGGGCGCCCCGATGGTCCTGTCCAGCCGGTCGACCCGGCGTATCGAGGATGTCGCCGCGGCCGTCGACGGGCCCTGGTGGTTCCAGGTCTACCTGATGCGCGAGCGGGCGATCACCGCCGCGCTGATCGAGCGGGCCGCGGCCGCCGGCGCGACCGCGATGGTGCTGACGGCCGACACGCCATACGTCGGGCACCGCGCACGCACACCGGCACTCGCCCGGCCGCTCCCGCTCGGGGACGACCAGGCCCTGATCAACGTGCGCGACCACTTCCCGGAGGGTGTCGAGGACTACTGGGAGCTCATCGACCAGCGCGCCGACCTGAGCCTGGGCGACATCGCCTGGGTGGCGGACGTCTGCGAGCTGCCGGTGATCGTCAAGGGTGTGCTGCGCGGCGACGAGGCGCTCGCCTGCATCGACGCGGGAGCCGACGCGATCTGGGTCAGCAACCACGGCGGCCGGCAGCTCGACCGCGCGATCTCCACCGCGGCGGCGCTGCCGGACGTCGTGACGGCAGTGGGTGATTCGGTGCCGGTGATCGTCGACGGGGGAGTGCGCGACGGGTTCGACGCGCTCACCGCTCTCGCGCTGGGTGCGAGTGCGGTGATGCTCGGCCGGCCGGTGATGTGGGCGCTGGCCGCCGAGGGCGCCGACGGTGTCGCCGGCATACTCGACGAGCTCACCGGCGAGTTGCGGCACGCCATGGGCCTCGCCGGCGCGGCGTGCCTGGGCGACCTGGACCCCTCACTGGTCAGCGGGCGCTGAGTCCTCGGCCTTCCCGAAGCGGCCGAAGTGGGTGACGTCGGCCAGCTCACGCCGGCGCACGGACCGGGTGCTGCCGGACGGTTTCGGGTCGGCGGGATACCCGAGCGCGACGACGCCGACAAGGTTGCGATCGGCTGGTATGCCGAACGCCTCCCGCACCGCGTCCAGCCGCTCCACCGGCACCCCGAAGAAGAGCGCGCCCAGCCCCTCGTCGACCGCGCCCAGCAGCATCAGCATCGCCGCCATCCCGGTGTCCACGTCCCAGTAGGGCACCGGCCAGTGCTCTTCGGACTGGTCCTGCCACGGCTTGTCCTCGCGTGCGTAACGCCGCAGGTAGGTGCCCTTGTCCGAGCAGCAGAGGATCAGCACCGGCGCCGTGCTGACGCCCGCGAGCCACGAGTCCGGCAGGCCGTCGTCGGTGGTCGCGGCCCAGAAGGCGTCCCGCTCGGTGCCCCGCAGCACCAGGAAGTCCCAGCCCTGGCTGAAACCCGCGCTGGGTGCCCGCACCGCGAGTTCGAGCAACCGGCGCACCACGTCGGGCCCGACGTCCTTGTCCGGGTCGTATCTGCGCACCATCCGTCGCCGTCGCACCGCATCTCGCAACTCCATGCCCGCGAGCCTACGAGCCGTCCCGGGATAGGCTTTGTTGGCCGCCGGGGCAGATCCCGGCGGCGTACGACTGGCGACAAGAGCGGGTAGACCAACCGTGCACGGCCTTTCGGCGTCCCCTTGGGTATGACGGCGACGATCTCCGGCCGGCGCGCGGCCACTCGCGTCCCACGGGAAAGGTGGCGATGGGTGGCTTCGGGGGAAGCAGCCGTCGAGCGCGCCGTCCGCGAGGTGTACGACGCACATTTCGGGCGGCTCGTCGGCTGGACCACGACCTTGATCGGTGACCGTGATCTGGCACACGACGTGGCCACGGAGGCATTCGTGAAGTTGATGACGCACTGGCACTCGGTGCAGGATCCGCGTGCCTGGCTGTACACGGCTGCCGCCAACCAGGTGCGCGACCACTGGCGCAAGCGGGGGCGGGAGGCCTCGGCGTACGAGACCTTCATGGCGGGCAACGGCGGGACCCTGGAGACCGCCGACCCCGGCCTCGACCCGGCCACCCGGATGACGGTCCGGGACGCCGTGCAAGGACTGCCGGAGCGCTTCCGGCTGGTCGTGCTGTTGCACTACTTCGCGGACCTGTCCGTGGCACAGGTCGCGTTGCAGACCGGTAAGAGCGAGGGCACCGTCAAGCGGGACCTGCACGACGCCCGCAAACTGCTGGCACAGCGGCTGGAGGTGAGCCGATGAACGCCGACCGCGACGACTTCACCGTCGAGGACGACCCGGTGGCCGGGTTCTTCGCCGACGCCCGGGCGGAGGTCGCCGACGAGCCGACCACCGAGCTCGACTGGCAGCGCATCGTCCACGAGTCCCGGCGCCACGCTCGGCGTCGTAGCCGGCTGACGCTGCTCAGCAGCGCGGCCGTCGCCGTCATCGCGATCGTCGCGGTGCTGGTGTGGCAGCAGCAGGGCGTCAGCGGCGGTGTGCAACAGGGGCAGGCCATCGCCGGCAGCAGTGCGGTGGTCCACAGCGCCGGTACGAGCAGCAACGCGTCCTCGGTATCGAAGGCGCAGACCCCGACCGCGGTGCCGAAGAGCTTCCAGACCTGGTCGTTGAGCAACGCCGGTTCGAACACGCTCTACGCGCTGGGGTCGCAGGACTGCGGCAGCGGTATCTGCCCGGTGCTGCTGCGGTCCGGCACCAACGGCGCCGGCTGGAACGCCGTACACAAGTTCACCGGCACCGACACCTCGGCGGCCACCGGGAACGACATCGCGCAGATCCAGCCGGAACGCGCGATCACCCAGACGCGGTTCGCCAAGCCGCAGGTCGGCTTCGTGTTCGGCGGCGACCTGTGGGTGACCCGCGACAGCGGGGCCACCTTCACCGAGCTGAGCCACCCCGGCACCCGGGTGCTCGACCTCGAGATCAACCGGAACGAAGCGGTGTTGCTCAGCGCCGACAACTGCGCACAGGGCGAGTGCAACGGCCCCCTCTACGTCACCCGCTTCGACCCGTCCAGCAACACCGTCGGGGACTCCGGCGCGCAGCTGACCCTGGACACCCCGATCAGCGCGGGCCGGGTGCTGGTGCAGAACGGCCAGGCGTTCGTGCAGCTCACCGCCGCGAAGACCGGGATGCCCCTGGCGCCGATGCGGCTCAACGGCACGACGCTGCAACAGCTGACCGCCCCCAGCGCCTGCTACAACACCCAGCTGCAGGCGATCACCGCGGCGACGACCACCGACAAGCTGCAACTCTTCGCGGTCTGCAACCCGAAGCAGCTGTCCGGTGACCGGCTGGGCTACACGCTGCTGCGCAGTGACGACGCCGGACAGACCTGGACCAGCGTGTCGACCGGATCGTTGATCCTGCCGCGCCGCGGGGACGTCTGGCTCGCGGTGGCCGACGCCGACCACATCGCGGCCTCCTCCGGCGGCCCGCGGGACACCAACGGCGTGCCAGCCGGCAGCAGCGCCGGCAGCCTCGTCGTGTCGACCAACGGGGGCACCGTGTTCGGGCCGGTCACCGCACCGCCCGGCGCCACCCTCCCGGCGATGGGCTTCGACTGGACCGCCAGCCCCGGCGTGTACTACCTCTACGCCATACCGCACACCACCCACGGGTTCTGGATGACCAGCGACTTCGGCGGTAAGTGGACAGTGATCGACCCCCGATCCTGACCTGGCATGCTTGCGAGCATGAACGAAGACGCGGATGACGCGCTTCCCGAGGGGTACCCGCACGAGTGGGAGGCGGACGTCGTGCTGCGCGACGGGTCGGTCGCCCAGGTGCGCCCGATCCGCCCGGACGACGTCAAACTTCTGCAGGAGTTCCACGAGCGTCAGTCGGACGAGTCGATCTACCTGCGCTTCTTCGCACCGCTGAAGCACCTGTCCGACCGGGAGGCAGAGCGTTTCGCCAACGTCGACTACCGCGAGCGGGTGGCGCTGGTCGTCGAAGCCGGCGGCCGGATGGTGGGCGTCGCCCGCTACGACCGGCTGACCGGGCCCGACGGGCCCCGGGCCGAGGTCGCCTTCAACATCGCCGACGACTTCCAGGGGCGGGGCGTCGGCTCCGTCCTGCTGGAGCACCTCGCGGCCATCGGGGCCGAGGCAGGGGTCCGCGAATTCGTCGCCGACGTGCTGCCGCAGAACCGGAAGATGCTGTCGGTCTTCACCGACGCCGGTTACGCGGTCCACCGCAGCTTCGACGACGGGGTCATCGCGTTGTCGTTCCGGATCGAGCCCACCGAGCAGTCCGAGGCGGTGCGTGCCGCGCGGGAGCAACGCGCGGAGGCACGCAGCATGCGCTCGCTGCTGGCGCCCGCGTCGATCGCGGTCGTCGGTGTCGGCGCGGATCCGAACGGTGTCGGCCGCGGCGTCTTCGAGCACCTGCGGGCCGGGGCCTTCACCGGCCAGCTGTATGCCGTCAACCGGCACCAGCACGACGAACTCCCCGGGGTGACCATCCACCCGAGCGTCACGCAGTTGCCCGGGCCGGCGGAGCTGGTGGTCATCGCGGTGCCCGCCGCCGAAGTGCTGAACGTCGTCGAGGACTGCGCGGCGCACCAGGTGAAGGCGCTGGTGGTGATGGCGTCCGGCTTCGCCGAGGCCGGGCCCGAGGGCGAACAGCGCCAGGCCGAGCTGGTCCGCACCGCGCGCCGGCACGGCATGCGGGTGGCCGGGCCCAGCTCGTTCGGCGTGATCAACACCAGCGACGAGGTGCGGATGAACGCCTCGCTCGCACCCGAGATGCCGCGCAGGGGCCGGTTCGGGCTGTTCGCCCAGAGCGGCGCACTCGGCATCGCGGTGCTCGACTTCGCCGACCGGCGCGGGCTCGGACTCACCGAGTTCGTGTCCACCGGCAACCGGGCCGACGTGTCCGGCAACGACGTGCTGCAGAGCTGGATCGACGACGAGAGCACCGACGCGGTCGGTCTCTACCTGGAGTCGATGGGCAACCCACGCAAGTTCTCCCGCATCGCCCGGCACCTGTCCACCCAGAAACCGGTCATCGTGGTCAAGTCCGGCAACTCGTCCTACGGCGTGCCGCCCGGCCACCGGGTCCGGCAGACGAACACCCCGCCCGAGGCGTTCAAGTCGATGCTGCGCCAGGCGGGCGTCATCCGCGTGCACAACCTGCACCAGCTCTTCGACGTCGCCCAACTCGTGGTCAACCAGCCGATCCCGCGGGGACCCCGGGTGGCCATCGTCGGCAACTCCCACGCCCTCGGCGCGCTCGCCGCCGACAACGCGGTCAGCTCCGGTCTGCAGATCACCCACGGCCCGATCAACCTGGCCGCGGAGTGCACCCCGGAACAGCTCGAGGAAGCCGTCGAGGCCGCATTCGCCGACCCCGAGGTCGACAGTGTGGTGACCGCCTTCATGCAGCCGGCGATCATGCAGGGCTTCTGGCTCGCGAAGTCGCTGGCGACCGTCGCCGCTCGCCATGACAAGCCCTGCCTCACCACGTTCCTGGGCATCACCGGGATCACCGAGGTGCTCTCGGCGACCGACCCCGACACCGGTGACGAGCGGTTCGTCCCGTCCTACGCGGTGCCCGAGGACTCGGTGCGTGCGCTGGCGG
Organism: Flexivirga oryzae; assembly: GCF_014190805.1. NCBI lineage: Bacteria > Bacillati > Actinomycetota > Actinomycetes > Micrococcales > Dermacoccaceae > Flexivirga > Flexivirga oryzae. The sequence continues at coordinate 2,363,152 of NZ_JACHVQ010000001.1, read as the reverse complement.
CCGCGACCCGGTACGGCGAATGGCGCGCCACCGAACGCGGCGCACCGGTGTTGCGCGACGACATCGACCGGGACGCGGCCGAGTCCCTCGTCGACGGTGTGCTGGCCGCCTCCCCGGACGGTCGACCGCTGACCGCCACCGAGGTCGGCGACCTGCTGGCGGCATACGGCATCGAGGTGTGGCCGAGCACCCCGGCCCACTCCGCCGACGACGCCGTCGAGGCCGCCGACCGGATCGGCTACCCGGTCGTCGTCAAGTCGGTCTCGCCGCTGGTCCGCACCCAGCCGGTGACCGCGGTGCGTGCCGACCTGACCAACGCCGCCGCGGTGCGCGACGCCTTCACGGCACTGGACGAGCGGCTCGCACCGTTGCACGCCAATCGGCTGGTGGTGCAACGTATGGCGACCCCCGGCATCCCGTGCATACTGGCGACCGGGGAGGACCCGCTCTTCGGGCCGGTGGTGCGGTTCAGCCTCGCGGGTGCCCCGACCGAGGTGATGGGGGACCTGGCCTACCGCATCCCGCCGCTGACCGAGACGGACGTGCGTGACCTGATCAACTCCGTGCGTGCCGCCCCGCTGCTGCACGGGCACGGCGGCGCACCCGCGATCGACCGGGCCGCGCTGGAGGACCTGATCGCGCGGGTGTCGGTGCTGGCCGAGGACCTGCCGGACATCGCCTCGCTCGAGCTCAACCCCGTCAACACCCACGCCGGCGGTCTGGAGGTGCTCGGTGCTTCGATCACGGTCGCCCCGCCACCGGTGCGCACCGACTCGGGCCGCCGCTCGCTGCCGACCGCATGAGGTGAATCCACAGTGGTACGCGAAGCCCGCCGCACACCTGCGACAATGACCGGCATGTCTTCGACCAGCAAGCAGATCACCGCCTCGGCGCTGCCGGCGGGGCTCCTCGCCGACATCGAGCAGGCGGGCTACTTCCCGCTGCTCGTGGCCGACGTGGTGGCCGCGGCGGTCGGCACCGAGAGCATCGACTCACACCTGGTGCACTCGGAGACCACGATCGACAACGAGACCGTCCGACGGCACGTCACGGTCTTCGCGCTCACCGCCAGCCGGCTGATCCTGGCGCACGCCGACGACCACGCGCCGGGCCCGGACTCGCCGGTGCAGCACCTGGGCATGGTCGCGACCGCCACCAGCGAGACGGTGCCGTTGTCCTGCGTCCGCGGCGTGATGCTCGGCCGGGTCGTCACCGACCCGGAGCGGTATGTCGAGGGCTCGTTCGGCCGCGAGGTGACGCTCACCATCTCGTGGGGCGCCGTCTCCCGGGTCGACCTGCTCCCGGCCAACTGCGCCGACCCCTCCTGCGACGCCGACCACGGCTACGAGGGCACGATCACCGGTGACGACGTCACCATCCGGGTCAGCGCCGACGCCGACGGTGACGCCAACCTGCAACAGGCCCAGGTGTTCTCGACCGCGCTGTCCGCGGCGATCGGACGGTGACCGTCGCAACGGTCCCGGCATACGACGCCGGCGGGCTGGCGGGCGTCCTGCCACGGGTCGTGGCATCGCTCGACGGTCCGGAGTTGACCCCGGCGGCCACCCAGGCGCCGCTGCCGGCCGCCACCCGGGCGGTCGTGGTGCTGGTCGACGGGCTCGGCGCCCAGCTGTTGCGTGCCCGGTCCGGGCACGCGCCGTTCCTGCGGCAGGCGACGGCAGCGCAGGACCCGCACATCCCGAGCGTGCTGACCGCCGGGTTCCCGTCCACGACCGCGACCAGCATGGGCACCTTCGGCACCGGCCTGCCGCCGGGCACGCACGGCCTCGCCGGCTACCAGGTGCGGGTGCCGGGCACCGACCGCCTCTTCAACGAACTGGACTGGATCGACGGACCGGATCCGCTGCAGTGGCAGCCGCGTCCGACGATCTTCGAGCGCGCCGTCGCCGCCGGCATCCCCGTCACGTCCGTCGGCAAGGGCCGGTTCGAGGACTCCGGGCTCACCCGGTCGGCACTGCGCGGCGCGTCATACCGCGCCGCCCGCGACCTGCCCTCGGCGGTGGACGCCGCCGCGGCGGCCAGCCGCGCCGCCGACCGGTCGCTGGTCTACCTCTACTGGGGTGACGTCGACCGAGCCGGCCACCAGTTCGGCTGCGAGTCCTGGCAGTGGGGTGAGACGGTCGAGCAGCTGGACACCGAGCTGCGCCGGCTGCGCGCCCTGTTGCCCGACGACGCGTCGCTGACGATCACCGCCGACCACGGCATGATCGACATCCCCGACTCGGCCAAGACCGACGTCGCGACCGACCCGGAACTGCGGGACGGCGTCGAGCTGGTCGGCGGCGAGCTGCGCGGCCCGCAGCTGTACTGCCGGCCCGGCGCGGCGGCCGACGTGCTCGCGGCCTGGTCCGAACGGCTCGGCGACGACGGGTGGGTGATGACCCGGGACGATGTGGTCGCCACCGGTCTGCTGGGTGCCGTCGCACCCGAGGTGCTGCCCCGCTTCGGGGACGTCTTCGTGGCGGTGCGGTCCGCGATCGGCTTCACCGACACCCGGGTGATGAACCCGCGGGTGGTCGCGCTGATCGGCCAGCACGGGTCGCTGACCGACGCCGAGCAACAGGTCCCGTTCATCCACCTGCCGGCTCGGTGACCGGCCGCCCTAGGGTGGTGCTTCGTGGCTGAACTCGTCTTCTTCTCCGGCACGATGGACTGCGGCAAATCCACGCTCGCCCTGCAGCTGAACCACAACCACCGCGCACGGGGCCGCCGAGGGCTGGTCTTCACCAAGTTCGACCGGGCCGGCGCCGCCGTGCTGTCCTCCCGGCTCGGCCTGTCCCAGGAGGCCATCGAGGTCGACGACGGGCTCGACTTCTGGGAGATCGTCGTCGAACAGGCCACCGGTGGCCGGGTGATCGACTACCTCATCTGCGACGAGGCGCAGTTCTACACCCCGACCCAGGTCGAGCAGCTGGCGCGGCTCGTCGACGAGATGAGCATCGACGTGTTCACCTTCGGCATCACCGCCGACTTCCGGGCGCAGCTGTTCCCCGGCTCGCGGCGGCTCATCGAACTCGCCGACCGCACCCAGGTGCCGCAGGTCGAAGCGCTGTGCTGGTGCGGCAAACGCGCCACACACAACGCGCGCGTCGTCGACGGCAACATGGTCGTCGAGGGCGAGCAGGTGGTCGTCGGCGACACCGCGCACGACAGCCCCGCGGTCGTGGAGTACGAGGTCCTGTGCCGCCGCCACTACATGCGTCGTATGACGTCCCACGCGGCGCGGGCCCAGTCCCTGTCCGCCGAGGTGCTGCCGTTCGACCTCGACCTGTGTCCGCTCCCGGGGCCGCGGCCCGACCGACACACGGCGCAGTGACTGCCTCGACGCGGGAGGCGCCGTCAGTTGGCATGATGGACACATGACGAGTGACGGCCTTTCCGGCAGAAAGCGCCGCCGCGCCGAACGAGATCGCGCCTTCACCGAGCCGGTGCAACGACCGTCGCGGACCCGGCCGCTACCGCCGCAGTCGCCCGGCGGCCGACGCCCGCCGCCGGGCACGTCACCGCGTGACCCGTGGGCGGCGCAGCGCGGCCCGCAGGTGCGTCATACCCCCGCGCCCGAGGACGAGCACGAGCCGGACGACTCCGGCACCGAGCAGGGCGGCCGGAGCACGGCACGCGCGGCCGGTCGCGGCATGGTGCGCGGCGCCGGCGCCATGGCCCGGCTGACCGCGACCGCCAGCAAGAAGACCGTGTATGCCGCCCGTCGGGCCAGCGAGGCACAGGGTGCGGGGGAGAGCGGCCTGGCCCGGCTGATCCAGGTCCACGCGTTCAACTCCGCCGGCGACGCAGCGGTCACCATCGGCCTGGCAGGGACCGTCTTCTTCTCCGTCTCCTCGGCGCAGGCCAAGGGGCAGGTGCTGCTCTTCCTGTGCCTCACGATGCTGCCGTTCGCCATCGTCGCGCCGCTCATCGGGCCGTTGCTGGACCGCTTCCGGCACGGCCGCCGCTGGGCCATCGGCTTCACCCTGGCGATCCGCGCGTTCCTGTGCTGGGTGCTCGCCGAGGCGATCGACGACAACTCGGTGTGGCTCTTCCCGGTCGCGTTGTGCGTGCTGATCGCCTCCAAGGCCTACCTGGTGACGCGTTCGGCCGCCGCGCCGCGCCTGCTGCCGGACCAACTCACCCTGGTCAAGGCGAACGGCCGGCTGTCCCTCGCCGGTGTGGTCGGTGCCGGGGTGGCCGGTGCGCTCGCCGGCGGCGCGGCCAAGCTGGGCGGTGCCGCCTGGGGGCTGCGTGTCGGCGCACTGCTGTTCGCGATCGGCACCGTGCTGGCGATCCTGCTGCCGCCGCGCGTCGACTCCAGCATCGGTGAGAAGCCGGCACCGTCCGGGCTGACGACCGGGCGGGCTACGGGCCGTGGCGTGGGTCCGGCCGTGGTGACCGCGCTACGCGCCAACACCGGGCTGCGGTGGCTGTCCGGTTTCCTCACGATCTTCCTGGCGTTCCTGGTGCGCAGCCACCCGTTCCCGGGCTGGCAGGGCAAGGAGACGCTGCTGCTGGCGCTCGTCCTGGGCGCGGCGGGTGTCGGCAACTCGGTCGGCACGGTCGCCGGTGCGGCCCTGAAGATCGCCTCGCCGAAGGTCGTCGTGCTGGCCACCCTCGTCGCGGACGCCGTCATGGTGGTCATCGCGGCGGCGCACTTCACGGTGGTCACCGCCACCGCGGTCGGCTTCGTCGCCGGCCTCGGTCAGCAGCTCGGCAAGCTGTCGCTGGACTCCCAGATCCAGGACACCGTGCCCGAGCACATGCGCACCAGCGTCTTCGGCCGCTCCGAAACGTTGCTGCAGCTGGCCTGGGTGATCGGCGGCATCATCGCCGTCGCGATCCCGACCAACGCGTCCCTCGGCATGATCCTGGCCGCGGTCGTGCTGGTGGCGTGGGCCAGCGTGGTGCTGATCTGGAACAGCGGGCACTCACTGCCGGTGCCGCACCGGGCCCGGTCCGGCAAGGCCCCCGCCGCCGAACCCCCGGAGAAGGTGCGCCGTCCCCAGCCGCACCCGTCGGGGTATGACGAGGCGGAGACGATCGGCCTGCGCCGCAGCGACGTGCCCCGCAAGCCCCCGCCGGGGTCGGCGGACAGGCAGCGCCCGCGCCGGGAGCAACGTCCCGGCGGGTGGCGCTGACGCTCTCAGCCCCGGCCGGGACGGCGCCCGAACATGATGTCGTCCCAGCTCGGCACGCTCGGGCGGCCCTTGCGCGCGGTCGTCGGACGGTCCGGGACCGTGGCTTCGTCCCGGGCTTCCGCGACCGCCTCGGGCTCTTCCGTCTCCGGCTGCTCCGACACGTTCGCTGACGTTTCCTCGGCAGGCACCTCCGCGGTGGCGTCGGCGTTCTCGTCGGTCACCGCCTCGTCGTCGGGTTCCGGCTCGGCCTCGTCGGTCGTAGCCTCCGGCTCGGCCTCGTCGGGCGTAGCCTCCGGTTCGGGCTCGTCGGACGCAGCCTCCGGCTCCAGGTCCGCGAACAGGTCCGCGGTGCCGGTCACCGGGTCGTGGCCGAGCTCCTCCACCGACGGCTTCGCGGGCGCCTCGGTGTCGTCGAGCTCGTCCGGTCGCGGGTGCGACCCGACCGGCGGTGCCTCGCCGGTGGTGTCGAGCTGCTGCCGCGGGGCGGCGTCCTCGGGGAAGGTGTGCTCGGCCGCGGACCGGCCCTTGCGCTTGCGGCTCTTGGAGCGCTCGCGCATCGCGGCCACCAGGTCGACCGGGCCGTCCGCGGGGTCGGCGGCGGCCGCCGGCCCGGTGGCGGTGGTGGGGTGGCTGGGGATCGCGGTGGCGGAGGTCCGGCCGCCGCGCACCCGGCGCACCGGGGTCGTGCGCTTGCCGTCGAGCCCGCCCTCGGCCTCGACGTCGTAGACCGACGCCTCCGGCGCCGGCCGGGACAGCGGGTCCCCGGCGTTCTCGTCCTCGCCCAGCCAGCGGGCCTCGTCGTCGCTCGGGTCCAGCGTCCGGCCGCGCACGTCGAAGTGCCAGGCAGCCTGCCGCTGGCGCCCGCCCGCCGGGAAGCTGCAGATCACCGACCAGGCGCCGTCGGCGCCGCGCCAGGCGTCCCACACGATGTCGTCGGCGGCGACGCCGCGCCCGTCCAGCCGGTGCTCGACCCGCTGCCCGAACGTCGAGTCCGTCCGGCCCGCCGCGGTGCCGCTGACCGGCAGGCCCCGCGCGACGCCGGCGATGTGCTCGCGCTCGGCGCGGATCGGGCCCTCGTAGCGCAGCACCTTCTCGGTGGTCCAGCCGGCCCGCTCGGCGACGTCGTCGACCGAGACGCCGGCCCGCAGCAACGCCTGCACGTCGCGCGGCCGCAGCTCGTCGGGCACCGCGACGGAGCCGACGTCGGTCGACGGACGGTGCCGGACCTTGCGCACGGCGGTGCGCAGGGCGTCGTCGATGGGCAGCCGCAACCGCTCGTCGGTGTCCTCGGTCCCGGCAAGTAGCAGATGCTCGCCGCCGTCGTCGACGCCGATCAGTCGCAACTCCCGCATGTGCGTGTCTCCCAGATAGCCCGTGGTGCGCCGAGCCGAGCTCGGTTTCGGTCGCCGTTGCAGCGGCGCTGCACCCGGCCGCACACAACCATGCCACGGCGCGTCGTGTCGACCCTGCAGGGCACGCCGATCAGGGGCGTGCGCGGGGTCGTACGCTGGCGGGGCCGACCCCCACGGGCGGCTACCCGCAGACCTCCTCAGGAGACACCAGAAGCAATGTCGTCGCCGATCGCCGAGCCCCCCGAGCAGACGCCGCGACCCGTGCCGTCAGGACCGGAGCCGAGCGCTCCCGTGCCGGACCCGGGCACGCAACCGGTGGGCGAGTCGCTCGCGCTCCAGCCGTATGACGCCGTCGTGCTCCTCTCCTTCGGCGGACCGGAGGGCCCGGACGAGGTGATGCCGTTCCTGCGCCGGGTGACCGGCGGACGCGGCATACCCGACGAACGCCTCGAAGAGGTCGCCGAGCACTACTTCGCGCGCGGCGGGCGCAGCCCGATCAACGAGCAGACGCGCGCGCTGCAGCAGGCGATCCGCGCGGAGCTGCGGCGCCGCGGCTACTCCACCCCCGTGCTGGTGGCCAATCGCAACAGCGAGCCGTTCCTGGCCGACGTGCTGCGCGGCGCACAGGACGCCGGGTCGCAACGGATCCTGGTGGTCACCACGAGCGCCTACGCGTCATACAGCTCGTGCCGGCAGTACCGCGAGGACATCGCCGCGGCGCTCGCCGGCCTCGCCGACGAGGGCCGCTCGCTGCAGGTGGACAAGATCCGCCAGTACGCGACGCACCCGAGCTTCGCGCGGGTCAACATCCGCCTGGTCACCGACGCGGTGCGTGCCTGCGGACAGCCCGACGACGACAAGCTGCGGGTGGTGTTCGTGACCCACTCGATCCCGACCGCGATGGACGACACCTCCGGGCCCGGGGACGGGGAGGGCAACCTCTACGACCACCAGCACGACGAGATCGCCCACGTCGTCCTGGACGAGGCGGGCATCACCCTGGACCGCAACCTGTCCGGGGCGCTGGTCTACTGCTCGCGGTCCGGCCGGCCCGAGCAGCCGTGGCTGGAGCCGGACGTCAACGACCACCTGCGGCGGCTCGCCGACGACGGCATCACCGACGTGGTGGTCGCGCCCATCGGGTTCGTGTCCGACCACATGGAGGTCGTGCACGACCTGGACACCGAGGCCGCCGAGACCGCCGCGGAGGTCGGCCTGCGGATGACGCGGGTGCCGACGGTGGGCACCGACGCCGAGTTCGTGATGGGCCTGGTCGACCTGGTCGAGGAGCGCGCCGCCGAGGCCCGCGGGGAACGGGTCGACCCGCTCGCCTGGCCGGGGGAGGCGATGCCGTCCGTCTGCGCCGCCGGCTGCTGCCCCAACCTGCGGACGGCCAAGCCCGCAGCCTGCGGAAGGGACTGATCGCGATGACCACCACCGAGCCCAACCTGCAACCCGCCGAGCTCGCGCTGCTGGAGGAGCTCGCCTGCGCGCTGGCCCGCGAGGCCGGGGAGCTGATCGTGACCGAACGACCTGAGCGGCTCGGCGTCGCGGCCACCAAGACGACCCGCACCGACATCGTCACCGTCATGGACCGGCGCAGCGAGGAGCTGCTGCGCAGCCGCCTGGCGTCGGCACGGCCCGGCGACGGGCTGCTCGGTGAGGAAGGCGCCTCCCGGCCCTCGGAGACCGGGATCACCTGGGTCGTCGACCCGATCGACGGCACCGTCAACTACCTCTACGAGCTGCCCGCGTATGCCGTCTCGGTGGCCGCGTGCGTCGGTGACGTCCACACCCCGGGGCAGTGGCGCACGGTCGCCGGTGCGGTGGTGAACCCGGTCACCGACGAGCTGTTCCACGCCCGCAGCGGCGGCGGGGCGTTCCTGGAGCACCGCGGGCGCACGAGCGCGCTCCGGGTGAGCGACCAGGGGGACCTCGCGCTCAGCCTGGTCGCCACCGGATTCGGCTACGACGTCGACAAGCGCCGGCGGCAGGCCGCGGTGGTCGTCGACCTGATCCCGCAGGTCCGTGACATCCGGCGCGCCGGAAGCGCCGCGATCGACCTGTGTTGCGTGGCCGCCGGCCGCCTCGACGGCTACTACGAGTCCGGGCTGAACCCCTGGGATCTGGCGGCCGGGTGGCTGGTCGTGACCGAGGCCGGCGGTGTCGTGCAGGGTGTCGCAGGGGGCGCTCCCGGCTCCGATCTGGTGGTCGCCGGATGCCCCGCACAGGTCGCCGCGCTGGCGCCGCTGGTCGATCGCTGACGGTTACGCGAACGGAAGAACCGACCCCGGGTTTTGGTTCCGCATCTCGATAGGGCAAAATCCCGCCGGTCCGGGCACAAAACGCGGGCGTCCAGCGTTATTGCGCGCGAAGACGCCGAAACATTCCGCTCAGGCGGGACTCTGAGCGACGAGGAGACGGGAACGACCGCAATGGCAACTGATTACGACGCTCCGCGGAAAAGCGACGATGACATCGACAACGACTCGATCGAGGAGTTGAAGGCTCGTCGGAACGACAAGAGCACCGCAAACGTCGACGTGGACGAGACCGAGCAGGCCGAAGGCTTCGAGCTGCCCGGTGCCGACCTGTCGGGTGAGCAGCTCTCGGTGCAGGTGATCCCTCGCCAGGCCGACGAGTTCACCTGCTCGAAGTGCTTCCTGGTGCACCACCGCAGCCAGCTGGCCAAAGAGGAGGGCGGCCTGCCGGTGTGCACCGAGTGCGCGGCCTGACGAGGACTCGGGAGGCGGATCGGGGAACGCCCGATTCGCTTCCGGGGTCCGCCAGGGCGACACTGGATCCGAGCGGCAGCGGTGGCTCCGGTCACCGCTGACCGCCGTACGACAACACATTCCACCGACCAGCAATCAAGGCAAAGGGGCACGAGCGCAGTGGCACTCTTCCGGCGCAAGGCCAAGGAACAGGCGTCCGACGAGGTCGACGTCACCGAGGTCGACGAGGACCTCGAGGTCGATCCGGACGAGGTGGACACCGACGCGGATGTCACGGCGGACGACGCCGAACCCGAGGACGAGGCGGCCGACGACCAGGACGCCGACGACGAAGCGGCGCAGGACGAGCCGAGCCGGTTGCCGCGCCCCTTCGACCTGGACCGCTCCGACGGCCCCTACGACCGCAGCGAGGTCACAGAACTCGACGGGCTGCTCGACTTCGGCGCGATCGCGATCATCCCGCAGCCCGGCATGGAGCTGCGGCTCGACGTCGACGACGCCGGCCAGGAGATCACCGGCCTGACCGCGGTCGTCGAAGGCTCCGCCTGCCAGCTGCAGGCGTTCGCGGCACCCAAGAGCCGCGGCGTCTGGGACGAGATCCGCGACGAGATCGCCGACAACCTGATCGCCGGCGGTGGCACCGCCGAGGAGCGGCTCGGTCCGCTCGGCATCGAGCTGCACACCCGGATGCCCACGCGCGGCCAGGACGGCCGCACGACGTACGCACCGGCCCGGTTCGTCGGCGTCGACGGGCCGCGGTGGTTCCTGCGGGTGGTCCTGTCCGGCAACGCCGCGATCGACGAGGCTACCGGCAACCAGCTGCTGGAGTTCGCCCGCCACAGCGTCGTGACGCGCGGCGGCGAACCGCGCGCCCCACGGGAGATGCTGCCGCTGGAGATCCCGCAGGACATCCAGACGCAGGCCCAGGCGCAGGCCGAGGAGGTCGCGCAGGACCCGAACGCCAAACCGGACCAGACCGGCGACCGGTCCGAGACGGCCGACGACTTCAAGCCGTTCGAGCGAGGCCCGGAGATCACCGAGGTGCGTTGAGATGAGTTGGAAGACATCACTGGGCAAGGTCGCCGAGCGTCTCGCCAAACCGGTGGAGCAGTTGGAGAGCGACGAGCTGCGGGAGACCACCCGCAAGCTCGGGGCGACACCCATCTGTGACGCCGTGGACCGGTCGATGGTGTCGTGCTGTGGCACCGTGCGCAGCGTCAGCCTGCGTCCCCGCGGCGACTCCGTGCCGGCCATGGTCGTCGACCTGGACGACGGCAGCAAGACGATGAACCTCGTCTGGCTCGGCCGGCGCAAGATCGCCGGCATCGAGCCGGGCACCTACCTGAAGGTGCATGGCCGGGTGACCTACGTGAAGGGCACTCCGACCATCTTCAACCCGTCCTACGAGATCAAGGCTCCCTGAGCCGTCAGTCCCCGGCGGGGGAGTGCGTACGGATCTGATCGGCCGGTCGGCCGGTCAGCACCGCGCCCAGCGACTGCTCGGCCTCGGGGGTCGCGAGCAGCAGCAGTTCGTCGAGCGCCTCGATGGCGTCGTACGGCGTCGGAGCGATCGGCACGTTGTCGCGGATGATGCCGACCAGCACGCACTCCGGCGGCAGCTCCAGCTGGCTCACCGCGACCCCGACGTTGGGGCTGTCGGCGGGCACGGTGATCTCGACCATGGTGGCCTTGCCCTGCTGGAACTGGAAGAGGCGCACCAGGTCGCCGACGCTGACGGCCTCCTCGACGAGTGCGGTCATCAGCCGTGGCGTCGACACCGCGACGTCCACGCCCCACGCCTCGTCGAACATCCACTCGTTCTTGGGGTTGTTCACCCGGGCCACGGTCCGGTTGATGCCGAACTCGGTCTTGGCCAGCAACGAGACCACCAGGTTGACCTTGTCGTCGCCGCTGGCGCAGACCACCACCTCGCAGGACTGCAGGTCGGCCTCGCGCAAGGTCGCGATCTCACACGCGTCCGCCAACAGCCAGGACGCCTCCGGCACCGAGCTGGCGCGGGACTCCTCGGCGTACTTGTCGATGATGAGCACCTGGTGCTCGCGCAGGATCAGCTCGCGCGCGATCGACCGACCGACACTTCCGGCACCGACGACAACAACTCGCATCTGACGAATCTCCTTGGGCTGCAGTTGTTTACGACGTTCAGTCGACCGGCTTGGTGGACTTGAGCTGAGCTTCGATCTCCTGGACCCGGCTGCTCGGCATGGTCAGGTGCAGCAGGTCGCCCTCCTGGTAGACCGAGTCGGCCTCGGGCATCATCCCGTCGCCCAACCGGGTCAGGTAGGCGACGCGTGCGCCGGTCTCCTCCTCGATCCGGTGCAACGGGGTGCCGATCCACGACGGGTCCGGCGGGATCTCGGCGATGACCACCCGGCCGCTCGCGTCGGTGTGCACGGGCAGCGCACCCATCGGCAGGACCTTGCGCAGGATCTGGTCGCTGGTCCAGCGCACGGTGGCGACCGTTGGTATGCCGAGCCGCTCGTACACCTCGGCGCGGCCCGGGTCGTAGATGCGGGCGACGACGTTCTGGATGTCGAACGTCTCGCGGGCGACCCGTGCCGCCAGGATGTTGGAGTTGTCACCGCTGCTCACCGCGGCGAAGGCGTCGGCACCCTTGATGCCGGCGCGGATCAGCGTCTCGCGGTCGAACCCGATGCCGGTGACGCGGCGGCCCTCGAACCTCGGGCCGAGACGGCGGAACGCGGCCTCGTCCTGGTCGATGATCGAGACCTCCTGACCGTGCTTCTCCAGGCTCAACGCCAGCATCGAGCCGACCCGACCACAACCCATGATCACGAAGTACACAGAACGAAACGCTACCGGAGAGCGGCGCGGCGACCGCACTCGCTCCGGCCCGCGGACGTCGTGTGACGCAGGTCGCGTCCCGAATGGGAACTCGCCGTCCCGAACGTGCGGCTTGCAGCCGTACACTTGCGCGTTGTGTCAGGCACCGGTCGCGCCCTGAAGCGCCTTGTCGTGGGTCGTGCGATGCGCAGCGACCGGCTCGGCGAGACATTGCTCCCGAAGAAGCTGGCACTGCCGATCTTCGCGAGTGACGCCCTGTCCTCGGTCGCCTACGCACCCGACGAGATCCTGCTGACGCTCGGCACCGCCGGCGGGTCGTTCGCGTTCACCCACTCCTGGCAGATCACCCTCGCGGTCGTCTGCGTGATGGCTGTCGTGGTCGCGTCCTACCGGCAGAACGTGCACGCCTACCCCTCCGGCGGCGGCGACTACGAGGTCGCCACCACCAACCTCGGTCCGAAGGCCGGGCTCACGGTCGCGTCGGCCCTGCTGGTCGACTACACGCTGACGGTCGCCGTGTCGATCGCGTCCGGTGTGCAGAACGCCGCCTCCGCGATGCCGTTCATCCGGGGTCACCAGGTCATCGTCGCGGTGCTGCTGATCGTCGCGTTGACGGCGATGAACCTGCGCGGTGTGCGCGAGTCCGGCAGCTTCTTCGCCGTACCCGTCTATCTGTTCATGCTCGCGGTGATCGCGCTCGCGATCGTCGGCGTCGTGCGCAAGCTCGTCGGCGACCTGCCGATGTCGGAGACCGCGCAATTCACCCTGGCGCCACAACCGCACATGGACGCGCTGTCGCAGATCGCCGTGGTCTTCCTGCTGCTGCGGGCGTTCTCCAGCGGCTGTGCAGCGCTGACCGGTGTGGAGGCGATCTCGAACGGCGTACCCGCCTTCAAGAAGCCCAAGAGCAAGAACGCCGGGTCCACGCTGCTACTGATGGGCTCGATCTCGGTCGTCATGCTCGTGTCGATCGTGACACTGGCCAACTGGACCGGGGTGCACATCCAGGACCCCGACAACCCCGGCAGCCTGCTGCTGCACGGCAAGCCGGTGCTCGGCTACGACGAGGACACTGTGCTCGGCCAGCTGGCGCACGCGGTCTTCCACGGCTTCCTGCCCGGCATCATCTTCGTCTCGATCGTGACCGGGATCATCCTGGTGCTGGCCGCCAACACCGCGTTCAACGGTTTCCCGGTGCTCGCCTCGATCCTGGCGCGCGACGGGTGGCTGCCGCGGCAGCTGCACACCCGCGGCGACCGGCTGGCCTACTCCAACGGCATCCTGATCCTCGCCGGGGTCGCCATGCTGCTGGTGGTGGTCTACGACGCCGAACCGACCCGGCTGATCCAGCTCTACATCGTCGGGGTGTTCGTGTCGTTCACGACCAGCCAGATCGGCATGATCCGGCACTGGAACCGCAACCTGCGCTCCGACGACCCGCCGACCTCCCGGTCCCGGATGAAGCGCGCCCGGGTCATCAACGCGATCGGTGCGGCGATGTCCGGGACCGTGCTCGTCGTGGTGCTGCTGACCAAGTTCCTGCACGGCGCCGGATACGCGGTGGCGGCCATGGTGGTGCTGTTCGCGCTGATGGTGCAGATCCGCCGGCACTACAGCAACGTCAGCAAGGAGCTGCTGCTGGCGGAGACCGACGACGACCAGCTGTTGCCCTCCCGGGTCCACGCTGTGGTGCTGGTGTCCAAGCTGCACAAGCCGACGATGCGCGCGCTGGCGTACGCGCGGGCGACCAGGCCGTCGGTGCTGGAGGCGATCACCGTCGACGTCGACCCGGAGGAGACCAAGGCGCTACAGGCGGAGTGGGAGCGGCGCGAGATCCCGGTCACGCTGAAGATCATCGCCTCGCCCTACCGGGAGATCACCCGGCCGATCGTCAACTACGTCAAGACCGTTCGCCGGGACAGTCCGCGCGACGTGGTCATGGTCTACATCCCCGAATACGTGGTCGGCAAGTGGTACGAGCAGCTGCTGCACAACCAGTCCGCGCTGCGGTTGAAGTCCCGTCTGCTGTTCACCCCGGGCGTGCTGGTGGCGAGCGTGCCCTGGCAGCTGCGGTCCAGCCAGGGGCACGAGATGCGGTATGACGGGCCGGCGCCGGGCTCGGTGCGGCGCGGCGGCCGATGAGCGGCGGGCAGGGCCGCAACCGGCGTCGTGGCCGGCCGAACCGACGCCGTACGTCGGCCCGCCCTGCGGCACAGGGTGATTCGCTGGTCGGCACCCGGCTCGAACTCGAGGTCGGAGATGTGGCGCACGGCGGGCACTGCGTGGCCCGGCACGACGGCCGGGTCGTCTTCGTCCGGCACACGCTGCCGGGGGAGCGGGTCATCGCGGAGGTGACCGACGGCGGGTCGGCGTCCCGTTTCCTGCGCGCGGACGCGGTGCAGATCCTGCAGTCCTCGCCCGAACGCCGCACCGCACCATGCCGATTCGCGGGTCCGGGCGCCTGCGGTGGCTGCGACTGGCAGCACACGTCCGCGGCCTTCGGTCGTGAGCTCAAGGCCAGGGTCGTGCGTGAGCAGTTGCGCCGGCTGGCCGGGCTCGAGTGGTCCGGTTCGGTCGAGCCGGTGCCCGGTGACGAGGAGGGCCTGCGCTGGCGGACGAGGGTGGAGTTCGCGGTCGCGGCCGACCGCCGGCTCGGCCTGCGCAAACACCGGTCGCACGACGTGGTGCCGGTCGACGACTGCCTGATCGCCGTGCCCGACATCGCCGCGACCGGCCTGCTGACGGAGCGCGCCGCGGACGGCGTCACGGGCGTCGACGTGGCGGTCGCCGGCAACGGGGAGGTCGTCGCCGTCGACCTGCCGCTTCGCGCACCATCTCGCGGCGCACCATCTCGCGGGTCGAGTAGCGGACCGGAGGAGCGCAGCGGGGGAGGTTCGCGTATCGAGACCAGCGACGATCTCCCGGACGTGCTGGAGCGCGTGACCGTGCCGGGCCACGGCGCGCGCGACTTCGCCGTGTCCGCTCGTGGTTTCTGGCAGGTGCACCCCGGCGCGGCGGCCACCTTCGTCGGCGCCGCGCTGGACGGCCTGCGGCCCGAGCAGGGGGAGCAGGTGCTGGACCTGTATGCCGGGGTCGGTGTCTTCACCGCCTTCCTCGCCGAGGCGGTCGGTCCGGCCGGCCGGGTGCTGGGCCTCGAGGGTGATGCCCGGGCGGTGGCCGACGGGCAGCACAACCTGACGGATCTGCCCCGGGCCTCGCTCGAACGCGCCGACATCGGCCGCGCCGGGTGGGAGGCCGCCGTCGACCGCCTCGACCGGGTCGACCTGGTCGTGCTGGACCCGCCGCGGTCCGGGGCCGGACGCGAGGTGATCGGCCGGCTGCTGGCCCGAGGGCCGCGGCGGGCGGCATACATCGCCTGCGACCCGGCGGCGCTCGCCCGCGATCTGTCCTACGCCGCAGACGCCGGCTACCACGTCGACTCGCTGCGCGCGTTCGACGCCTTCCCGATGACGCACCACGTGGAGTGCGTCGCCATCCTGCAGCCCGTCCGCGGCTAGCTCGCTGTGACTCACGTCATATCTCTACTACTTCCATAGGATAAGTAGAGTAGATAAGATTCCGAACGAATGGTTATGAGCGTCAGCGACAAGCCCTGGCTTGCTGGCCGGCAACCCTCCCACGCGGCGGGGTGCTCCAGGTGATGACCTGATCGGCGTCGTAGTGGCGTCGGTAAGCGCGTGCTCGACGGACCGAAGCGTCCGGTCGAGGATTGTGAGTCGTCCATGACAGCAACAACCTGGCGCCGCGGCACGAGCCGCAAGCCGGTGCCGCAGCACGAAGATCCCGGCCCGGTGGCCGCATCGTCCTCCGTCGACGACCGGGTCCATCCGCATCGCCGCCCCGGCCGATGGGTCGCCGCCGCCGTCGTCCTGGTGCTGGTCGCCCAGTTCGTCAATGCGCTGGTGACCAACCCGTTCTTCCAGTGGGACCGCTTCGCGTACTGGTTCCTGCAGCCGGTGATCCTGAAGGGACTGCTGGTCACGCTCGAGGTCGCCGCCCTCAGTGCGGTCGCCGGCCTGGTCGGCGGCGTGCTGCTGGCTGCCATGCGGCTGTCGCGCAACGCGGTGCTGCAGACCGTCAGCTGGTGCTACATCTGGTTCTTCCGCTCGATCCCGCTGATCGTGCTGTTGCTGTTCCTGTACAACTTCGGTGCGCTCTACCGCACGCTCAGTCTCGGGGTGCCGTTCGGCCCGGAGTTCGTGCACTTCGACGAGGCCTCGCTGGCCGGCCCGCTGCTGCTGGCGGTGGTCGGGCTGAGCCTGAACGAGGCGGCCTTCGCCGCCGAGGTGGTCCGCGGCGGCGTGCTCTCCGTCGACACCGGGCAGACGGAGGCCGCCGCGGCACTCGGAGTGCCCAAGAGCTACGAGTTCCGCCGCATCGTCCTGCCGCAGGCGCTGCGGTCGATCGTGCCGACCTACGTCAACCAGCTCATCGGGCTGCTGAAGAGCACCTCGCTGGTCTACTACGTGTCCCTGCTGGACCTCTTCGGTGCCGTCGAGACGGTCGGCAGCACCTACAACGGCGACATCGTGCCGCTGCTGCTCGTGGCCACCGTCTGGTACGTCCTGCTGACCAGCGCCCTCTCGGTCGTCCAGTTCTACGTCGAGCGCTTCTACGCGCGCGGTGCCGTGCGCAGCCTGCCGCCCACTCCGCTGCAGCGGGTCCGGTCGGCGCTGGCCGGTCGCCGACTGCAGAAGGCGGGTGCGAGATGAATCAGCAAGCACCCCAGCGTCTTCCGGCAGCAACCGCGGCGATATCCGTGCACGGCGCGACCAAGTCGTATGGCGACAACGCCGTGCTGCGGGGCGTCGACCTGACGGTCCGACCGGGCGAGATCGTCGCGGTGATCGGTCCATCCGGGTCCGGGAAGTCGACCCTGCTGCGTGCCATCGCCAATCTCGAGCAACTCGACAGCGGGTACGTGTGCATCGACGGGCAGCTGCTCGGCGTACGCCGGGAAGGCGGCCGGCTGCGCGCGGTGGGGGACCGGCAGGCCCGCAGGGACCGCAGACGGATCGGCTTCGTCTTCCAGAACTTCAACCTGTTCGGAAACCTGACGGCGGTGCAGAACGTCGTCGCGGCGCCGCGGGCGACCGGCCGACTGGCCCGGGCCGACGCGCGGGAGACGGGACTGCGGCTGCTGGACCGGGTCGGCCTGGCCGACTGGGCCGATCACTACCCGCGCCAGCTGTCCGGGGGGCAGCAGCAACGGGTGGCGATCGCCCGGGCACTCGCGCCGGAGCCGAGCGTGCTGCTCCTGGACGAACCGACGTCGGCCCTCGACCCGGAGCTGGTGGGCGAGGTCCTGTCGGTGATCAGGGACTGCGCCGCCGACGACGTCACGATGGTGTTGGTGACCCACGAGATCGCCTTCGCCCGCGAGGTCGCCGACCGGATCGTCTTCTTCGACCAGGGGCAGGTCGTGGAGTCCGGGCCGCCCGAGCTGGTCATCGACGAGCCGCAGAAGGCCCGCACCCGGCAGTTCATCGGCGCCGTGCTCGGCGCCGGCACACCCTCTGATCCTTCCTGATCGCAACACCATTCGCAGACCCGACGGGTCACGACTCGAGGAGTACAGCCATGTCCAGAACCACCAAGGGACGTTCCACCGCCGTGGGACTCCTGTCGGTCGCGGCGATCGCCACCGCGACCGGCTGCGCCAGCAGCGCGGCCTCCACCCCGACGCAGACCACCGGGTCCGGGAAGGTGGTGGTCGGTGCCCTCTCCAACGGCGCGGGGCGCGAGGCCACTCTCACCGTCAAGCCGGTCGCATCGATCCGGGCCCAGCTCCCCGCAGCGGTGCGCAAGAGCGGGAAGCTCGTCATCGGCGAGGGTGCCCTGCCGGCCGGGTTCCCGCCGCTGGCGTACGTCGGCACGGATCACCAGACACTGACCGGTGCCGAGCCGGACCTGGGGCGCCTCGTCGCGGCGGTGCTGGGGCTGAAACCGGAGGTGACCAACGCGACCTGGGAGAACCTGTTCGTCGGCATCGACAGCGGGAAGACCGACGTCGGCTTCTCCAACATCACCGACACCGAGGAGCGCAAGCAGAAGTACGACTTCGCCTGCTACCGCAAGGACAACCTCGCCTTCGAGCAACTGGCCTCCAGCGACTGGAAGTTCGGCGGTGACTACCGCAACCTCAGTGGCAAACGGGTCGCCGTCGGTTCCGGCACCAACCAGGAGAAGATCCTGCTGAGCTGGCAGAAGAAGCTGCGTGCCGCCGGCAAGAAGCTCACGATCGTGCACTACCCGGACCAGAACGCCACGAACCTCGCGCTCGCGTCCGGGCGCATCGACCTGTACTTCGGCCCGAACCCGGGAGTTCAGTACGACGTCACCCAGAGCGCCCACACCAACCGCCCGACGCGCAACGCGGGGCAGTGGTCCGGTGCCGGTGCCTCCCTGCAGGGCCTGATCTGCGCGACGTCCAAGAAGGGCGACGGCCTGGCCAAGCCGGTCGCCGCAGCGATCGACCATCTCATCCGGACCGGCGACTACGGGAAGTGGTTGGCGGCCTGGAACCTGTCGAACGAAGCGGTCAAGACCGCGGCGATCAACCCGCCCGGACTCCCGTTGAGCGACTCATGACCAGCGAAGCGACGCTTTACGTCCATCACCTGCCGGCGGGTGCACCGGAACTGCTGGACAACCCGGCGCTCTGGTCGGCCTACGGCACGCACGCCCGGTTGGTCCGCCGGGCCGGCGGCGCAGCCGCGTTCGACCCGCAGGTGTCGCCGTTCACCGCCATCCCGCAGCCGCCCACGCCCGAGGACTGGGCCGACCTCGCCGAGCTGGTCGGCCCGGGCGGGACGGCCGTCGTCTCCGGTGACCTGCTCGAGCCGCCGGGCGGGTGGGTGGTCAACGACCGGATCCCGGGCGTCCAGTTGGTCGCCGAGACCCTGGTGACCGCGCCCGACCCCGGGGCCGTCCGCCTGGGCCCGCAGGACGTGCCGGAGATGCTCGACCTGGTCGCCCGGGCCGAGCCGGGTCCGTTCCTGCCGCGCACCATCGAGCTGGGCACCTACCTCGGGATCCGGATCGACGGGCGGCTCGTGGCCATGGCGGGGGAGCGGCTGCGGCCGCCCGGGTGGACCGAGATCAGCGCCGTGTGCACCGATGAGGCGTTCCGCGGCCGCGGCCTGGCCACCCGGTTGATCCGGGCGGTCGCGGACGGCATCGAGCGGCGCGGTGACCGGCCGATGCTGCACACCGGCGCCGGCAACGAACGCGCCATCGCCCTCTACGAGCACCTCGGGTTCCGGCTGCGCCGTAGGCTCCAGTTCCAGAGTTTCCAGGCGCCTTCGACGGGAGTGCACGATGCCGCGAGCCGGTGAACCGCTGGCCCGGATGGGTTTCCTGACCATCGGGCTGTTCGACGAGAGCAACCCCGCAGGTGGCCACGAGACCACGCTGCGCGTCATCGAGACCGCCGAGCAGCTCGGCTTCGACTCGGTGTGGCTGCGCTGCCGGCACCTGCAGCACGGCATCTCGTCACCGGTCGCGGTGCTCGCGGCGGCGAGCCAGCGGACCCGCCGCATCGAGTTGGGCACGGCCGTCATACCCCTCGGGCTGGAGAACCCGTTCCGGCTCGCCGAGGACCTGGCGACCGTCGACGTACTGTCCGGCGGCCGGCTCAACCCGGGTGTCTCGGTCGGCACCCCGATGCGGTACGACGACTTCAAGACCCGGCTGTACCCCGACACCTACGACGCGGAGGACTTCTCCAAGGAACGGGTGGTGAGGTTGCTGGACTTCCTTCGCGGAGAGCCGGTTTCGGACTTCGAGGGAACGGTCGGCATCGAGACCTTCTCCCGGCGCGTGCAGCCGCACTCGCCCGGTCTGGCGGACCGGCTGTGGTACGGCGGGATGAAGGACTCCGCGGTCTGGGCCGGCGGGCAGGGGATCAACTACCTGACCAGCTCGGTGGTCACGACCGACGGCAGCGACTTGTCCGGCACCGAGCCGGACCACTTCGCGCGCATCCAGGCCGAGCACATCGACGCCTACCGGGACGCGTATGCCGCCGCCCACCCGGACCGTGCACCGGGCCGGGTGTCGCAGGGGCTGGTCGTCATACCGACCGATTCGGCGACGGCCGGGCAGAAGGCCAAGTACGCGGCCTATCGCGAGGGCCGGCTGGCTCGCACCCGCGCACCGCAGGGCCCACGGCACATGCTGTTCTCGGCCGACTACGTCGGTGACAGCGCCGAGCTCGCCGAGCAGTTGTACGCCGACGCCGCCTTCCAGCGCGTCGACGAGGTCGCGTTCGCACTGCCGTTCACCTTCGACGAGACCGACTACCTGCAGATCATCACCGACATGGCGACCGAGCTCGGCCCGGCCCTCGGGTGGACCCCCAAGCACTGATCGGGGCCGGCACCGTTTTCGGCCCGCTCCCCGCCACACCTGACGCGTTGGTGGCAGGATCGACAACGTGGCTTGCGCTCGGCGCGGGTTAGGCAAACCTTCGCTGAACCCCTGCCACGGCGTGTGATTAACTTATCTTGACGTCAAGATAAAGCCGTCCACGAGTGCCAGAGACGAAGGAGTCGGCGATCAGCATGAGCACCAATAGCTTCGGAGCGAAGGACACGCTCGCCGTAGGTGAGAAGTCCTACGAGATCTACCGCCTGGACAAGGTGGAGGGCAGCACGAACCTGCCGTTCAGCCTGAAGGTGCTGCTCGAGTGCCTGTTGCGCACCGAGGACGGCGCCAACATCACCGAGGACCACATCAACGCGGTCGGCCAGTGGGACGAGAACGCCAACCCGAGCACGGAGATCCAGTTCACCCCGGCGCGCGTGATCATGCAGGACTTCACCGGCGTGCCCTGTGTCGTCGACCTGGCAACCATGCGTGAGGCGGTCAGCGACCTCGGCGGTGACGCCAAGAAGATCAACCCGCTGGCTCCCGCCGAGATGGTCATCGACCACTCGGTGATCATCGACGTCGCCGGGCGCCCGGACGCGTTCGAGAAGAACGTCGAGATCGAGTACGGCCGCAACCGCGAGCGCTACCAGTTCCTGCGCTGGGGGCAGACCGCGTTCGACGACTTCAAGGTCGTCCCGCCGGGCACCGGCATCGTCCACCAGGTCAACATCGAGCACCTCGCCCGTGGCGTCATGACCCGGGAGAACGACGGCGTCGTGCAGGCCTACCCGGACAGCTGCGTCGGCACCGACAGCCACACCACGATGGTCAACGGCCTCGGCGTGCTCGGCTGGGGCGTCGGCGGCATCGAGGCCGAGGCCGCCATGCTCGGCCAGCCCGTGTCGATGCTCATCCCGCGCGTCGTCGGCTTCAAGCTGACCGGCGAGATCCCCTCCGGCGCAACGGCGACCGACGTCGTGCTCACCATCACCCAGATGCTGCGCGAGCACGGTGTGGTCGGCAAGTTCGTCGAGTTCTACGGCGATGGCGTCGCCTCGGTGCCGCTGGCCAACCGCGCCACCATCGGCAACATGAGCCCCGAGTTCGGCTCCACCTGTGCGATCTTCCCGGTCGACGACGTGACCCTGGACTACCTGCGGCTCACCGGACGTCCGGACGACCAGGTCGCGCTCGTCGAGGCCTACGCCAAGGAGCAGGGCCTCTGGCACGACCCGAGCGTCGAGCCGCGCTTCTCCGAGCGGCTCGAGCTGGATCTGTCCACCGTCGTGCCGTCGATCGCCGGACCCAAGCGTCCGCAGGACCGCATCGTGCTCGCCGACGCCAAGCAGCAGTTCAACCTGGACATCAAGAACTACGGCGTCCAGGGCGACTACCGCGAGGTGCAGGTGACGCCCGCCGAGGGCGCGGCATACGGCCTGAAGGACGGCGCTGTCGTGATCGCCTCGATCACCAGCTGCACCAACACCTCCAACCCGTCGGTGATGATGGCCGCCGGCCTGCTGGCCAAGAACGCCGTCGAGAAGGGCCTGACGGTCCCGCCGTGGGTCAAGACGTCGATGGCGCCCGGCTCGCAGGTCGTGACCGGCTACTACGACAAGGCCGGCATGTGGCCCTACCTGGAGAAGCTCGGCTTCTACCTGGTCGGCTACGGCTGCACCACCTGTATCGGCAACTCCGGCCCGCTGGCCGACGAGATCAGCCAGGCGATCCAGGACAACGACCTCACCGCCGTGTCGGTGCTCTCGGGCAACCGCAACTTCGAGGGCCGCATCAACCCCGACGTGAAGATGAACTACCTGGCCTCCCCGCCGCTGGTCATCGCCTACGCGCTCGCGGGCACCATGAACTTCGACTTCGAGACCGACCCGCTGGGCCAGGACCAGCAGGGCAACGACGTGTTCCTCAAGGACATCTGGCCCAACCCGGCCGACGTCGAGTCGACCATCGCCACCTCGATGGACCGCGACATGTTCATCAAGGACTACGCCGACGTGTTCGCCGGTGACGAGCGCTGGCAGTCGCTGCCGACGCCCGAGGGCGACATCTTCGAGTGGGACGCCGAGTCGACCTACGTGCGCAGGCCCCCGTACTTCGAGGGCATGGGCAAGACGCCCGAGCCGGTCGAGGACATCCACGGAGCGCGCGTGCTGGCCAAGCTGGGTGACTCGGTGACCACCGACCACATCAGCCCGGCCGGCTCGATCAAGGCCGACAGCCCTGCCGGCAAGTACCTCACCGAGCACGGCATCGAGCGCAAGAACTTCAACTCCTACGGTTCGCGGCGCGGCAACCACGAGGTGATGGTGCGTGGCACCTTCGCCAACATCCGGCTGCGCAACCAGCTGCTGGACGACGTCGAGGGCGGCTTCACCCGCGACTTCACCGCCGGCGGCGAGCAGACGACGATCTTCGACGCGGCACAGAACTACGAGAAGGCCGGCATCCCGCTGGTCGTGCTCGCCGGCAAGGAGTACGGCACCGGCAGCTCGCGTGACTGGGCCGCCAAGGGCACCGTGCTGCTCGGCGTCCGCGCCGTCATCGCCGAGTCGTTCGAGCGCATCCACCGGTCCAACCTGATCGGCATGGGCGTGCTGCCGCTGCAGTTCCCGGACGGGGAGAACATCGAGTCGCTGGGCCTGTCCGGCACCGAGACGTTCGACTTCGACGGCGTCACCGCACTGAACGACGGCGGCATCCCGCCGACCGTCCACGTGAGCGCCACCAAGGAGGACGGCAGCAAGGTCGAGTTCGACGCGGTGGTCCGCATCGACACACCCGGTGAGGCCGACTACTACCGCAACGGCGGCATCCTGCAGTACGTGCTCCGGTCCCTGGTGGACTGAGTCGTCGCTCCGGCACATCGCACAGCAACGGGAAGCCCCGCCGAACTTGTTCGGCGGGGCTTCCCGTTGCTCTCGTCCTGCGTCTTCAGCGATGGCAGATGGTGTTCGCCCCGATCTGGGACTCCGGGCGCAGATCCACCGAGTTCACCAACTTCGCGTGGAAATCCTCGTAGCTCGGTGAGTAGTTCTCGATCGGCCACGGGGCCACGTCGACAACACCTCCCGTGCCGTTCGAGTAGCGACACAGCCCGAAGCCGGCATTTGCCGATTGGTTGTTGACGATCCGATTCGTGCCGAGTTCGTTGTAGATGTTGTGACCCGCATATGAGTACCAGACGTACTTCGGGTGGTCATGGTTGAAGCCGGTGCCGCCCGGGTAGACACATACTGCGCCGTACGGACAGCCGTGGTACGACGGTCCCGATGCGGCGGTCGCCGGTGCGGCGAGCGCTGCGCCTCCGGCCGCGATTCCAACAACAAGACCGGCCCGGACGAGGCCTGTCGCGAGGTTGCGCATGATTCGATTCCTTCCCCTGATGGTCGGGCGCGACGGGTGCCGCGCGAGCAGCTTCGGCGCTGCCCAGCCGTATCGTCGTACCGATAGGGAGGGCCGCGTCTCGAACTGGAAATTCCTGGATATCCGTGCACGGCGCCGCTCGCACGATGTTGGATGAGCCATGGGCGCGGAAGGACTCGATGGTCACGCCGTCGACCCTGCGGCGATCTTCGACCAGAACGATCTGGTGCTCCAGCTGGAGCTACTGCGTCGGCGGGCGGCCGTCGGCTCGGGCCGGCGGCGGGTTCCCCTGGCCACTCTCGGTCGCCTGAGTGGGATCCCCACTTCCACCCTCCACACGTACATTCGCGGCAGGTCGTTCCCTCCCGCCGATGCTCTGGACCGGATCGTCGAAGCGCTGGGAGCCACGCCACGAGAGGCCCGCGACTGGGCGACGGCCTGGGAACGGGCCAGCGACGCGATGTTCGGCGGCGGACGACAACCAGGCGCGTCCGGTCTCGGTCGGCTGAGGCGCTTTCGCCGCGAGGTACGGCGACAGATGACGCGTCCGACGGATCGTGCTGTGGATCGTGCCGAGTACGTGGTGTTGTTCAACCGGCTGACCGTCAACGCCGGCAAAATCATCGTCGGCCTGGAGCAACGGGTCGTGCTGCGCGCCACCGGGTTCGGGGTGGATCGTGATGTGTTGCAGGTGCAGTCGAGCACGGATCAGGATGTCGGGCGGCTGACTCTGCACGACCTGGTCAACGCCCACGAAGGGAGTCACCGATCGCTGAGCGAGCCTCCGGTCCGTCTGATGGAAGTACTGTTCGATCGCGAGCTGGCCGTTGGTGAAACCTACTTCTACGAAGCCACGGTGCGATATGCGCCGACGGAAGGTGC
The DNA here is from genome assembly GCF_014190805.1 of Flexivirga oryzae. NCBI lineage: Bacteria > Bacillati > Actinomycetota > Actinomycetes > Micrococcales > Dermacoccaceae > Flexivirga > Flexivirga oryzae. The sequence goes on along the minus strand of NZ_JACHVQ010000001.1, from coordinate 2,338,435 downwards.
CCCGGAGCCACCATCGCGGTGCGCGTTGAAAGGCTTTGACGGCCCAGGCCCCTCGTTCACCTTGGAGGTGTGCTTCGACCCTTCTGTGCGACCTCGGCGAGTCGTCCAGGTCCACCGGCCGAACTTCGGTCGAGGGACCGAGAACATCGTCGGCGAGCTCACGGTGAACGACTGGGGTGCTGTCGTGGTGACCGCACAACGGCCGCTCGCAGGTGTCCACGGGATTCGATGGGAGTGGTGAGAGTTGATGCCGACGACCGGCAATGATCGGGAGTGCGACCCGCGGAAACAGTTTGCGCAGATCTGACATCTCCGGTGCTCCTTTACGCAAGACTGGAAGTGGTCATCACTCACCCCGAGACTCGAAGGAGTCCGTCCCATGTCCGATCGTTCCGGGTTGATCACCACCGACAAGCTGCCGGCGCCGAACCGCCGCCAGGTGATGCTGGGGGGTGTGGCGGCGGGTGGTGCGCTGCTCTTCGGGGCGCCCGTGGCCTCCGCAGCCGGAGCGGACGGGGACAGCGACCGGCACATCCGCTACCACCGCTTCTCGAGCGCGCGGGACTGGGCACACGGTGAGTGTCGCGGCGTGCACTTCGACCAGCACGGCCTGCGCATCTCCCGACCGGCCGGCACCCGCGAATTCGCAGACCCCACAGTCGAGAACGCGCCCACCAAGCTGTATGACGTCAGCACCTGGACCGCACCCTGGCGCACCAACGGCTTCGGCCTGACCGAACTCATCTCCTCCTGGAACGCCGACACACCGAACGGCACCTGGATCGAGGTCAACGTCCGCGGGCGCGCCGAGGACGGCACGCTGTCCGACTGGTTCGTGCTCGGCCGGTGGTGCAGCAACGACACCGAGCAGGGCGGCGCGATCCAGCGTCAGTCGCTGGACGGGCAGGGCACCGACTACGCGACGGTGTGGACCGACACGTTGCACCTGCTCAACGACCACACGTTCGTCGCCTTCCAGCTGCGCGTCCAGTTGCTGCGCCCGCATCGCTCGCGGCTGACACCGACGGTGCGCTTCCTCGGGGCCGTCTCGTCGGCGCTGCCGGACGACCCGACCGTGCCGGAGAGCACGTTCACCCTCGGCCGCGAGGTCATCCTCGACGTCCCGACCTTCTCCCAGGAGACGCACGTCGGGCAGTATCCGCAGTGGGACAACGGGGGAGAGGCGTGGTGCTCACCGACGTCGTCGTCGATGGTGCTGGCCTGGTGGCGCCGCGGCCCGAACGCCGCGGACCTGTCGTGGGTGGACCCGTCATACGCCGACCCGCAGGTCGACTACGCAGCCCGCAACACCTACGACTATGTGTACGAGGGGTGCGGCAACTGGCCGTTCAACACGGCCTACACCTCCCGGTTCGGGCTGGAGGGTTTCGTGACCCGGTTGCGCAGCCTGGCCGAGGCGGAGCCGTTCATCGCCGCCGGGATGCCGGTGATCACCTCCGTGTCGTTCAAGAGTTCGGAGCTGGACGGTGCCGGTTACTCGACCAACGGGCACCTGATGGTGCTGGTCGGCTTCACCGCCGACGGCGACCCGGTGATGAACGACCCGGCGTCCCACCTGATCGCCGACGACAAGCAGGTCCGGGTCACCTACAAGCGCGGGCAGTTCGAGAACGTCTGGGTCCCGCACAGCGGCGGCACGGTCTACCTCAACCACCCGGCGCGGTGGCGGCTGCCCCGCGCTCCGCACGAGGCCAACTGGTAGGTCGCGGTCACCGCAGGGCGACCGGGAGGACGATCGTCACCAGCACCGCCGCGGCGACGATCAGCGTGTCCCCGCGGCGCCACGGCGAGGGCTGCGCCCAGCTGCGCCGCTGCGCCGTCGCGAAGCCGCGCGAGTCCATCGCGAGCGACAGCTGGGTGGCTCCCCGCATGGCGGTCACGAGCAACCCGAAGGTTAGCGGCGCGGTGGTCGCTGCCCGCGAGATCGGGTTGCGGGACGGGCCGAAGCCACGGATCCGGCGGGTGCGCTGCAACTGGTCGAACGTCTCGCCGAGCCGGTCGAAGCGGGTCAGCGACGCGGTGAACGCGCCGACGAATCGCGCCGGCAGCCGGAGGTTCTGGGCCAACGCGTCGCCGAAGCGCATCGGGTCGATGAAGGCCGCGACGATCGCGCCCGGCAGCGCGAGCACCAGGATTCGTCCGGCGGCCGTCGTGGCGATGGAGACGTCGTGCCCGCCGAGCAGCCACGAGGACCACCACAGCGACACAGCGGCGAAGCCGACCGCGAACAGCCGCCAGCGCAGCGGCCGCCACGAGGGGACACACGCGAGCGCGAGGACGGCATACACCGCGACGACGACCGCAGCCGCCACCGGCCGACCGATCAGGAACGACCCGACCACCGCGGTGAACCCGAATGTCAGCAGAGCGAGCGGATTCGCCTGGGGCAGCACGTGTTTCATCCGACGACCTCCCCAGCCTTGAGCTGTATGACGGTGTCGGCCCGGCGCACGACGGAGCCGTCGTGGGTGGCGACACCGACGGTCGCGCCGGCGTCCCGTGCGGCCAGTGCCCAACCGGTCACGGCCGCCCAGGTGTGCCGGTCCTGGCCGACGGTGGGCTCGTCGAGCAGCACCACACCGGGGCGGTGCGCCAGGGCCGCCAGCACGGCCAGCCGACGCTGCTCACCACCGGACAGCTGGAACGGGTTCGCGCCCGCGAGGTGGTCCAGCCGCATCAGCTCGAGCAGACCGTCCACGTCGACCGAGCGGCCCAGAGCCGTTGCCGTGCACGCCACTTCGTCGCGGACCGTCGTGCGCAGGAAGCCGTGCTCGGGGTTCTGCGGGACGAAGCCGGCGGCGGCCGCGAGTGCCTTCGAGCGACGGCGGGCGAACGGTGGTTCCGCGCCCTCGATCGTGCCGCTGGTCGGCGGCAGCAGCCCGGCGAAGACGGCGAGCAGGGTCGACTTGCCCGCGCCCGAGGGCCCGACCAGTGCCGTCACCCGGCCGGGGAGCAGGGTCGTGCTCGCCCGGTCCAGCGCGCGGTGGGTGGTGCTGCCCTGCAACGAGCGCACCCTCAGGTCCAGCTGGACGGACTCGGCGCGCAGCTGCGGGCCGGGTTGCGCAGGGGTCACCCAGGCGGCGTCGACGGTGACCGGGGAGGGGTCGGGGACGCCCGGCATCCACACGCCGGCGTCGAGCATGCGCCGGGTGTGATCCGCGGTGAAGACCGCCGGCGTGGTGTCGGCGATGACCTCGCCCCGCTCGAGCACGACGACGCGGTCGCAGTGGGGCAGCCAGGGACCGATGCGGTGCTCGACCACGACGGTCGTCGCACCGGCGGCGCGGGCCGCCTGCAGGACGCAGTGCCGGACGTGCTCGGCGGTGTCGTCGTCCAGCATCGAGGTCGGTTCGTCCAGCAGCAGCAGCCCCGGCCGGATGGCGAGCACGCCGGCCAGCGCCAGGCGTTGCAGCTCACCACCGGAGAGCGCGGAGGTGGGACGCTGCACGTCATACCGCAGCCCGACCCGGGCGAGCCCGTCGTGGACGCGCCGCCAGATCTCCTCCCGCGGCAGGGCGAGGTTCTCCGGCCCGAACGCGACCTCGCGGCCGATGGTGGCCGCGACCAGCGAGTCGGCGGGGTTCTGCAGCAGCAACCCGGATGGGGCATCGACCTCGACGGTGCCGGTCTGGTCGCCCGGGACCGCCTCGCCGAGCAGCCCGGCCAGGGCACGCAGCAGCGTCGACTTACCCGCGCCACTGCCGCCGGCGAGCAGCACGATCTCGCCGGGGGAGAAGCTCAGGTCGAGCCCGCTGATGACCTCGTCCCGGCGCCCCAGCGGGCGCCAGCCGAAGCCGCAGAACCTGGCGTGTGCGCCGGTCACACCGCGTTGCGGGCGTGGTGCTCACGACCCGCGCCGAAGGCGTCCAGGACACCGGTGGCGGCCAGCGCACGCACCAGCAGCCAGCCGACCACGCCGGCCAGGAGCGCGCCGGAGAGCATCGTGCAGCCCAGGTAGGCCAGCTTGTAGTTCCAGGTCCACGCCGAGTAGTAGCTGTGCCACTCGTAGAAGATCTCGAACGCGCCCGCGAGCGCACCGCCCAGAGCTGCCGCCACGACGCCGAAGCGTTTGTAGAGCAGCAGCGCCAGGACGACCTCGACGCCGAGCCCTTGCAGCAGGCCGGAGATGAGGGTGCTGGTGCCCCACTGGTTGCCGATGAGCATCTCGACGGCGGCGCCGATCAGCTCGGCGGCGAGCGCCGCACCCGGCTTGCGCACCACGAGGCCGCCGAGCACACCGGCGATCAGCCACGGCCCCGCCAGCAGGCCGAGCACCGGGGGAGCGGTGAAGAGGGCGAGCGTGCTGATGCCGTTCCAGGCCTGGGACCAGGCCCAGAAGACGACACCGGACGCGACGCCGAGGGTGGCGACCGTGACCAGGTCGATCGTGCGATAGCTGAGCAGCGACGTGATCTTCGCCCGTTCGGTGGGCGCGCTGACAGTAGCCATGTGGACTCCCTTCGCCGGTGCTAACCGGAGCAGGTTCAAGGGTCTGCGGCGGGGCCGCACTCTCAGCGCCGAAGCGCTCCCCTGTCGGTGGTTTGTGTGCCTGCAACGCTACCAGTGTTCTGCGATGCAACCGACGGCCCGCCCGAGGCGTCCTTGACCAGGGGAGCATCTACCGACGCGTAGACTCGACCGACGGACACCCGAGGACTGGAAGGCGCGAACGACGTGGGACTGCTCGAGACGATCTCGTCACCCGAGGACCTGCGGCGGCTGCCCGCGGATCGCCTGGACGACCTGGCGGTGGAGATCCGCGAGTTCCTGGTCGACTCGGTGTCCCGGACCGGCGGCCACCTCGGGCCCAACCTGGGCGTCGTCGAGCTCACCATCGCGCTGCACCGCGTCTTCGAGTCGCCAAAGGACTCGATCGTCTTCGACACCGGCCACCAGTCCTACGTGCACAAGCTGCTCACCGGGCGGCACGACTTCTCCAAACTGAAGAAGCAGGGCGGTCTGTCCGGCTACCCGTCGCGGGCGGAGTCCGAGCACGACATCGTGGAGAGTTCGCACGCGTCGTCGTCGCTGTCCTGGGCCGAGGGCATCGCCAAGGCACGGGTGCTCGCGGGGGAACGGAACCGGCATACCGTCGCGGTGATCGGTGACGGCGCGCTCACCGGCGGTATGTCGTGGGAGGCCATCAACAACATCGCCGTCGAGCAGGATCTGCCGCTGGTGATCGTGGTCAACGACAACGAACGCAGCTACGCGCCGACCATCGGCGGGCTCGCCGACCACCTGGCGGCGCTGCGCACCACCCGCAACTACGAGCGGATGCTCGACTGGGGCAAGACGACGCTGAGGGGCACGCCGGTGGTCGGCGACATCGTCTACGAGACGCTGCACGGGGTGAAGCGCGGCATCAAGGACATCGTCTACCCGCAGCAGGGGATGTTCGAGGACCTCGGCATCAAGTATGTCGGGCCGGTCGACGGCCACGACGAGGCCGCGGTCGAGCAGGCGTTGCGGCGCGCCCGCTCGTTCGGTGCGCCGTGCATCGTGCACGTCATCACCGAGAAGGGCCGCGGCTACCAGCCGGCGCTGGACGACGAGGCCGACCACATGCACGGCATCGGCAAGATCAACCCGGAGACCGGCCTCCCCTTCGAGGTGGCGGGACGGATCTGGACCGACGAGTTCAGCGACGAGATGGTGCGGCTGGGCAAGGAGCGCCCCGACCTGGTCGCGATCACCGCGGCGATGATGATCCCGGTCGGGCTGGACAAGTTCGCCGAGAAGTACCCGCAGCGGGTCATCGACGTCGGCATCGCCGAGCAGCACGCGGTGACGATGGCCTCCGGGCTCGCGTACGGCGGCATGCACCCGGTGGTAGCGGTCTACGCGACCTTCCTCAACCGCGCGTTCGACCAGATGCTGATGGATGCCGGATTGCACCACGCGGGAGTCACTTTCGTGCTCGACCGGGCCGGCGTCACCGGGTCGGACGGCCCGTCGCACAACGGCATGTGGGACATGTCGATCTGCTCGATCGTGCCCGGGCTGCGGCTGGCGGCGCCACGGGACGGGGAGCAGGTGAAGGCTCAGCTGCGCGAGGCCGTCGCCGTCGACGACGCACCGACGGTGCTCCGCTTCCCCAAGGGCGACGTCGCCGAGCCGCTCGCCGCGGTGCGTTCCGACGGCACACTGGACGTGCTGCACGACGCGGACGACCCGCAGGTGCTGATCGTGGGTGTCGGCGCGATGTGCCCGACGGCCCTGCAGGTCGCGGAGAAGCTTGAGGCACAGGGGCATTCGGCGCTGGTCGTGGACCCGCGCTGGGTGCTCCCGGTGTCCGACGACGTGGTGCGGCTGGCCCGGACGGCGCAGCATGTCGTGGTCATCGAGGACAACCTGGTGACCTCCGGCATCGGCGTCGCGATCGCGCACAGCCTGCGGGTCGCCGACGTCCCGGCGCAGGTGCACACCTTCGGCATTCCGAAGGAATACCTCGACCACGCCTCGCGCGGGCAGGTGCTCGAGGCGATCGGCCTGACACCCGACGTCATCGGCACGCAGCTGATCGCGCGGCTCACCGCGCACGCGTGACAGCGGGCGCGGATCGAGCAGCGCCGTCCGCGGATCGAGCAGCGACGTCCGCGGATCGAGTAGCGACGAAGGAGCGTATCGAGATCGCGCAGCCGACTTCTGCGTTGTGGCAGACCGATGCGTGGCGTCGTGAGGCGACCCGCTGGATCGACGAGTCGCTCGAGCGCCGCGGGCTGACCCGGGTGCCGGTGACTCCGCGCCAGCCGCGGGTGCGTGCCTGGTCCACCCAACTCGTGGTCGACACCTCGGCGGGACGGGCGTGGTTCAAGGCGTGCTCGCCGAGCACGTCGCCGGAGCCGGTGATCTACCGGGTGCTGGCGAAGGTGGCGCCCGACCGGTTGCCGGAGGTCTGGGCGTCGGACGAGGAGCGTGGCTGGTTGCTGATGCCGGACCAGGGACGGCAACTGCGTGAGGTCGCCGATGCCGACAGCATCGTCGGGCTGTGGTCCGGTGTGCTGCGGCGCTATGCCCGGCTGCAGCGGGCATCGGTCGACGTCGTGGACGATCTGGTCGCCGGTGGCGTGCCGCGCTGGAGTTCGCCGGAGCTCGTCGAGCACTGGCTCGCGGGGTACGGCGCCGCGTTGCCCGGGACCGAAGATCCGGTGCGTGCGGCCGCTGCGCGGTTGGCCGACTCCGGGTTGCCGGACACCATCCAGCACAACGACCTGCACGCCGGCAACGTGTTCTGCGTGGACGGGTCCGCGGCCGCCATACACGACTCCCGGTTCTTCGACTGGGGCGATGCCTATGTCGGAAACCCGCTGTGCTCGTTGATGATTGCGCTGCAGGGACCGTCATACCACTTCGGCCTGCCGGCCGATCCCGAGCGTGACGCGCGCCTGGTCCGGTCCTATGTGTCGGCGTGGGCCGACCTGGTGCCGAGCGCGCGCCTCAAGGAACTGTTGCCGGACGCGCTGTTGCTCGCCCAGCTGGCGCGCATCCGTGCGATGGAGCGGGCACTCGGCCATGCGACCGACGCGGAGCGCGCGCAATGGGCGCCGCAGGTCATCGACCCGGCGGTGCGGCAGGTGTGCGCGGTGACCGGAGTGGACTTGCCGGCACCGGTCGACGCGGGGAGCGACGGCTGACGGCCCGACCGCCCGCTGACGGCCCGACCGCCCGCTGACGGCGCAATATCGGGGTCAACCGCCGGTTCGACCGTCAACCGCTGGGTGAGCCGTCAGTCGACGAGGCCCAGCCCGCGGCGACCGGTGTCGTTCAGTTCCTCCTCGGTGAACCGGTCCGCCCAGTCGCGCTCGTAGTGCTCGGCGGGGAAGTCGGTCGGGCTGTCGCCTGCGGCGAACGCGGCGCGGACGGAGACGGCATACTCCGCGTTGCGAGGGCACCAGGGCGCGGCGGGGATGTACATCACGTTGCCCCAACCCTGTTGGTCCTGCACCGAATCCACGCCGTGGATCATGTCGCAGTGCCACCAGACCGAGTCACCGGCCTGTATGTCGGGCAGACCGCTCAGGGCATCCATGAGCAGCGGCTGCCACTTCCAACCGGCCGGGAAGACCTGATTCGTGGCCACTCCGCACATCTCGTCCTCGGGCACGTCCTCCAGCAGCGGGCGCAACATGAGGTAGGCCATGGCTTCGGGGATCGGCACGGTCTGCAGCACACCCTGGTCGTGTCGCATGTCCGACAGGGCGGTCCAGCCCTGGAAGGTGCGGAAGGCCGAGCACATCGTGCTCCCGGGGTACTGATTACCGATCGTGCGGTAGGCCGCGTCCCACGGGTCGTACTGCTCGACCGAGCCGTCGAAGAGGTGCCGGAACGCCTGCTGGTTGGTGCGGGTCATCCACAGGTCGAGGGTTCCGGGGTCGAGATGGGTGCCCAGCCCGGCGGAGTCGGCACCCGGCGGCCGGCGCCGGATGCGGTCCGGGTAGAGGGAGTCACGGTCCGGGTCGAACCATTGCCGGCCCTCGGATTCGCTGCGCCACGCGTGGTTGAGGAACGACTGCACGGTCGCCATCCGGTCGCTCTGGCGCGCCGCCATCTGCGGCCGGGACCAGTAGATCGGGTAGATCTCGGGCTTGGAGCCGACCGAGCCGAAGAAGTCGTCGCCGGGACCGCGGTAGTTCTCGAAGAAGTGGTTCGTCTCGACGTAGTCGACGATGCCCTGGTCCCAGGCCAGGGCCTGCTCGCGGGGGAAGTGGCCGCGGATCACGGCGCAGCCACGGCGGCGGAGCAGCTCATGGAGTCGAGCGTGGTTGGCCGGATCCGCGACCTCATCGAATTCGATGACCGGCCAAGGGTTTCCGCCGGACTGCTGGATCTCCTTGATCTCGGCGACCCGGGCCGCGATGCGCCGCTCGACGACGTCGAAGACCTCCTCGACGCTTCGCCCGGAAGCCTCGATGCGCCGGCGCAGCGCGAGCTTGACCTCGCGGATGGCGCCACCGAGGTCAGACGGGGGAGTCGGCCACTGGGGAAGCGGTGGGAGTGTCGCGGTCGGCATTGCCTGTCTCCTAGTTAGTAAGATGTCCTTACCAAGACAGAGTACGCGTTGTCGGGCACAATAGGCAAGGGTCCTTACGAAGGCGAGGTTGTGGAATGACGAGTGCTCCACCGGAGGTGCTGCGCGCGCTGACCGACCAGCAGGTGCTCGAGCTGCTGTATGACGGGCCGCGCAGCCGGGCCGAGCTCGCGGCCGTCGGGGGGTTCTCCAAGCCGACGGCTTCGGAGAGCGTGCGCCGGCTCCAGGCCCGCGGCCTGGTCGCCGAAACCGGGGAACTCCGCCGCGGTGCAGGTCGATCCGCCAGCCTGGTCGCGATCCGTCCGGAAGCCGGTGCCGGGCTGGCCGTCACGATCGACGCGACCGGTGTCCGCGCGACCACCCTCGCGGTGTCCGGGGCGACCCTCGACGAAAGTGAAGTGGCTCTGTCGGGCGCGCACAATCCGCGCGCGGTCGCAGCGGCGCTGCGCAAGGCGGTCAGCTCGGTGACGGCGGCGTCGGACGTCCCAGTACGTGCCGCGGCGGTGAGTGCCGCCGACCCGGTACGGCGCTCGGACGGCCGGTTGGTGGAGTTGCCCGACGCGCCGTTCCTCGTCGGATCACTCGACGCACGCCGGACGCTGGCGCCATACATCGGGGGCGAGGTGCTGGTCGGCAACGACGTGAACTGGGCGGCCCGGGCCGAGTCGGCGGCGCGGCCGGGCAGCGATGACTTCGGCTATCTGCACCTCGGCACCGGGCTCGGCGGTGCCGTCGTGACCGATGGAGCGGTGCGACGCGGTCATCAGGGACTCGCTGGTGAGGTGGCGCACGTGATCGTCTCCGGGCCCGGCGGGAGGGCGATGCCGATCACCGAGGTCTTCGCGGAAATGAAGCTCCGGCAACGTGATTCGACAGCCATCGACGTCGCCGCCGTGCACCGGGAACTGGCCGATCCACGCCGGGCCGCAGTGCTCGGCCGCGCGCTGAGCGGGGTGGTCGGTGCGTTCGTCGGACTGACCGATCCGGCATTCGTGGTCGTCGCCGGGCCGTGGGGAGACGCGGCGGTGCCATGCCTGGAGGAGGCGCTGCGGGACTGTCCGCGGCCGGTCGCGCTGAAGCGTGCGAAGGTCGCTGACCCGGCCGCGGCGGGAGTGCGGGACGGTGCTGTGGCGGCGCTGCGTAGTTGGGTTTCGAATGCCGCGACGCGACCGGTTGAGTGACGAGGTTCAGTGGTGCCGCAGTTGCCGCCACGGCACGAGCATGGCCAGCGCGATCAGTGCGCCCAGTGCGGTTTCGGCGGCTCGGTCGGTGAGCAGTGAGTCGATGGGTCGTGGTGCGGCGAGTTCGCCCATCAACAGTGCCAGCGGGGTGATGGCGAGCAGCGCGATCGCGTAGTTGCGGCCGACCAGCAGCTCCGCTGCCATCTGCAGCACCATGATCAGCACGACGATCGCGATCGGCGACGGATGCGTCTCGAGCAGCGGCCAGGCGACCAGCACACCGGCCAGCGTGCCCACGACGCGGTGCACGCCGCGCACGATCTGGGTGTCGCGCCGCGGTCCGGACAACGTCGCCACGACGGCGACCATCGCCCACGAGGGGTGCGATCCGCCGAGACTGGTGGAGATCGTCCCCGCCACGAGAATGCCGACCAGCAGGCGCAGCAGTTTGACCCGCTGCAACGGGTCGTGGAGGGCCGCCGGGACGTCGGCGTCCGGCACCACGGCCCTCGGTCGGCGGGCGGGCTCGCGGAGGGCGCCGATGCGGCCGACCACCATCGAGAAACCGGCGCTGACGAGGGCCACGACGGCGGCGATCGGCACCAGTTCCGCGCGGCCGGGGATCGAGGCACTGACGGTGATCCCGAAGACCAGGAAGATGGACCCCGGAGGGTGCCACTGGTATGCCGTGGAGACGACCTGGCCGGCGACCGCGACCAGGGCCGCGCCCGGGACCGCCCACCAGGCGCTCTCGGGCAGGAGCGCGATCGCGGTGCCGAGGACCACCGAAGCGGTGAGGAAGAGGCCCGCCATCGCCTGCATGCCGGTGCGCTCGGCATACCCGCTGCGGCGGCCGTAGAGGGAGGTGAACGCGCCGAAGGCGGCGTACGGCGCCCATTCGGAACGGCCGATCAGCACCAGGATCAGCAGCGGCACGAAGACCGAGATGCCGGCGCGGGCGGCGACGCGATGTGCTCCGGCGTGCGGCCCGAAGGTGAATGCGGCGCGCAGGGGACTCGGGGCAGCGGCATTCATGGGCAGTTCAATTTTACCGAATCACGCGGCATGGTGCTGACCACTTCGAGTGTCTGTCTCCTCACGCCGGGGATCGGGAGCGTGACGTCGGTCCGAACGCTGCGTGGCTCCGCCGACACCGCCCGGATTCGGGAAATCCTCTTGTGTCCGATGCGGATCCCCGGATATCCAGGTGTGATGACCACCGACGAGACCAACCCGTATCGGCTGCGTACGGGAGCCTGGCCACCCGGTACGAAGGTCCCGGCCCATGTCGAGAAACGGGTGATCGTGCTGCCCGGTCGCGCGTACCCGATCGAGGCTCCGCTGCTCTTCTGGACCGGCTCCGGGCTCATCGAGGACGGCTGGTTCGTGCAGTCGGTGAGTTGGCATCGGCCGCCGCTCGATCGAGGTTTCGTGTGCGCGGCACTTCAGTCCGCTCTGGGTGAGGCGCCGCGGGCCGACCGGACACTGGTCGTCGCCAAGTCGCTCGGGACGCATGCCGCGCCGGTCGCTGCACAATTGCGGCTGCCCGCTGTCTGGCTCACGCCGGTCCTCACGGATACCGCTGTGGGAGAAGCGCTTTCGTCATACCCGGCGCCGCAACTGACGATCGGAGGGTCGGCCGACCCGCTGTGGCCCGTCGACGCGCCACACCCGAGCGGCGCGGTGATGTATGTCGAGGGCGCCGACCACGGGATGGAGGTCGGCGGGGTGCGCGAGTCCAACGCGGTGCACATGGACGTCGTCGACAGGGTGCGGGCGTTCGCTGGATCCCTTTGAGGTGAGTGGTGTCACGTGCGGCCGATTGGTCACATCGATGCCTGAACCGATAGTCTCGTGTCATCGGCTCGTCACAGTCCCCACCACGAGTTGATCCGCACGTCGAGTCCGCTCCGTGCGCAGCCCCTGAACCCAGGATGTCGGCTGATGAGGTGGGGCAACCCAGCAGAATGTAGCCTTCGTGACCACATCGTTCCAGCACGCCGGCGTGCCCGCACGCCTTGTCGAAATCCTTGCCGCGCAGGGCATCTCGACCCCAACCCCGATCCAGGCAGCGACGCTGCCGGACTCCCTCGCCGGGCGCGACGTGCTCGGCCGCGGCCGCACCGGCAGCGGTAAGACCTATGCGTTCGCGCTGCCCCTGGTCGCGCGTCTGCAGCAGAGCCAGACCCGGCGCACCGCGGGACGGCCGCGCGCGCTGATCCTCGCCCCCACCCGTGAACTGGTCGCCCAGATCGATGAGGCGCTGCAACCGTTGGTGCAGGCCACCGGCCTGCGGACGCTGCGCGTCATCGGCGGCGTCGGCCAGAACCCGCAGGTGCGTGGCCTGCGCGACGGTGTCGACATCCTCATCGCCTGCCCCGGGCGTCTCGAAGACCTGATCAGCCAGGGCCACTGCTCGCTGGACGCGGTCGAGATCACCGTGCTCGACGAGGCCGACCACATGGCCGACCTGGGCTTCCTCCCCGGCGTTCGCCGGCTGCTGCGGCAGACTCCGAAGGGCGGCCAGCGGCTGCTGTTCTCCGCCACGCTCGACAACGCCATCGACGTCCTGGTGCGCGAGTTCCTGCGCAATCCTGTGACACACGAAGCGGATTCGGCCCAGTCGCCGGTCGCGAAGATGAGCCACCACATCCTGCACCTGACACGTGAGCTGCGCGTCCCGGTGGTGGCGGACCTCGCGTCGGCGCCCGGCCGCACGGTGGTGTTCACCCGGACGAAGCACGGCGCCAAGGCGCTCGCCCGCCAGCTCAACAAGCGGGGCGTCGCCGCGGTCGAGTTGCACGGCAACCTCGGCCAGAACGCCAGGACCCGCAACCTCGCCGCGTTCCACTCCGGTGCCGCCAGCACGTTGGTCGCGACGGACGTCGCGGCGCGCGGCATACACGTCGACGACGTCGCGCTCGTCGTGCACGCGGACCCGCCGGCCGAGCACAAGGCCTACCTGCACCGCTCGGGCCGCACCGCCCGGGCCGGAGCCGAGGGCACCGTCGTGACGCTGATGACCGACGAGCAGCGCAGTGACGTCCGCAGCCTGACGAAGGCGGCCGGCATCCGGCCGACCACGACCAAGGTGGCCGACACCGATCACCCCGTGTTGCGGGAGCTGGCCCCGGGGGAGCGAGTGGTGGTGGAGGGCGGCTACGTCGCCACGCCGGGCGCGCAGCAGCCCAAGCAGAAGGCGGCGGGCTCGCAGCGGTCGGGCAACCGGAAGTCGAGCGGTGGCCGCAACCGGAACAACGGTCGCCGCACGGCGAGCGACGCGGGTTCGGGCACGGCCAACGCGTCGCGCGGCGGCGGTCGCGCCCCCGGGCGTGGGCGGTCGGGCGGAAACGGGCGCTCGGGTGGAGGCGCGCGGTCGGGCGGAGGCGCACGGTCGGGTGGTGGCGCGCGGTCGGGCGGCGGTCGTTCCGGCGGCGGCTCGCACTCGGCGGCGTCATTCAGCTCCGGTCGTCGCTGACGGGCGTCCTTTTCGCGCGACCGTCGGTACTTCGGGACGGCTTTGCACCGATTTCGCGTCCCGGAAGCGCGACCGTCGGTAGTTCGGGACGCCAATGGACCGATTTCGTGTCCCGTAGGCGCGACCGTCGGTACTTCGGGACGGCTTTGCACCGATTTCGCGTCCCGGGAGCGCGACCGTCGGTACTTCGGGACGGTTTTCCGGGTGACGGCGTGCCGGAGTCGCCACTGGGGGGAGCTATGACCGGTTTTTCGGCCCGGAGTGTCCCGGGGGCGCGACCGTCGGTACTTCGGGACGCCGATGCACCGATTTCGCGTCCCGGGGGCGCGACCGTCGGTACTTCGGGACGGCTTTCCGGGTGGCGGCGTGCCGGAGTCGCCACTGGGGGGAGCTATGACCGGTTTTTCGGCCCGCGGCGTGCCGGAGTCGCCACTGGGGGGACCTGTGCGCACCGCACTGCACCGACGCCTTCCCCGGACCCCGGACCCCGGACCCCCGGACCCCGGACCCCGGACCTTCAGTCGGCCCACTCACCGCGCTCGACCAGCACCTCACGCAGGATGTCGGCGCGGTCGGTCATGATGCCGTCGACGCCGAGGTCCAGCAGTTGCCGGATCTGGTCGGCGTCGTCGATCGTCCACACGTGGATCTGCACCCCTGCGTGATGTGCACGCCGTAGCGTCGCCGCGCTCACCACCCGCAGCCGGCCCGCCGCGACCGGGACCTGCAGACAGTCGACGTCGCGAAGTGCCCTCTCGCCCAACGGAACCCGCGCCCGGGCAGGCACTCTGCCGCCGAGTACGAACCGTGCGATCACCGACTGGCCGCCGGATGTTGCCACCGGCCGCGACAGTCGGCGCAGCACCGCCCGGCGGCGCCGGTCGGAGAACGACGCGACGCACACCCGGTCGTGGGCGGCGTGCCGCTCGATGACCTCGGCGAGCGGTTCGACGGCTGCGGCGGTCTTGCAGTCGATGTTGATCCGCAGCTCCGGCCACGACTCCAGCAGCGCGTCGAGCGTCGGGATCTCCTGGGTGCCACCGATCTTCGCCTCGCGCACGGTGCTCCACGGCAGCGCCCCGATGGCACCGGAGCGGTCGGTGACCCGGTCGAGACGATCGTCGTGGAACGCGATCAGGGTGCCGTCGCTGGTGGCGTGCACATCGGTCTCGACGTAGCGGTAGCCCAGGTCGACCGCAGCCCCGAAGGCGGCCAGGGAGTTCTCCAGGACCTGGTCGCCACTGCTGAAGCCGCGGTGCGCCATCGCGATGACGCCGGGATGGTCGAAGAACGCGGTGTGCGCCACGGGCTCCCGCTCAGATGTCCCGGAAGGTCTGGATCGCGGCACCCAGCTTGTTGAGCCGGGTGTCCAGCTCCTCGTAGCCGCGGTCGATCACGTAGATGTTGCGCAGCACGGAGACTCCCGGTGCGGCCAGCATCGCCAGCAGGATGACGACGGCCGGGCGCAGCGCCGGCGGCGACATCACCTCGGCGGCACGCCACTTGGTCGGGCCCTCGATCATCACCCGGTGCGGGTCCATCAGGTGCACCCGGGCACCGAGCGCGTTGAGCTCGGTGAGGTAGATCGCGCGGTTCTCGTAGACCCAGTCGTGCAGCGTCGTGGAGCCCTCCGCGTAGGCCGCGATGACCGCGAAGAACGGCAGGTTGTCGATGTTGAGGCCGGGGAAGGGCATCGGGTGGATCTTGTCCTTCGGCGCCTTCAACGGACCCGGCTTGGTGGTGATGTCGATCAGCCGGGTCTTGCCGTTGGCCGAGACGTACTCGTCACCCTCGATGGCGTACTTCATGCCCATGCCCTCGAGCAGCGTCAGCTCGATCTCCATGAACTCGATCGGCACCCGACGGATGGTGATCTCCGACTCGGTGACGACGGCGGCGGCGACCAGGGTCATCGCCTCGATCGGGTCCTCGGACGGGTGGTACTCGACGTCCTGGTTGATCTCCGGGACGCCGCGCACGCGCAGCGTCGTGGTGCCGACACCGTCGATCTGCACGCCGAACTTCTCCAGCATGAAGCACAGGTCCTGGACCATGTAGTTGGGGCTGGCGTTGTGTATGACGGTCTCACCGTCGTACAGGGCCGCCGCGAACAGCGCGTTCTCGGTGACGGTGTCGCCGCGCTCGGTCAGGATGATCGGCTTGTGCGGGCGGATCGACGGGTCGACCTTCGCGTGGTAGTAGCCGTGTGAGGCGACGACGTCGAGGCCGAACGCCCGCAGCGCGAACAGGTGCGGCTCCACGGTGCGCGAGCCGAGGTCGCAGCCGCCGGCGTTGGGCAGCTGGAACTCGTCGAACTGGTGCAGCAGCGGCCCGAGGAACATCAGGATGGTGCGGGTCCGGCGGGCAGCGGTCTCGTCCATCGCCGCCAGGTCGAACTGCGCCGGCGGGACGATCTCCAGGTCGCTGCTGTCCGGCAGCCACTGGGTCTTGACACCGATCGAGTTGAGCACCTCGGTGATCCGGTTGACCTCTTCGATGCGCGCCAGGTTGCGCAGCGTCGTGCGGCCCTTGTTCAGCAGTGCGGCGCACAGGCAGGCGACCGCGGCGTTCTTGGAGGTGCGCACGTCGATCTCGCCGGACAGCTTGCGGCCGCCCTTGATGCGCAGGTTGAGGGGAGTGGAGGAGGCCACCGCGACGACCTCGGTGTCCAGCGCCTCGCTGATGCGGGCCAGGGTCTCCAGGCTGAGGTTCTGCTTGCCCTGTTCGATGCGAGCGACCGCGCTCTGCGATGTTTGCAGCGCCTCGGCGAGCTCGCTCTGGGTGAGCTTCTTGTGCCGCCGCGCGTCGCGGATCAGCGTGCCGACTCGGGAGAGGTAGTCATCGGTCATTCCGCGAGTGTAGCTCACATATGAGATTGAAATGGGCCCCGCGACACGCGATTCGCGTCACAGGGCCCATTTCGGTGGCGAAATTGAACACCTCGTGGTATGTCGTGCGGGGTCTCGATACGCTCGTACCTCGCTACTCGACCAGCTCGTGCGGGGTCTCGATACGCTCGTACCTCGCTACTCGACCAGCTCGTGCGGGGTCTCGATACGCTCGTACCTCGCTACTCGACCAGCTCGTGCGGGTCTCGATACGCGGCGCTCCGGCTCGCAAGCTCGCGCGGAGCGCCGCTACTCGATCAGCTCGATCGGACCACGGAGGCAACGCCTGGAGCGAGGAACCGGGTGCCGGTCACCTGCTCACTGATGCCCGTCCGGTCCAGCAGCGGGGTGACGCCGCCGTTCCAGAACGGGAAACCTGCACCGGTGATCATCGCCAGGTCGATGTCCTCGGCTGCCTGCACGACTCCCTCGTCGAGCATCCGGCGCACCTCGTCGGCCAGTGACTCCAGCGCGCGGGTGCGCACCTGCTCGGCGGTGAGCACGACGGGTGACTCCGGCGCCTCGAACAGTTCGAGCGCCTTCGGGTCGAGGGCACCGTCGCTGCCGTAGAAGCTCGGGATCTTGGCCGCCACGATCTTCGCCAGGTTGGGTGAGACGTGGAACCGGTCGGGGAACGCCTTCGCGAGGGTCTCGCTGTTGTGCAGCGCGATCGCCGGCCCGACCAGGCTGATCAGCATGAACGGCGGCATCGGCGTCAGCCCGGCGAACGCCCGCTCGACGACCTCCATCGGGGTGCCCTCGTCGACGATGCGGCCGGCGTCGCCCATGAACCGCCCGAGCAGCCGGTTCACCACGAACGACGGGCTGTTCTTGACCAGGATGCTGGTCTTGCCCAGCCCGCGCGAGGTGGCGAACGCCGTCGCCAGGGTCGGGTCGTCGGTCCGGTCGCCGCGGATGATCTCCAGCAGTGGCATGACCGCGACCGGGTTGAAGAAGTGGAAGCCGACGACCCGCTCGGGGTGTTGCAGCTCCGACGCCATCTCGGTGATGTCCAGCGACGAGGTGTTGGTCGCCAGCACGCACTCGGCGGTGACGACGGCCTCGACCTCGGCGAAGACCTGCTTCTTGACCGACATCTCCTCGAAGACCGCCTCGATCACGAAGTCGGCGTCGGCGAAGCCGTCCTTGCTGGTCGATCCGGTGACCAGGGCCTTGAGCCGGTTCGCGCCGTCCTGGGACAGCCGGCCCTTGACGAGCAGCTTGTCGATCTCGCCGTGCGTGTACGCGACGCCCTTGTCGACGCGCTCCTGGTCCAGGTCGGTGAGGATCACCGGCACCTTGAGCCGGCGCGCGAACAGCAGCGCCATCTGGCTGGCCATCAGGCCGGCGCCGACCACGCCCACCTTGGTCACCGTGCGGGCCAGCGCCTTGTCCGGCGCCCCAGCGGGTCGCTTGGCGCGCTTCTGCACCAGGTTGAAGGCGTACAGCCCGGCGCGCAGCTCGTCGGTCATGATCAGGTCGGCCAGCGCCTGGTTCTCGGCCTCGAAGGCGTTCTCGCGGCTCGCGGTGCGTGCCGCACGCATCAGCTCGATGGCCTTGTACGGCGCAGGCGCCGCCTTGCCGGTCTTCGCGTCCGCCTCGGCCTGTGCCTTGTCCAGCGGACCGTTCCAGCCGTCCTCGGAGGTGTCGACCGCGACCCGCTCGACCTTCTCCGCACCGGTGATGACCCGGGCGGCGAAGGCGAGCGAGTCCTCCAGGAAGGTCACCGGCTGCAGCAGCCGGTCGGCCAGCCCGAGCTGATGGGCGTCCGTGCCCTTGATCATCCGGTTCTGCGACAACGGGTTCTTGATGATCAGCTGCGCGGCCTTCTCGGTGCCGATCAGGTTCGGCACCAGGTAGGTGCCGCCCCAGCCCGGGACCAGGCCGAGGAAGCACTCCGGCAGCGCGTAGGCCGGCACGTCGGAGGAGATGGTGCGGTAGTCGGCATACAGGGCGATCTCGACACCGCCGCCCATCGACGCGCCGTTGATGAAGCCGAACGTGGGCACCGACAGGGCGGAGATCTTGCTGAACGTGTCGTGTCCGGCGCGGGCGATCTCCAGTGCCTGGTCACGGCCGGTGATCGACGGGATGCCGGTGATGTCGGCGCCGACGGCGAAGATGAACGGCTTGCCGGTGATGCCGACGCCGACGAGCTCGCCCTTGCCCGCACGCTCGGTGAGCGTGTCGAGCACACTGCTCAGCTCGGCGAGCCCGCCGGGTCCGAACGAGTTGGGCTTGGTGTGGTCGAAGCCGTTGTCGAGCGTGATGAGCGCGAACGTGCCTGCGCCGCCGGGGAGTTCGACATCCTGGACGTGCGCGTGGGTGACGACCTCGTCGATCTGGGGGCGTGTTGCGGTGTCGGTCATCACGCGGCTCCTTCGCTGATGCTGCTGACGTAGTCCTGGTGGTGCGGGTTCTCCCAGATGACCGCGCCGCCCATGCCGATGCCGATGCACATCGCGGTCAGGCCGTAGCGGACCTCGGGGTGCTCGGCGAACTGCCGGGACAGCTGGGTCATCAGGCGCACGCCCGAGGAGGCCAGCGGGTGACCGGTGGCGATGGCCCCGCCATACAGGTTGACCCGCGGATCGTCGTCGGCGATGCCGAAGTGGTCCAGGAAGGCCAGCACCTGTACGGCGAACGCCTCGTTGAGCTCGAACAGCCCGATGTCGCTGATGTCGAGACCGGCGTGCTCCAGGGCCTTCTCGGTCGCCGGGACCGGGCCGATGCCCATGACCTCCGGCTCGACGCCGACGAACGCGTAGTTGACCAACCGCATCGCGACCGGCAGGCCGAGCTCGGTGGCGGCCCGCTCGGACGCGAGCAGGCACGCGGTGGCGCCGTCGTTGAGACCGGCGGCGTTGCCCGCGGTCACGTTGCCGTGCGGGCGGAACGGGGTCTTCAGCTGGGCCAGGTCGTCGACGGTCGTGCCGGGGCGCGGTGGTTCGTCGACGGTGGCCAGTCCCCAGCCCTTCTCGGCGTGCCGGGTGGCCACCGGCACCAGGTCGGGCTGGATCTTGCCGTCGGCATACGCCTTGGCCAGCTTGTCCTGGCTGCCGACGGCGAACGCGTCGCAGCGTTCCTTGGTGATCTCCGGGAACCGGTCGTGCAGGTTCTCGGCGGTCTCGCCCATGACGAGGGCGGACGGGTCGACGAGCTTCTCGGCGATGATCCGGGGGTTGGGGTCGACACCTTCACCCATCGGGTGGCGGCCCATGTGCTCGACGCCGCCGGCGATCGCGATGTCGTAGGCACCGAACGCGATGCTCGACGCGGTGTTGGTCACCGCGGTCATCGCACCGGCGCACATGCGGTCGATCGAGTAGCCGGGCGTGGACTTGGGCAGGCCCGCGAGCAGGCCGGCCACCCGGCCGAGGGTCAGGCCCTGGTCGCCGATCTGGGTCGTGGCGGCGATCGCGACCTCCTCGACCTTGGCCGGGTCGAGGTCGGGCTGGCGACGGAGAAGTTCACGGATGCATTTGATGACCAGGTCGTCGGCGCGGGTCTGGGCGTAGATGCCCTTCTCCCCGGCCTTGCCGAACGGTGTGCGGACACCGTCGACGAAGACGACCTCAGAGAGCGTGCGGGGCACGGTGCCTCCCGAAGGTGAGACGAGTTGACAGCGTCGACTCTAACCCGCGTTGTTACTCGCCAGTAACAGGGGTCTCCGGTGGCAGCTCCATCGGCGCCTGCAGGATCAGCGGGGCGGCGAGGTCGATCTGCCACGGGCGTGCCCCGAGCTCCGCCAGTCGCGCGCGAATCCCGTTGTCGTCGAACGTCTTCGGAGGGGTCCACAAGACACGGCGAAGCGTGTCGGGTGTGATGAGGTTCTCCAGCGGGACGTTGTGGGCATCGGCGAAATCACCGAGTCGGGCCCGGACGAAGCCGAGCCGGGCGGCGGCCTCCGGGTTGCGGTCCGCCCAGGTGCGCTGCGGCGGGGGCGCGTCGCTGCGAACGGTCGCCGGCGGCAACTGCGCGGTGCCCATCGCGGCCACGCGGATGATCGCATCGAGCCAGCGGTCGGCATACCGGTTCAGCCCGCGCTCGGCGATCCGCAGCCGGCTGCGGGATGCGCCACGCAGGCCGCCGGCCGCCTTGCGGACACCCTCGAGATCGCGCGGCGCGGTGTTGGCCAACTCGACGATCGTGGCGTCCGGCAGGATCCGGCCGGGGGCCGTGTCGTGCTCCTCCGCGATCGCGTCACGCGTCAGCCAGAGTTCGCGCACGCGCGCGATGGCCCGCTTGTCGCGGATGCGGTGCATCCCGGAGGTGCGGCGCCACGGATCGGTGCGTTGCGGCGGCCCGGTGAACGAGGTCAACGCCGAGAACTCCTGCAGCGCCCAGTCGAGCTTGCCCTGCTGCTCCAGGTCGGCACGCAGCCTGTCCCGGACCTGGACGAGCACCTCCACGTCGAGGGCGGCATACGTCAGCCACGGCTCGGGCAGGGGACGCGTCGACCAGTCGACGGCCGAGTGCTCCTTGGCGAGGGTGATGCCCAGGTAGTGCTCGACCACCGCGGCCAGGCCGACCCGGGGGAGCCCGGCGAGCCGCGAGCCGAGCTCGGTGTCGAACAGTGCGTGTGGGTGCATGCCCAGCTCGGTGAGGCACGGCAGGTCCTGGGTGGCGGCGTGCAACACCCATTCGGCGTCGCCGACCGCGTCCTGCAACGGGGCGAGGTCGGGCAGCGCGACCGGGTCGATGAGGAAACTGCCGGCGCCCTCGCGGCGCAGCTGCACCAGGTAGGCACGGCTGCCGTAGCGGTAGCCGGCGGCGCGCTCGGCGTCGAGCGCTACCGGGCCGTCGGCTGCGGCGATCGCGTCGGCGGCGCGCTGCAGCGCGCGTTCGTCGGCGATGACGTCGGGTATGCCGTCGGCGGGGCTCGCCAGGACCGGGTAATCCGGTGTGGGCTGGTCGGACTCGGCTGCTTCCGTCATCGGCGCTGCCCCGGCAGGGCGACGACGCCCTCCGGCAGCGGCGGAAGGCCGGCGACGGTCGACAACAGGTCGGCCCACGCCGCAAGCTGCGTGCCCAGATTGGGGCCCTTGGGTGTCCAGGACGCCCGGATCTCGATCTCGACGGTGTTGCCGTCCTCGGCCAGCGAACCGAAACCCTCCGAGAGCACCCGCGTCACCGTGCCGGCCTCGGCGCGGAACTCCGCACCGGCCTCGCGCAGGCAGTCGGTCAGCCAGCTCCAGCCGACCTGTCCGAGCAGCGGGTCGGCGCCGGTCTCGGGCTCGAGCTCGGCGCGCACGAAGGTGACCAGGCGCCACGAACCCTCCCACGGCTCGGGGAAGTTCGGGTCGTGCAGGACGACGAACCGGCCGGTGGCCAGCTCGGTCTCCTCCGAGCCGATGGTGCTGCACACGTCGGCGGTCATGGCCAGTGAATAGGGGGCGATCCGGCCGGGTGCGGGCACTTCGGTCAGCCGGATCTCCGGCCGCAGCCGCACGTTCTGCAAC
Source organism: Flexivirga oryzae (assembly GCF_014190805.1). Taxonomy (NCBI): domain Bacteria; kingdom Bacillati; phylum Actinomycetota; class Actinomycetes; order Micrococcales; family Dermacoccaceae; genus Flexivirga; species Flexivirga oryzae. The sequence continues at coordinate 2,316,374 of NZ_JACHVQ010000001.1, read as the reverse complement.
GCGCGAACCGCTTGCTGGAACTCCGGAGCGGTGGCCCCGCCAAGGTCTTGTGTACCCACAGCCACCAAGACTAGGTCGTACAAGCCTTCGATCGCTGGAACTCGGCGCGGCGGGTCGCCATACCGACCGATCCGGTGCCTACGGGTCGTGCGACGATGCCCCGATGGCGAGTGGGACGGCGGGCTGATGGGTGCCTTGCTGGCGCTCGCCTCGAGCGTCGTGTGGGGCTCGGCGGACTTCGGCGGCGGCCTGTTCAGCAAGCGGCTCGCGCCGGTGCGGGTGGTCGCTGCCTCGCAGGTCGGGTCGCTGCTCGTGATGTCCGTGGTGTTCGCCGGGCAGTTGCTGACCTCCGGCGGGCCGCACGGCGTCACCTGGTTGTGGGGGATGGGCTCCGGGGTCGCCAACGCGGCCGCGCTCACCTGTCTGTACGCGGGGCTGTCGGTCGGGACGATGGGGGTGGTGTCGCCGATCGCGTCGCTGGGCGCGGTCGTCCCGGTGGTGATCGGGTTGCTCACCGGTGACACGCTGACCACGGTCGTCGGCGTCGGACTGTTGCTCGCCATGGGTGGCGCGGTGCTGGCCGCCGGGCCGGAGTTCTCCGGGTCCGTCTCGCGGCTGCCGGTGGTGCTCGCGATGTGCGCGGCACTCGGTTTCGGCATGTCGCTCTACTGCCTGCACCGCGCGGCCGACGGCGGTGTCGTCGCGTCGCTGTGGGCGATGCGGCTGGTCAGCGTGACCGAACTGCTGCTGGTATGGCGCCTGGTGCCGCGTCTCGCCGCCGGTGCATCGCCCGGCCGACGCGACCTGCCGGGCCTGTTCCTCGTCGGCTGCGGCGACCTGGCCGCGGCGGGCCTCTTCGGCCTCGCCTCCCAGCACGCGGAGGTGAGCCTGGCCAGCGTGCTCGCCTCGCTCTACCCGGTGGCGACCCTGCTGCTCGCGCGGTTCGTGCTGCACGAGCGGATGCGTCCCGTGCAGGGCGCCGGGGTCGCGATCGCGCTGCTGGGTGTCGTGCTCGTGGTGTCGTGATGCGAAGATCGAGCACGTGACTGCTCCCGCTCCCGACCCCCGCGACAGCAACCTGGTGCGCGCCGCCCGCGGCCTGCCCGTGTCCCACACCCCGGTGTGGTTCATGCGCCAGGCGGGACGGTCGCTGCCCGAATATCGCGAGGTGCGCGCCGACGTCCCGATGCTGCAGGCGTGCCGCACGCCGGAGCTGGTCTGCGAGATCACCCTGCAGCCGGTGCGCCGGCACGGTGTCGATGCCGCGATCTTCTTCAGCGACATCGTCGTGCCGCTCGCCGCCGCGGGCATCGACGTCGACATCAAGCCGGGCGTCGGGCCGGTGGTCGCGCACCCGGTGCGGACCGCGGCCGACGTCGAGGCGCTGCCCGAGCTCTCCGCCGCCCAGATCGAGGACATCGCGCAGTCCGTGCGGCTGATCACGGCCGAGCTCGGCGGGACACCGCTGATCGGTTTCGCCGGCGCGCCGTTCACCCTCGCGAGCTACCTCGTGGAGGGCGGTCCGTCCAAGAACCATGAGCACACCAAGGCGCTGATGTATGGCGCCCCCGATGTCTGGGATGCCTTGTGCGCCAAGCTCGCCCGGATCTCCGGGACGTTCCTGCGAGTGCAGGCCGAGGCCGGGGCGAGCGCCATACAGCTCTTCGATTCGTGGGTGGGTGCACTCCCGCTCGCGGACTACCGGCGCTTCGTGCAGCAGCACTCGGCCGCCGCCCTCGCGGCCGTGTCCGACCTCGACATCCCCCGGATCCACTTCGGGGTGGGCACCGGCGAGCTGTTGGCAGCGATCGGGGAGGCGGGCGCCGACGTGGTCGGCGTCGACTACCGGGTGCCGCTCGACGAGGCGGCGCGACGCGTCGGGGCGTCATACAGCCTGCAGGGCAACCTCGACCCGGCGCTGCTCTTCGCGCCGTGGGAGCCGCTGGAGGCGAAGGTGCGCGAGATCCTCGACCAGGGCACGACGGCTCGCGGGCACATCTTCAACCTCGGGCACGGGGTGCTGCCGAGCACGGATCCGGACGCGCTGACGCGGGTCGTGGAGCTGGTGCACTCGGCGTCGTGCTGACCGGTTCGTCCAGCGGGACGATCAGGTGGCGCAGGAAGAACTGCGTCAACGGGCCGATCGAGACGGCGAACAGCAAGGTCCCGATGCCGACGACACCGCCGAGCAGCCAGCCGATCACGAGCACGGTGAGCTCGATCGAGGTGCGGACGAGTCGCAGGCTCAGTCCGGTGCGCAGGTGCAGGCCGGTCATCAGGCCGTCTCGGGGGCCGGGACCCAGCTGGCTGCCGATGTAGAGCGCACCGCCGATCGCCTCGATCACGACGGCGACCGGCATCATGACGGCGCGCACCGGCATGAAGTGCTGGCTCGGGATGAGTGCGAGAGCGATATTGGTGGCGATGCCGATCCAGATCGCGTTGCAGACCGTGCCCAGGCCCGGCCACTGGCGCAGCGGGATCCACAGCAGCAGCACCGGGATGCTGACGAGGATGACCGTCGTACCCAGGTTGAGTCCGAGGTGCTGGGCGACTCCGTAGTGGAAGACGTCCCAGGGGTCCAGGCCCAGGTCGGCACGCACGAAGAGTGCTATCGCGATCCCGTAGAGGGTCAGCCCGGTGAAGAGGCGCACGAGCCGCACCGGCAGCCGGCCGGCGCGCAGTTGCTGGCGCGGGGTGAGGGAGGCGAGAGTCGGCTTCACCCGATCCAGGATGGCGACAACTGGCCTTGGTAAAAAGAGCCACTTGGGTATGAGTGGCGTGGTTTGCGCGTAATTGCGGGTTTGTGGCCTTGTCGGAGGCGGCCACTTGTGACCACCATGGGGCCATGGAGAGTCGAGTGTCCGCCCGCCGGCTGGCGGTCCTGCTGGGTCCTCGGGGCGGCGGTGTCCCGGCCTACTCGTGGCTCGCGGACGGCATCCGGCAGCTCGTTGCCGACGGCCGGCTGCTGCACGGGACCCGGCTGCCGAGCGAGCGCGAGCTGCTCGGCGAACTGGGGGTGAGCCGCACCACGGTCACCCGGGCGTACGGCGTGCTGCGCGAGCGCGGTTACGCCTCGGCCGTGCAGGGATCCGGCACGGTGGTGCAGGTGCCCGGTGGTCCCGTCGCCGGTGGTGGCGAGCCGTTGGAGCTGGCGTCCCTGCAGCCCACGGCGGACGGCGTCGTGGACCTGACGTGTGCGGCCCCGGCGGCGACACCCGGGCTGAATCGTGCCTACGAGCGGGCCGTGCAGCGGATGCCGTCGTTCATCGCGGGCGCGGGCTACTTCCCGCTCGGTGTCCCGGAGCTGCGCGAAGCGATCGCACAGCGGTATGTCGACCGCGGCGTACCCACCGACCCCGATCAGATCATCGTCACGACCGGTGCGCTCGCCGGCCTGGCGGCGGTGTTCCGGGCCGTGCTGCACCGGGCGGACCCGGCGATCGTCGAGAGCCCCGCCTATCCCAACTCGGTGCGGGCGCTGGACCACTCCGGCGCCAGGGTCGTCGGTGCACCACTGGTCACCGACGACCTGGATGGCGTGGCAGGCGTCATACGACGTGCGGGTGCGCGAATGATGTTGGCGATGCCGGACTTCCACAACCCGACCGGCGCCGTCTGGTCCGACGAGCAGCGCGCCCGGGTGGCGGCGATGTGGCGGGCCGGCGGGGTGACCGGCGTCGTCGACGAGACGATGGCCGACACCTGGTTGGACCGGCCGATCGAGGCCCGGCCGATGGCCGCGTACGCACCGGGGTGCATCACGGTGGGCAGCGCCGCCAAGACCTTCTGGGCCGGCCTGCGGATCGGCTGGGTCCGGGCGCCGCACGCGCTCGTGGGTGCGATCGCGCGGGCGCGGCTGTCGATGGACCTCGGCGCCCCGGTGCTGGAGCAGCTCGCGGTCGGGCAGCTGTTGCGCACGCAGGGCGGTCTCAGCGACGAGTCGCGCCGAGGGCTCACCGACTCCCGGCACGCGCTGCTCGGGCTGGCCGACCGGTGCCCCGGCTGGCGGGTCGAGGTGCCGACCGGTGGGCTGAGCCTGTGGTGGCACCTGCCGGGGGACAGTTCGACGGCGCTGGTCGCCGCCGCCGAGCGCCGCGGTGTGCTGCTGGCGCCGGGGTCGCTCTTCGCCGTCGACGGCCGTGGCCTGGAGCGGTGGATCCGGACGCCATACGCACTCGACGAGATGACGCTGCGGCGGGCCGCCGACGCCATCGCGGACGCCTGGGCCGACGTCGCCCACCTGCCGAGAGGCTCAGAAACACTCCGACAGGCCTAGTAAAACCGCGCATTCGGGCCGGAATTTCTGGGCCTGTCGAGATTTGCTGGGCCTCTCGGCAGTGGGCTCGGGGCCTCCCGGCTGCGTCGCGCCGAGCCGGAGCCGGCGGTGTCCCTCGGCTTCATCGTGATGGCCGGACCCGGAGGGCAACGAATTCTGCCTCGACTGACAAGCTGGGGTCATGGCACGGGTCGTCATCGTCGGAGCGGGGATCAGCGGGTTGGCAGCGGCGCTGGAGGCGTCGTTGGCGCGCCACGAGGTCGTCGTACTGGAGGGTTCGCCGCAGGTCGGGGGCAAGTTGCGGCTGGCGACGGTGGCCGGACATCAGGTGGACGTCGGCGCCGAGTCGATGCTCGCCCGGCGGCCCGAGGGCCTGGACCTGCTGGCCGACCTGGACGTCGAGCCGGTCCATCCGGCGGCGGTCTCCGCCGCCCTGTGGACGCGTGGCGCGCTGCAGCCGATGCCGCGCGGCACCCTGCTCGGTGTCCCCGGTGACCCGTCCTCGCTCGGGTCACTGCTGACCGCCGACGAGCTGCAGCGCCTGCGTGACGAACGATCGGTCCCAGCCGCCGACGACCTGTCGATCGGCGAACTCGTCGAAACCGCAATGGGTTCGGCGGTGGTCGATCGCCTCGTCGAGCCGCTCCTGGGTGGGGTGTATGCCGGTCACGCGCGCCGTCTGTCCGCTGCCGTCACCGCACCGGCACTGCTGAGCGCGGCACGCCAGAGGCGGCTGCTCAGCGAGGCGGCACGCGCCGCGGCCGCGAGGGCGACATCCGGCACACCGGTGTTCGCCGGGCTGCGCGGCGGTCTCGGCTCGATGCCCAAACACCTCGTCCGGCTACTGCTGGACCGCGGCGTCACCGTGCGCACCGGGGCGACCGTGCGCGCCGTGGCGCGCACCTCTACCGGCTGGCAGGTGACGATCGGGGAGACCCGCGCACCGGAGACGCTCGACGCCGACGGGCTGGTCATCGCAACGCCGGCGAGAGCGACCGCACGGCTGCTCGCACCGCACGCCCCGGAAGCGGCGGCGGTGCTGGCCGACATCGACTACGCCTCGATGGCGATCGTCACCTACGCGTTCAGGAGCGCCGAATCACGTGCGTTCGCAGGAAGTTCCGGTTTCCTGGTGCCACCGATCGACGAACGTGGCATCAAGGCATCGACCTTCAGCAGCAGCAAGTGGCCGTGGCTGGCGGAGGCCGCACCCGAGCTGACGTTCGCCCGTGTCTCGATCGGCCGGCAGGGCGAGGAGGCCAGCCTGCAACGCAGCGACGCCGAGCTCGCCGCCGTCGGCATCCGGGACCTGCGCAGCGCGCTCGGCGGCGACGCGGTGCCCCGTCCGGTCGCGGCGCACGTGCAGCGCTGGGGCGGCGCCCTGCCGCAGTACGCGGTCGGCCACGTCGACCGGATCGCGGCCGTGCGTGCCGCGCTGGCGGAGCTGCCGGGCGTGGAAGTGGCAGGGGCGGCATACGACGGCGTCGGCATACCCGCCTGCATCGGCACCGGCCGCCGGGCGGCCGAGCGGGTGCTCACCCTCCTCGCCGACCGCTGACGGCGGGAGCGACAATGGGGGCATGAGCGACGTAGAGCGACTGCGACCCGGTGCCCGGACGATCAACGAGATCAACGACACCATCCGCTACACGATGTACTCCGCGTTCAAGGCGACCCGTGCGCTACCCGAGCAACGCGAGGAGGCCATCGCCGAGGCGGAGCGCTTCCTGAAGGAGCTGGAGTCGCAGGACGTCATCGTTCGGGGCACGTATGACGTGGGCGGTCTCCGTGCGGACGCCGACCTGATGATCTGGTGGCACAGCGCAGACATCGAGCCGCTGCAGGACGCCTACCACCGCTTCCAGCTGACCGAGCTGGGCCGCAGCTTCGACGCCGTCTGGTCCAGCGTGGCCGTGCACCGCCCGGCGGAGTTCAACAAGTCGCACGTGCCGGACTTCATGGTCGACCCCGAGGCCAAGAAGTACGTGTGCGTCTACCCGTTCGTGCGGTCCTACGAGTGGTACCTGCTGCCGGACGCCGAGCGGCGCACCATGCTCAAGGACCACGGCATGCTGGCGCGCGGCTACCCCGACGTGCGCGCCAACACCGTGCCGGCCTTCGCCCTCGGCGACTACGAGTGGATCCTGGCCTTCGAGGCCAACGACCTGCACCGCATCGTCGACCTGATGCGCGATCTGCGCGCCGCCGAGGCACGCATGCACACCCGGGTGGAGATCCCGTTCTACACCGGCCCGCTCACGCCGATCGCGGACATCGCACGCCGGCTGCGCTGACCCTGCGTCACTCGGTGGGCGCGAGCTTCAGCGACACCGAGTTGATGCAGTAGCGCTGATCGGTCGGCGTCGGGTAGCCCTCGCCCTCGAAGACGTGCCCGAGGTGTGATCCGCAGTTGGCACAGCGGACCTCGGTGCGCACCATGCCCATCGAGGTGTCCTGGATCAACTCCACGTTGTCGTCCGTGGACGGCGCGTAGAACGACGGCCACCCGCAGTGGCTGTGGAACTTCGTGGTGCTGCGGAACAACTCGGCACCGCACGCGCGGCACGAGTAGACGCCCTCGGTCTCGGTGTCGTTGTACTCGCCGGTGAACGGACGCTCGGTCGCCGCCTCGCGCAGCACGGCATACTCCGCGGGCGACAGTGCGGAACGCCACTCCTCGTCGGACTTGGTCACCTTGTATGTCGACTGCTCGCTCACGTCGCGGATCCTTTCTGGAAGCCATTCGTCATACAGCACAACACAGCGGCCCGTCCCGACGTTCCCGCCGGGAGGGGCCGCTGGAGGACTCAGTGCACGGCCAGCTTCACCAGCTGCGGGTCGTGGTCGGAATCCTGGTCGTAGAACTGCGAGTTGGTGTGCACGACCTGGTAGTCGAACTTCTTGGTCAGCGCACCGCTGAGCAGGATCTGGTCGAGCACCTGGCTGTTGCCCTCGTAGTCGTAGGTGTAGCGCTCGTTCGCCGGCAGGGTGTCGATGAGGTCGGTCATCGCCGTCTTGCCGTGTCCCTTGACGATGTTGGCGGTCTCGCTGAAGTTGAAGTCGTTCAGGTCACCGAGCACGACGATGTTGGCGTGCTTGTTGGCCTTGAGCAACTGGTCCACGAAGCCGCGCACCAAGGTCGCCTGGGCGTGCCGCTGCACCTCGGAGGAGCGCTGCGGCGGCTGGTAGCGGCCCATCAGCGGGTCGTCACCGCCCTTGGAGTCGAAGTGGTTGGCGACGATGAACAGCGGCTTGCCCCACCAGAGGAACTCACCCACCAGCGGCTTGCGCGAGTCGTCCCAGGCGGTGTTGGTCGGGTCGATCCGGCCGGGGGAGTAGTTGATCGACGCCCACTTGCCCTTGCCGGTGACCGCGACCGAGTTGGTCGAGGTGCCACCGGGCTTGTTGACGAACGTCATGCCGCGGTCGCTGCGGTAGATGAAGACCGAGCGGATGTTGCCGCCCGGCTGGCCGCCGTCCTGGTCGTTGACGGGGTTGATCCAGACCGCCTGGTATGACGGCCCGCCCGCGGCCTTGATCGCCGCGATGAGCTTGTCCGTCGTCTGGGTGGAGTCGACGGTGCCGTCGTCGGTGGCGCCGTTGTTGTCCTGAATCTCCTCCAGCGCAACGACATCCGGAGCCGCCAGGTTGGTCACGATCTGACCGGCCAGCCGGTCGAACTTGGTCTGCGGGTCGGTCGGGGCGAGGTTCTCGACGTTGAACGTGGCGACCGCGGCCTGCTTCTTCTTCGCGGGCTTGGCCACGTCACGCGTGGTGCTCCCGCGTTGCAGCGCACCGGCCTGGGTGGCCATCAGGTAGTAGTTGCCGAAGTTGTAGTCGAGGACCCCGACGGTCGCTCCCTGGTAGGTGTCGCCCGTGTTCGCGGGGGCGATGCTGTTCGCGGGCAGCAGCGCGTCGGAGAGGATCAGCCGCATGGCGTTCGGGGTGTCGTAGTTCTTGTAGAGCACCCCGCCGTCCGGCGTCCAGGTGACGTGCTTGGTGTTGGCCGGCACGATCGGCGTCTCGCCGTACGACGTCTCGGTCGGCCCGACCGCCTTGGCGTTGTTCTCCTGGATCCGCATGCCTTCCAACGACTCCCAGAAGTCCAGGGCGCTCGTCGTCGGGTCGAGGGTCAGTCCGGCGGTCTCGACATTGCCGGGGTCCCCGGCCTCGACGACCTGGGCGGGCGGTACGTGCCCCTTCGACCCGATGACGATCGGTGCGGGCAGCGCGTTGCCGGTGCTGGTCACCTGGATGTTCGGGCTGCCGAGCTCCGTGGTGGTCATGTTGCCGTTGTCGACCCCGCCCGGGCGGTATTCGGACACCTTGCCGGCAACCGTGACGGCGTCGCCGACCTGCACCGAGCCCGCCCCGCCGTAGACGTAGAGGCCCTCACTGGTGCGCGGGTCGTTGTCCGGGGTGGCCGATTCGATCCAGAACCCGGCGCTGCCGTTCTTGGCGGTGACGATGCCCGTGACGTCCTTGACCTGCTCGCCGACCAGTGGTGACTGGAAGCCGGTGCCCTGGATCTCCTCGATGCTCGACGGTGTGCCGGTCGGCGGCGGGGGTGTGTTGCCGGTGGTTCCGCAGACACCGAGGGCTGCGGTGGAGTTGAGCGGGTTCGGGTCGGCGTTGACGAAGTCGGTGCCGTTGCTGTCCGTGTCGGTGCAGCCGGTCGTGCGGCTGTCCGCGGTCGTGTTGGACATGGCGGGGGCGGCTGTGCCCTCGACATACGAGGAGGTGACCGCGCCGAACCCGATGGTGTCGACCGTGGCTGCGTCGTTGCGCAGCACGACGCTGCCGTTCGAGGCGGACATGTTGATCGTGCCGGTCGCGTCCGGGGTCGGCAGTGCTGCCGCGGTGCCGGAACCGGCGGCCTCCTGGATCAGGAAGTGACCGCCGGCGGCGATCGACTTACCCGTCAGGGTGGTGGTGCCGCCGCTGTTGCCGGCGGCCGAGTAGTACGTGAGTGTCCAGTTGCTGAGGTCGACCGTGCTCGAGCTGGTGTTGTAGAGCTCGATGTAGTCGTTCTGGTACGGCGCTCCGCTGTTGCCGCCGCCGCCGTAGACGGCGGAGATCAGCACGGAGGTGGAGGCGGCGTGTGCCGCCGGCGCGGCGGCGAGGCTGACGGAGCCTCCGACTGCCAACGCGGATGTTGCGAGGAGCGTGACGAAGCGCACGCGGGTGTGTCGTTGTGGCATGGAAACCTTCCAGGGGTGGTGCGTCGCGGCGCGATCGCGCTGCGTGTTCTACGGACTGTAGGGATCCGCGGTGCTCCCTGGTGGTGTTCGCGGGTGACGAACTGTTGAATTTGTTCGCGTCGGCCCGGCAGCGTGTGGCCGTCGGTGACTAGGGTCGATGAGCATGAGTGTCAATCCTCCGTACCGGGCCGACATCGTGGGCTCCTTCCTGCGTCCTGATCCGATCAAGTCCGCGCGGGCGGCATACGAGGCGGGTGACCTGTCCGCCGACGGTTTGCGCAAGGTCGAGGACGAGCAGATCGCCGCGCTGGTCGCGGAGGAGGCGCAGGCCGGCCTCGAGGCGGTGACCGACGGTGAATTCCGCCGGTCCTGGTGGCATTTCGACTTCCTGGGCGGTCTCGACGGGGTGTCACTCGTCGAGCTCGACCACAGCCTGCCGTTCCAGGGCGCGACGACCAAGGCGCTCGGCGTGCGCATCGAGGGCCGGCTGGGCTTTCCGTCCGATCACCCGATGCTGGAGCATTTCCGCTACCTGAAGTCGGTTGCCGAGGCCCACGGCGTGCAACCGAAGTTTTCCATCCCGTCGCCGACCGTGCTGGATTTCCGCGTCGAGCCGGCCAACCTGGCAGCGCCGGAGTATCCCGATCGCAACTCGTACGTGGACGACCTCGTGCAGACCTACCGCGATGCGATCGCGGCGTTCTATGCCGAAGGTGCCCGCTACCTGCAGCTCGACGACACCGTCTGGGCCTACTTGTGCAGCGACGCCGAACTCGAGCGGGCGCGCACCGAGCGGGAGATCGACACCGATGGCATCGGCAAACGCTACCGGGACATCCTGATCCGGGTCCTCGCCGACAAGCCCGACGACCTGGTGATCACCACCCACGTGTGCCGTGGCAACTTCCGCTCCACCTGGATCGCGTCGGGCGGCTACGAGCCGGTCGCGCAGGACCTCTTCGCCGTGCCGTACGACGGGTTCTTCCTGGAGTACGACTCCGAGCGGGCCGGCGGCTTCGAGCCGCTGCGGTTCTTCCCGAAGGGCGATCAGACCGTCGTGCTCGGTCTGATCACCTCCAAGTCCGGCGAACTCGAGGACCCGGACGCCGTCCGTGCGCGCATCGCGGAGGCGGCGAAATTCGTTCCACTGCAACAACTTGCCATCTCCACCCAGTGCGGGTTCGCCTCGACCGAGGAGGGCAACATCCTCACCGAGGACGAGCAGTGGGGCAAGGTTCGTGAAGTCGTCGAACTCGCCTCGACCGTCTGGGGCGGCTGACAGACTGACGTCATGGCCAAGACCCCTGCCGTGCAGGTTGCCGTCGGCGACCGGGAAGTGCGTGTCTCCAGTCCCGACCGGGTGATCTACCAGGCGACCGAGCGGACCCCCGAGATCAGCAAGGTGCAGGTCTGCGAATACTTCGCGACGGTCGGGGACGCGTTGCTGCGGGCAGCCGGTGAGCGGCCGACCGCGATGGAGCGGTGGCCGGACGGCTACCGGGATGGCATGCGCCTGTCGACCGGGTATGGCGACGACGGCGACGGCTTCTACCAGAAGCGATTGCCCCGTGGCGCACCGGATTTCATCGAAACCGTGGGTGTGACGTTCCCGAGCGGGCGCACCGCCCAAGAGCTGTGCCCGACCGAGCCGGCGTCGTTCGTGTGGGCCGCGCACATGGGCACGTTGACGTTCCACCCGTGGCCGGTCCGCCGACCCGACGTCGACCATCCGGACGAGTTGCGCATCGACCTCGACCCGCAGCCCGGCACATCGTTCGCGGACGCCCAGCGGGTGGCGGACGTGGCGCGGGAGCTGCTGGAGGAGCTGGGGATGCGCGGGTTCCCGAAGACCAGCGGCAACCGCGGGATCCACGTCTACGTGCGTATCGAGCCACGGTGGTCGTTCGAGGAATTGCGCCACGCCGCCATCGGATTCGGCCGCGAGCTGGAGCGCCGCGACGGGGGAGTGACCACCAGCTGGTGGAAGGAGGAGCGCGGCGAGCGCATCTTCGTCGACTTCAACCAGAACAACCGGGACCGCACGATCGCGTCCGCGTGGTCGCTGCGCGCGCGGCCAGGGGCGCCGGTCAGCACCCCGATGACCTGGCAGCAGCTGGCGCAGCTGACGGACCCGCGTGACTTCAACCTGGTGACCGTGCCCGACCTGCTGGCCGACGGTGACCCGTGGGCCGAGATGGACGACACGGCATACTCGCTCGAACCGCTGCTGCACCTGTGGGAGACGTTGCCCGGTGGCGAGCTCAACTTCCCGCCCGACTACCCGAAAATGCCCGGGGAGCCGCCCCGTGTGCAGCCCAGCAAGAAGGTCGCCGAGCACTGGGACGCCGACGGCAATCGGGTGGAGTAGCTACTCGCCGGTGGTCAGCACGTCGTCCAGGTCGTATGCCGCCGCACGGTCGACCTGCGACAGCTGGCACGACTCCGGCTCCCGGTCGGGCCGCCACCGCAGGAACGTCACGCCGTGCCGGAAGCGGTAGCCCTCCAACTGGTCGAACTTCACCTCGACCACACGCTCCGGGCGCAGCCGCACGAACGAGACGTCCTTGTTGCTGCTGAACCGGGACCGGTCGGTGGCGCCGTGTACGGCGTCCCCTTCGTCGTCCCGCTCGACGAGCGGTGCGAGCTCGTCGATGAGCTCCACACGTCGCTTGGCGGTGAACGACACGATGCCGCCGACGTTCCGGAGGTTGCCGTCGTCGTCATACATGCCGAGCAGTAGCGACCCGACTCCGTTGCCGCTCTTGTGGATCCGGTAGCCGAGCAGCACCGCGTCGGCGGTGCGGGTGTGCTTGATCTTCATCATCGTGCGTTTGCCGGGCTGGTAGGTGGAGCGTTTGGCCTTGGCGACCACGCCGTCCAGGCCGGCGCCCTCGAACCGGTTGAACCAGTCCTGGGCGACCGCCGCATCGTCGGTCACCCGGGTGAGGTGGAAGGGTGCACCGACCGAGCGCAGGGCGTGCTCGAGGGCGTGACGTCGCCGCTCGAACGGCTCGTCCAGCAGGGACCTGCCGTCGACGACGAGCGCGTCGAAGAAGATGACCTCCGCCGGTGTCTCGACGGACAGCTTGCGGACCCGGGAGTCGGCAGGGTGGATGCGCTGGCCGAGCGCCTCGAAATCCAGTCTCGCCGCGCCCTGCTCACCGGTGCGGACGACGACCTCCCCGTCCAGGGCGCACCTGTCGGGCAGCTGCGCACGGACCGCGTCGACCAGCTCGGGGAAGTAGCGGGTCAGCGGCTTGGAGCCGCGTGAGGCCAGCTCGACGTCGTCGCCGTCCCGGAGCACGATGCAGCGGAAGCCGTCCCACTTCGGCTCGTAGAGGAAGCCACCGTCGACGCTGTCGGCGGCGGGAACGGCAGGTGTTGCCTTGGCGAGCATGGGTGTGATGGGCATCTCCAGCGGCAGGTCCATCCGGCCATTGTGCCTGCGACCTGCGACGATGGGCGGGTGAAGACACACGTGTTACGTCGCGCCATCGCGCCGACGACCGGGGTCACCGCGGGGGTGACCGCGGCGGTCGGCGGCGGGACGGTCGGTGTGTCCGGCTACTTCGCCCGGCAGATCGTGACACCCGTGGTGCACGTCGACGACGTGCCGGTGCTCGAGGTCGGCGGCGACCATGTGGTGTTCGCCAGCACCGAGGAGTCGATCGCTCCGGGTCGGTACGGCCTGTGGCAGAACGGATTCGACACCCACGTGCGACTCGGCGACGTGCTCGACGTCGACGCGGATCGGGTGACCCGCCGCGTTGACGGCGTCGATTTCGGGTCGCTGCGGACCGGCAAGGCACGCTTCAACGGCTACTACTTCTGCGGGCCGCCCGCCACCTCCTTGCCGGTCGCGTTGGACGAGACCGTCATCGACACGCCACTGGGCCCCGCACCGGCCTGGGTCGACCGGGTCCCGGGCAGCGACCGGTGGGCGGTGCTCGTCCACGGCCGTGGGGCACTGCGCGGCGAGACGCTGCGGGCGGTGCCGGTCCTGCAAGAGTTGGGGATCAGCAGCGTCATACCGACCTATCGCAACGACATCGGTGCGCCGCGATCGGCCGATCACCGCTACCACCTCGGCCTCACCGAGTGGGCCGACGTCGAGGCCGCCCTGGTGTATGCCGCCCAGCACGGCGCCCGGGAGGTGCAGCTGTTCGGCTGGTCCATGGGCGCCGCGGTCGTGCTGCAGCTGCTCGACCGGTCCTGGACCGCCGAGCTGGTCTCCCGGGTCGTCCTGGACTCCCCGGTGGTCGACTGGGCGCCGGTGCTGGACTTCCACGCCGGGGAGCACCGGCTGCCGCGGCTCGTGTCGCGAGTGGGTGCCAATCTGCTGCGCGGCCCGCTGCGCCGAGCGCTCGCCGGGCTGGCCGAACCGGTCGACATCCGTCAGACGAACTGGGTGGCGAGGTCCGACGAACTGACCCGTCCGATGCTGCTGATCCATTCTGCGGTCGACGAATTCGTACCCTACGCACCGTCGGCGGCGTTGGCCGCGGCCCGGCCCGACCTGGTGCAGCTGGAGACCTGGGACGTGGCACGCCACTGCCGCGAGTGGAATGTCGATCCGGCGCGCTGGGAGCAGGTGGTGCGCGACTTCTGCGCCGCCTGACCGCAGCCCGGCGAACTGGTCGTCAGCTCGTCAGGCGCCAGCCCCGTGCGCGCTCGCGCTCGTGCCACAGCGCGGCGAAGAGCCCGTCCCTCGCGAGCAGATCGGCAGGTGTGCCGGTCTCTGCCACCAGCCCGTCGTCGAGGACGACGATCTGATCGGCGTCGGTCAGCGTCTCCAGTCGGTGGGCGACGACGATGACGGTGCGGTGCTGCCGCAGTTGGCCCAGCGCGGCGGTGATGGCGGCGTCGTTGTGCGCGTCGAGTGCGGAGGCGGCCTCGTCCAGCAGCACCAGCGGAGCATCCTTCAGCAGTGCGCGGGCGATCGCAACACGCTGCCGCTCCCCGCCGGACAGCAGCGTTCCGCCTGCTCCGACACGGGTCTGCCAGCCGTCGGGCAGCTCGTCGACGATGGCGTCCACCTGTGCGCGGCGGCAGGCTGCTGCGAACTCCGCTGCCGATGCGTCCGGTCGGCCGACGCGGATGTTGGCTTCGATGGTGTCGTCGAAGAGATACACGTCCTGGGGGACGATCGAGATCTTCGACATCAGGGTCGCGGTGGACATGTTGCGGACGTCGACCCCCTCGATCAGCACCCTCCCGTCGGTGACGTCCCAGAATCGGCTGATCAGATGCAGCAGCGTGGACTTCCCCGAGCCGGATCGTCCCACCAGCGCGGTCATCGAGTTGGTCGGCACGGTCAGCTCGACCTGTCGAACCGCGGCGGTGCCTCCGTCATAGGTGAAGGTGACGTCGGACAGCTGGACGAGGGGCACACCCGGGAGGGGAGCGTCGTCGACCGTGGGTTCCGGGAGTGTCGGCTCGTCGAGGACATCCTTGATCGACTGCAGGGAACGACGGGTCGACTGCCAGACGAGTACGGCGCCCGGCAGGTCGCTGATCGGGCGCAGCGTCCAGATCGCGAAAGCCATCGCCGCAACCAGGGTGGGTGCGTCCATGTTGCTGTGGGCCGAGAGCAGCACCGTCACCACCAGGACCGCGAGATACCCGAGGTAGACCGCCAGTCCGGAGACCTTGAGCAGCAGCGCGGTGCGCAAGATGTGCTGCCGGGCGGCTGAATGCCGTTCCCGCAGAGCCTTTTCAACCGATCTCAGCCCCTTGTCCGCGCGGGCGCTCACCCGCAGTGGCTGCTGCGCGTGGGTGAATTCGATGATCCGCGAGCCGGCCTCTGCCTCCGCCATGGCCTCCTTCGCCTCGGAGCGCGCGGTCGGCGCAGTCGTGGCGATCTGCACCAGGAGTATGAGCGGTGCCACGATCGCCACGGTCAGCGCGATCGGCCAGGCGAACACCGCCAGTCCGACCACGACGGCCAACGGCGGGAGGAGTGCGCCCGACATCGTCAGCACTGCGGACACCGCCAGCTGAGTCGTGGTGCCGGCTCGGGAGATGAGCGTCGTGAGTTGCCCGGGACGCGTGCCGTCGAACCAGCCGAGCGGCAGCTGCAGGATCTTGTCGGACAGCAGGTCGAACAATCTCCCGCGCAGTGGTGGCTGCATGCTGGAGCCGACGTTCTCGGCGACCGCGTAGGTGAGCCAGTAGAAGAGGACCACCGCGAGCAGCGGCAGCAGCCACCGGGCGGCCGCGCCAGGGTCGTGCCGTAGCGACTCTCGCAGCACCGGAATGCCGAGTGCGAGCGCCGCGCCCTGCAACACGGCACTGAGGGCGCTCATCACGCACAACGTCAGCACCTGGCGGCGGTGGCCGAGCAGCCCGATCACCATGCCGATCATGCGCCGACCCGTTCGTGTTGAGCGTTCCACAACGAGGCGTAGGAGCCCCCTCGGTCCAACAATGTGTGGTGGGTGCCTTGCTCGATCACGGTCCCGCTGTCCAGGACTGCGATCACGTCGGCGTCCACGACGGTGTGCAAGCGGTGTGCGACGACCAGGAGGGTGCGTCCCTTCGTCAGGACGGACAGTGCGTCCTGTATGGCGGCCTCCGACTCCGGATCCGCGGATGCCGTTGCCTCGTCGAGCACGAGCACCGGGGTGTCGGCCAGCAGCGTCCGCGCGATCGAAAGGCGTTGGCGTTCACCGCCACTGAGGCTGATGCCTTCGCCGATGACGGTGTCGTAGCCGTCGGGCAGGCTCATGATGCGATCGTGGATCGCGGCGGCGCGGGCGACGCGCTCGACCTGCGCGTCGGTTGCGCCCTGGCGGCCGAGGACGAGATTGTCGCGGATCGAGGCACGCAGCAGCTGCACGTCCTGGAAGACGAATCCGACTGTGCGGTAGAGCTGCTCGGTCGACAGAAGGCTGAGTGCGACCCCGTCGATGGTGATCTGGCCGGCCGCCGGATCGTAGAAGCGGGCGAGCAGCTGGCCGACCGTCGACTTTCCGGCACCGGAGGGACCGACGAGCGCGGTGACCGTCCCCGGAGCGAGCTCGAGGTCGAGGTGGCGCAGGACGTTGCGTTCTCCGTCGTAACTGAAATCGACGGCGTCGAACCGCACCGTTCGCCCGCCCGAGATGCGTGGCGCGGGCAGTTGGGCGGGAGGGTCCGGCTCGGTCAGCGGAGGCTGATCCAGCAGGGCGCCGATCCGTCCGGCCATGGCAGGACCTTTGCGCTGGTTCGGCACGGTGAGCTGCAGGGCGGGGAAGACCACGTAGAAGTAGAGGTCGGCCGAGGAGTCGAAGAGTGCCAGCCCGAGCAGCAGGAAGGCCACGACATCGACCGGGTCGACGGAGGCGGCGTTCTCCAGCAGCACCGTCACCGCGAGCAGCACGAGGGTGACGGTCGGTGCGGCCACCGTCGCGCGGGTGCAGGCTCGCTTGGTCGCGAAGGTCCTCGTCAGACTCTCGTCGATCTCGATGAATTCGTCGGCTGCGTCCCGGAAGTGTCGTGCGGCGCCGGACCGTGCCGTCGTGCCCGTGGCGAAGACCTTGGATTCGACCACTCCGTGCACGAGTTCGACTGCGGCGGCGCTCATTCGCCCAGCTGCTGCGGCGACCTTGGCGAACGGCTCGATGATGGCCGCGCCGAGGTGCCGGCGGATGAGCTGCCCGAAGGTCACCAGCACGATCGTGATCACGCCCAACCGCCAGTCGGCGTACAGCAGGTAACAGAGGATCGTGACCGATCCGGTGATCGATCCGATCAGCTCGGGTCGGGCATGTGCGACGTCCTCGTGCAGTCCGGCGACGTCGTCCTGCACGAGGGTCTGAACCTGCTGCGCGGCCCTGGAGGAGAACCAGCCCAGCGGCAGCCGCGCGATGTGCTGAGTGATGCGCAGCCGTAGGTGCAGGCCGAGGTCGGCGTCGGAGAGGTGGGCGATCACCGAGGCAGCCGTGCCGCAGGCCAGGGCCGTGACGAGTCCGGCAGCCGCGACCGCGGTCCACCACCACACGGCGGCACCGGCACCGTCGTGGACGAGCCGCCGGGCGATCTCGACGGCGGCGATCGCGGGAATGACCTGCGCGACACTGCTGACCGCTTCGAGTGCTGCGGCGAAGGTGACACGGTGTCGGACCGGTGCGATGAGCGTGCGCAGCCAACGCGTGTCGTGATCGATGGGCACGAAGGGTCTCCATCCCTCGACAGTTAGTTAGGTAAGGCTAACCTCGACCGCTCGTGTGTCATGATGCAGCATGCCGAAGAAGCATGGTGCCAAGGCCACGTCCGCCGCTGCGATCGGGAACGCCGTTCGGGTGAAACCGGGCTTCGTGTTGTCCGACGTCGACCCGCGGTCGACACCCGGGTATGCCGGCTCCAAGAAGGACTCGGTCGGGGCGATGGACGCGTCCCGGGCCGAGATCGACGACCTGCAGGAGCGGCTGTACGCCGGCGGACGCGACGGCGACGGCCCCTCCGTGCTGCTGGTGCTGCAGGGCATGGACACCGCCGGCAAGGGCGGCATCCTGCGGCATGTCGTGGGCGCTGTTGACCCCCAAGGGGTTTCGATCCACGCCTTCAAGGTTCCGACCAAGGAGGAGCGCGAGCACCCCTTCCTGTGGCGGATCCGCAAGCAGTTGCCGCCGCCGGGCAACATCGGCGTGTTCGACCGGTCGCACTACGAGGACGTGCTGGTGGTGCGGGTCCACGACCTCGTGCCGCCGAAGGTATGGCGCCGCCGCTACGCGGAGATCAACAGCTTCGAGGAGTCCTGCAACGACAAGGGGATCCACCTGGTCAAGGTGATGCTGCACATCTCACCGCAGGAGCAGAGGGCGCGCCTTGCCGAGCGACTGGACCGGCCGGACAAGTACTGGAAGTTCAACCCTGGGGACATCGACGAGCGCGAGCACTGGGGCGACTACCAGGAGGCGTACCAGGCGGTGCTGGACAAGACCTCCACCGACGAAAACCCTTGGCACGTGGTCCCGGCCGACCACAAGTGGTATGCCCGGCTGGCGGTGCACCAGCTGCTGCTGGACAAACTTCGCGAGCTGCACGCACCGTGGCCGCCGGCCGACTTCGACGTTGCGGAGCAGCAGGAGCGACTGGCGGCGACCTGAGCGCCCGCCGAGGTGGCCGAGCCTGTCGAGGTCACTGGTGGCGTTTCGACGGGCTCAACGACCTTGTCGAGGTGGCCGAGCCTGTCGAGGTCAGTCGGCCACGGTTGCCTGCAGCACCACCATCGACCGGCTGGGGACGTCGAGCGCCGCCCCCGGGTCGTACGCCGCGTCGGCGCTCGTCCCGTCTTCGGCGGTCGCCAGGGCGATCTGCCACTTGCCATCATACAGGCCGTCCGGGACGGTGAACTCGACCGGCTCGTAATGCCCGTTGAACAACAGCAGGAAGTGGTCGTCGACGACCTCCTGCCCGCGCTCGTCCGGCGCGCTGAAGGCGCGACCGTTGAGGAACACCGTGAGCGTGCGGGCGTACCCGTTGCGCCAGTCCAGCTCGTTCATCTCGGTGCCGCTGGGGGAGTACCACTCGATGTCGCCCTGGTCGCTGGTGCCGCCGTGACCGGCGTCGCCCTCGAAGAACCGCCGACGACGGAAGTTGGGGTGGTCCCGGCGCAGCGCGATGACCTTGCGGGTGAAGTCGAGCAGGGACAGTTCGGTGTCGTCCAGCTCCCAGTCGATCCAGGAGATGTCGTTGTCCTGGCAGTACGCGTTGTTGTTGCCCTGCTGGGTGCGACACAGTTCGTCGCCGTGCGACAGCATCGGCACACCCTGGCTCAGCAGCAGGGTCGCGATGAAGTTGCGCTGCTGGCGGGCCCGCAGCTCGTTGATCCCGGCATCGTCGGTCGGGCCCTCGACACCGCAGTTCCACGAGCGGTTGTGGCTCTCGCCGTCCTGGCCGCCCTCGCCGTTGGCGTCGTTGTGCTTGTCGTTGTAGGACACCAGGTCGCGTAGCGTGAAGCCGTCGTGGGCGGTGACGAAGTTGATCGACGCGATCGGGCGGCGGCCGGAGTGCGCGTAGAGGTCACTGGATCCGCTGAGCCGCGAGGCGAACTCGCCGAGCGTGGACGGTTCGCCGCGCCAGAAGTCGCGCACGGTGTCGCGGTACTTGCCGTTCCACTCGGTCCACAACGGTGGGAAGTTGCCGACCTGGTAGCCGCCGTCGCCGAGGTCCCACGGTTCGGCGATCAGCTTGACCTGGGAGATGACCGGGTCCTGCTGGATGATGTCGAAGAACGCCGACAGCTTGTCGACCTCGTGGAACTGCCGGGCCAGGGTCGCGGCCAGGTCGAAGCGGAACCCGTCGACGTGCATCTCCTGCACCCAGTAGCGCAGCGAGTCCATGATCAGCTGCAGCACGTGCGGATTGCGCATCAGCAGGCTGTTGCCGGTGCCCGTCGTGTCGTAGTAGTGCGACTTGTCCTCGTCGACCAGCCGGTAGTAGGAGGCGTTGTCGATGCCACGGAAGGCGAGTGTCGGCCCGAGGTCGCTGCCCTCGGCGGTGTGGTTGTAGACGACGTCGAGGATGACCTCGATGTTCGCCTCGTGCAGCGCCTTGACCATCGCCTTGAACTCGCTGACCTGCTGGCCGTCGGTGCCGTGCGCGGCGTACTCGTTGTGCGGTGCCAGGAAGCCGATCGTGTTGTAACCCCAGTAGTTGCGCAGGCCGCGCTCGGTGAGGCTGCTGTCCTGGACGAACTGGTGCACCGGCAGGAGCTCGACCGCGGTGACGCCGAGTTCGGTGAGGTGGTCGATGATCGCCGGGTGCGCGAGGGCGGCATACGTCCCGCGGATGTCCTCCGGGACGTCCGGGTGGGTCATGGTCAGGCCCTTGACGTGCGCCTCGTAGATGACGCTCTCGTGGTATTCGTGCCGCGGCGGCCGGTCGTGTCCCCAGTCGAAGAACGGGTTGACGACCACCGACAGCATGGTGTGGCCGAGCGAGTCGTCGTCGTTGAACGCGTCGGGGTCGTCGAAGCGGTAGCTGAACAGCGACTCGTCGCCGTCGACCTGCCCGTCGAACGCCTTGGCATAGGGGTCGAGCAGCAGTTTGGCGGGGTTGCAGCGGTCGCCGTCGGGGGGATTGTGCGGCCCGTGGACGCGGTAGCCGTACCGCTGACCTGGCTGTATGCCGGGCACGTAGCCGTGCCAGACGTGACCGTCGACCTCGGTCAACGCGATGCGGGTCTCCTCGAGGTTCTCGCTGACCAGGCAGAGCTCGACGCCGTCGGCTATCTCGGAGAACAGTGCGAAGTTGACCCCGGAACCGTCATACGTCGATCCGAGGGGGTAGGGCTTGCCCGGCCAAATTTCCATAAAGGGCATTGTGGTCCACGGGATTCGGGTCCGATCCAGCTACCTTGGGTCAAGTGATGGGAGAGACCGCGCGACCCCGGGCGTGCTGATGGGCGTGAAAGCCACGCTGCGGCGCGAATTGTCCCGGGTGCCAGGTTTGTTGGCACTGGCGCGATTGGCCATCGGCACCTTCCGGGTGTGCATGAAGTACCGCGTGACCGGCCTCGCTGCGGAAGCCGGCTTCTTCGCGCTGTTGTCGCTGCCGCCGCTGATCTTCGGGCTGCTCGGTGCCGTCGGGTACCTGGGGCACTGGCTCGGCCCGGACATCGTCGGCCAGGTGACCGCGAACATCGAGCACTACGCCGCCGGTTTCCTCAGCGAGCAGAGTCTGCGCGAGGTCATCATGCCGACGATCAAGTCGGCCCTCAGCGCGGGACGGCCCGACGTGATCTCCATCGGCTTCCTGCTGTCGCTGTGGTCCGGGTCACGGGCGTTGAACGTGATGCTCGACACCGCATCGATCATCTACGGGCACGGCGGGCACCGGGGCGTCGTGAAGGCGCGGCTGCTCAGCCTGTCGCTGTACTTCGGGGGGCTGATCTTCGGTGCCGCGGTGGTGCCGCTGATCGTCATCGGCCCGGACCTGCTGAGCAGCTGGCTGCCGCCGGGCCTGCGCTTCCTGATGGTCATCTACTGGCCGTTGGTCGGCGGACTCACGATCCTGACGCTGGCGACGTTCTTCCACATCGCGACGCCCGGCCGGCTGCCGTGGCTGCGCCACCTGCCCGGTGCGGTGTTGACCCTGGTGATCTGGGTGGGCGCGTCGATGGTGCTGCGGTGGTTCCTCGGGCGGTCGATCGGGGACCACAGCGCCAGCATCTACGGCCCGCTCGCGGCCACGATCGTGGTGATGACGTGGCTGTACTTCCTCGGCATCGCGGTGCTGATCGGAGCGGCGATGAATGCCGCCTCGGTGCGGCTGTGGAGCGCCCCGGAACGCACCCCGGTCCGTGAGCGTGCCATCGAGTGGATCGGCGACGGGGTGATCAGGCTGCGGGAACAGGCCGCGGAGGCGGAGATCGTGCGCGTCAAGGTCGCGGTGCCGCGCAAGGACGCGCCCCGGAAGGCGCCGGTGCGCGCCATACCCTCGGTCGCGGGGGAGAACGCCACGCAGGACGAACCCCGTTTGGATTCCCGGCGCGCGATCGGCTAATGTTTCGGCGCGTGCCGATGTGGTTTCCACGTCGTCTGCAGGCGGACATAGCTCAGTTGGTAGAGCGCAACCTTGCCAAGGTTGAGGTCGCCGGTTCGAGCCCGGTTGTCCGCTCTGGTCGAAGGTCCGGAACCCCTGCCGGGGTTGCGGACCCAGACCGCACGGTGGAGTGGCCGAGAGGCGAGGCAACGGCCTGCAAAGCCGTCTACACGGGTTCAAATCCCGTCTCCACCTCGCAAACCATGGCTGCCGAAGCGTCCCGACAGGGTCGTTTTGGTTGTTGGGCAGGGTGTCGGATAGAGTTTTGATCCGTTGCCCCGGCCAACGCGGTCAGGGTTTACAGGCGGACATAGCTCAGTTGGTAGAGCGCAACCTTGCCAAGGTTGAGGTCGCCGGTTCGAGCCCGGTTGTCCGCTCTGCGGTAGACATATCGCCATAAGGACGATTGGCGCAGCGGTAGCGCGCTTCCCTGACACGGAAGAGGTCACTGGTTCGATCCCAGTATCGTCCACCATCACATCAGGCCCCTGACCTGCGGAAACGCAAGGTCAGGGGCCTTTGTCGTTTCAGCGTGGACCACACGTGGACAACGACAGGCCCAAAGAATGACCCCCGCAGCGCGGTAACGCTCGGGGGTCGTGACGACAGACTCACAGGAGGTCTGATCGTGGGCACGATCGTATCCGCTGCAGTGGACATCTGCGCAAGTCTTCAATCCGTCACCGTGCCGCTGCTGCTCGGCGGCATCGTCGCCGGCGCGCTGCGCCTGCACTGGCTGGGTGGTCGCCGTGGCTGAGACCGACCCGTTCGACGAACTCGACCACACGATGCGCGGAGTCCGCCTGCTGTCCAAGGCGATCCTTGCCGCGATCGAGCGACACGACGTGCCAGCGATCGAATCCCTCTCGCGAGTGCGGGCCGACCTGGAGAAGGACGTAGACCGGCTGCTCGTGGTCACCGATCGGATCGTGCGCCATGAGTGAGGCTCAGTGCCCGTGCTGGTGCACCCTGGACCACCGAAACCCGCTGCTCGACCCGCACGCGCACGAGGGCGACGTGCAACACGGCGTGCTCGTCGACGCATGGATATACGCCGACCCGGACGACGACCGCGACCCCGGCACCCGCTTCGGCCTGGACATCATCGGGTCGTGGTTCACGATCCCCGGTGACGTGAGGTTGCTCGACCTGATCGTCCGCGAGCTGACGGCCGCCCGCGAGCGCCTGGCGCAGTGTGAGCGGCAAGGGTCGTTGACCGAGAATGAGTGATTTCCTGACCTTCGATCCTGCCTGGCAAGAGCCGGCGCTACCCCTGCCAGAGCAGACCGGAGAACTGTTGCGAGCGTTCCGCCGGCACGGGCTGGCTTCCGGCCACTCCGACCGCACGATCAGCGCCCGCGAGTACACCATCCGGCGACTACTGGCCGCAGACCTCGACCCGCTGACCTCGAGCGCCGACGACCTGACCGAATGGCTGTCGACGCTGCGTGATTCGCGCACCGGTGAGCTTGTCACGCGGTCCTCGAAGGCGACCTATCGCGCGCAGGTGCGGGCATTCTTCCGCTGGCTGCACGAGACGGGCCGGCGCGACGACGACCCGACCAGCCGGCTGCCTCGCCCGCGAGCGCAACGGGGAGTGCCGCGGCCGTTGAGCGTCGCCCAGGTCGAGCAGTTGCTCAAGGCGTGCGACGACCCGCGCGCAGCGTGGACCAGGGCATATGTGTCGTTGGCTGCGTTCGCGGGGTTGCGGGTGCACGAGATTGCGAAGATCCGCGGCCAGGACGTGCGCGGTGGGCGGTTGTTCGTGCGCGGCAAGGGTGGACACGAAGCGCTCCTGCCCATGCACCCGCTGCTCGTCGAGCTGGCCGAGCGTATGCCGGACACCGGCTGGTGGTTCCCGACCTCATCGCAGCTCGGGCACGTGCACCGGTGCTCGGTGTCGACGGCGATCAAGCGGGCGATGGACCGGGCCGGCGTGCCGGGTACACCGCATGCGTTGCGGCACTTCTACGGCACGCAGGTGCTGAAGAGCTCGGGCGGCAACCTGCGGACCACTCAGCAGGCGATGCGGCACGTGTCGATCCAGTCCACCGCGATCTACACGCTCGTGGACGATGCCGCGCTCACACACGCGATCGGCGGCATACCAGCCGAGCCCGACGCGGCCGAACACCCCTGACGGCCGGGATTCCCCGGTCTGTCTGTCCCTACTCGATCCCCTGACCACGTGGGAGCTGCGGCAACGTGGTTGCGGCCTTGCCAGCCGTGACGTCGCCCGTCAGAGGGGCTACTGCACCGACCCCGAGAACGACACTCGCACGCGGTCCAAGGCAGGCCCGGGCGCGGACGGCGTGGCAGCCGTAGCCGAGGCGTTCACATCCCGGCCCTGAGCCTCCGAGTAATCCCCGCGAGGCTGCTGCACCTATACCGCCGACGCGAAGCAACCGACCGACGCGGCAAATGGTGGAGTCCAGCTCCGCGCGGGCTGGGGCTCCCCTGCCCACTTCGGCTCGCTTCCCTCCCTCTGCGGCAGCGTGAAGCGGCATCCCCGGAGGGCCTGATAACTCCGGGGATGCCGCTTGCAGGGCGCTGGCCGGGTCTCAGACCACAGCTAGAAAGGCGTACCGCGGTCTCGCCGACCATCGATCCCGCACCGGCTGAATCTCAAGACAAGGACCGGCGCGGGTGACGTTGACGCCCTGGACCAGGACGAGCCGATCAGGCGTCGGTCAGGGTCATCTTCACGACACCGGCCGGCCGTGGGATCGCCAGCTCGAACCGACCCTCACACCGCGCGAGGATCTGGTTGCGCTCGAACAGGTCTCGCGGCTGCGCCCACTTCAGCGAAACGACCTGCGAAGAGACCAGCATCAGCGCCTCCTTGGCCAGGAGCCACCCCGTCCCCGCAGGGACCGCGTTGGAAACCGCCACGGGCACACCCCACAGTCGGCGCGCGATGCGGTCGATGGGTGCACCGGCCCCCTCGAGCAGATATCCGACGCCGGTCTCCTTCAGGGTCTCGATCGCGGCCCAGTCGCTCGGGTTGAGCACGAACGAGCCGGCCTGCAGCCCGATTGTCTCCACAGCCGTGATCGCTGTCCTGCAGGTTGTGACGGGGTCCGTTGCGAACGGGACAGTCTGGATACCTGAGACGTTCGCGAACCCGGCCAGCTGCGGCGCCGTGCCGTTGCCGTTGATCACCTGGTTCTCGATCTCGACCTGGAGCCCGTAATTCATCTCGGAATCGATGAACGTGCCAAGCTCGGTGTTGTCCACCAGCCACGACTCCGGGATCGCCTCGCTCAGGTGCGCGATGACGTTCAGCTCGCCCTCGATGCGCGTGAGTGTGTACGTCGATGTGGGCTTGAGGTCACCCGCCGCGACCGGTGCAGCTAAGTTCGTGCGCGTCACCTGGCGCAGGTATGAATAGCGCCCGGTGTCAACGGTCTTGACGGGGATGAGATCGAGCAGGCTCGAGGCCGGTTGACCGAGCGCCACCGGCGAATCGATCAGGGACTCCTCGGTCAGGAGAGAGACACCTGTCGCTGCGAGCGCCTTCACCCCCACGCCCGGCATATCTCGCTCGGCCGCGGTCCGCAGCGCCTTCGCGCCCATCCCGGCGAACGACAACACCTTGCCCGCACCGTTATCGCTGGCCTTGGTGAATAGACCGGTGATCTTCTCCATGATGTCGTCAGACTTCGAAGCGGCCTCCGCGGCCGCGTCGATCTGCCGCACAGCGTCGAGATTCGCTGTGCACTTCTCCTGCTCAGCCTGCGTGAAGTCGCGATTCTCGGCTCTTGCCCGATCGCAGAGCTCCATTCCCTCCTTCAGAAGTCGGGCGCGCCGCTCGCGCTGTTCCTTCGTAAGCATGATGACTCCGATTCCGCCGCCTCGACATACGAGCACGGCACGTAGTGATGATGAGAGTGACCGCAGAGCACGGAGACGGACGCCGAACGGCGCTGGCCTGCAACGTGATCGAAGTTGCGGCATCTTCACGGCTCGACGGACCACGGTTCGCATCCGTGGCTGGCCTCGCACTGCCGGACTTGTCGGCCGCGGTCCTCGTGACTTGGCCCGCGAAGGCTCCTCGTCACTTGCGTTGGCCGATCATCGATCCGGTGATCGGATGCCGAGCAGTCTATCCCTTAGGACCGACGTCCGGAGGCTCCGTGCCGACAATCCGCGCCAGGTCGTCGATCGCGAGCTCCAGGTCAAGCCGCAACAGGAGCAGGTCATCCGCGATAGCGCGACGCACCTGCCGGATCTCGTCGACAGTGCACGCCTCGAGTGGCTTACCCACGTATTGCCGGCACAGCTCGTTCGCCTCGAGCACCTGAGCGGCCGTCAGCTGGCGGCACACCCTCGACATGATGCTCATCGCGACCCCTCGACCAGGCACGGGACCTGTTGAGCACCAACAATATTCGGGAGATAAAAAGGGGAAAACGGCCCGCGGTGCACGGAGAGTTTCGGGACGGTGTCCGCGAGCGCGGATCTCGTGATTGCGACGCCCTTACCCCGGTTGTGCCGCCCGCGGAGACGACGGTCAATCAGTAGCACGCACCTACGACAACCCATCTCAGGACGCCTCCTGCGTGCCCGCCCGCGAGCGCGTCGACACCTGAGATTCCGCCGCTCGTCGACGCTTCCGTTTACGCCGCGACTCGCGACTCTGCTTCGACCTCGGACCTCGTGACCGTCCATCGCTACCGTGTCCTTCCTGTTCGTCGTCGCATCGCTCGCCGGTGCGCGCGTCGCCGTCGTGGTGCTGACTGTTGTCACGGCTGTTGTGTGTGCGCTGCAGCGTGCGGCACCGATGCTCCGCCGTCGTCTGACATCGCCTTCGTGGGTGAGCGCGTCGATCCGTCGCCGTCGTTGGGCTCGGGCGCCGGCTGCGTAGTGTCGACCGCTGAGCTGCCGGCTGCCTGCGCTGTCGGTGCGCGCTGCCGACCTCCTGCAGAGTCCCGCGTCAGCTGCTCACCCAGATCTTCACCAAGGGCTGCGTCAGGAGATCTCGGGGTGTCCGGAGATGCACCGGTGGGATGGGTAGCCGTGGGATCACCACCCCGCCCGCCTGCCGACGGGCCGGCACCCGACCCGGCCCGACCCGACCCGGCCCGACCCGGCCCGACCCGTCCCGACCCGGGCCGTACCCCTTCCGACCTATCAGAATCCATCCGGATCTGTCCGATATCTGTCAGATATCTGTCAGATCGGTCCGCGTCATTCTGCGGTTTTGTGGACGCTTCGTCCGTTCCTGCGGCCGCAGAAGTGCGTTCTGCAACGCTCGAAACGCTCTCACGAGATTCGCGACATGTCGCGTTGCGTACTGACGAGTAGGGCGCACTTTCGCTGTCACCGGTGTTCGCTTCGACGTCGACGCCATGGCCCTTCAACCACTTGATCGTGCTCGGTGAGTAGTGAGGATGCGCTGGCGCCGGGAGCAACGGGATCCGCTCGTCGGCATCGGGCTTGTCGCCACGCTTGCTGTTGCACGTCTTGCACGCCACCACGTAGCTCTCCAGCCGCGCGGCCTGGCCCGGCTCGCGGTGGTCATACGTGCCGCTGCGGCCACTCTTACGATCGAACCAGTTCACGGTGTTCCCGCAGTACCGACAGGCGTCACCGTCGCGCAGACGCACCGGAACGATCAACGCGGTGTTCGACGCGTCTCTCTTGCGCTGCCGCTCGAACTCGATCTCGTCCTGGCGCCGGATGTGAAACAGGCCGTCGCTGTCCTCGACCACCATCCAGTAACGATCCGAGCCGTCGCCCTGCTCGACCATCAGACCGACCGCGACCGCTTGCCGCAGCAGGGTACGTGTGCGCCGACCACCGAGCATCTCCGCTGCGCCGATGTCGATCCGGTAATCCGTCAGCTGCCCGGCCGAATACACCGCCAGGCGGCTGACGAACCCGAACACCTCGTTGACCGTGTGCTCCTTCGCACCTGGCGCGTTGCGCAGTGCCAGCACGCGCGGATGAGTCGCAGCTGTGTCACTGGTCTTGAGCCAGCTCACGTGGTTGCCTCCGCCGCCCCTTCGGCCTCGACCAGCAGGCCCGCCGCGATGGCCTGCTCCATGAGCGTTTCCGTCCGGTTCCCGCCGACCATCTTCGATGTGCCGGCGCCTATGCCGCGGGCATGTTCGGACACACCCGCGTAGAACGTCAGCCGCAGTATGAAACCGAGTACTTCGTTGGCTGTGCGCTCATCAGCATCGGGTAGAGCCTCGATCGCTGCAATCGCCTCCTTCCGCGATACCGTGAGCGCCTCGATTGCATCCTCGGCGACCGTGTACCACTTCACGAGTGATCCTCCTGCCGCACGAACCCGGCAGGCACGACCGGCACCAACTGCACCAGCTCGAGGCGGGCAGCCTTGCCAGCGCGGCGCATCCGGTCGACCTTCCTCGAGGCAGCCGTGAGGTTCATGAAGACCTGCTGCGTCTCGCCGCGCCCGCTGCGGCCGTTCTCGACGAACACCCGCACGCCGTACTCGTGACCGGCCGCGAGCGCTTCACGCACGCCATGTTCGGCTATCCGCGCGAGCTCCTGGCCGTCGTCGACCTCCTGGCCGTCGTCGACGTTGTCGACGTCGAGCGCCAGGTGCTCGTCACTGTCGGCCGTACCCGCGGGCTCCGGGTCGTCGACGATGTCGAGCTCTGCCGGTCCGTCATCGATCGCGGTAAGGTGTGCAGCGGACTCGAGGTCTGCTGCCAATGTGTCCTGAGCGCCACCGTTGCCCGCGGTGGCGTTCGCCATTTCCGATTGCATCAGGCGGCACCGCCCGTCGTCGGGATCGGATGCAATGCGGCATCGAGGTCGGCCGGTTCGATGCGGATTCCGTGGCCCTTGGTGGTGCCACCGAGCCGATAAGCGCGAAGCTCGCCGCGGGCGATCATGTTCCGCACCGTGCGGACTGTGACGCCGAGCTCCTCGGCTGCTTCCTGAGCGGTCAATCGACGCCGGGCCGTGGACCGTGTGAGGTTCTTGGGCATAGCAACTCCCGTGCCCCCGTGGGGCGAGCGGGACGTTTCACGCAGCAGATGCCGTCCGGTGCTGCCGGGACCTCGGACTCAATGGAGCGAGGCAGCGGTATTCTCGGTCAGTCGGCAGCATAATCCGGCAATCGCCGGAAAGGAATTCACGACACGCTGCGGTCTCGGTCCGCTTCGGTCAGGGTGACGTCCTCGCCTCGCCGAGCTGCCGCGAGCGCACGCGGCCATATGTCGCGACTGTCGATCGCGTACCGAATACCGCACTTGCACACCAGGATTCGCCAGCCACGCAACACGTTTCCGTCGTCGCGATACTCGATCGAGCCCGGCAAACGGGGCGCGTTCTTGTCTGCAAACTCGAGGTGGTGCATCGGGTCGTGGCTGCTCGCGTCATACGCGCGACGTTCGGCGTCCCTCGGAATGCTGCGGGGTATGAGGTCGAGCAGCACCCGGTCATCTCGACCGCAACGAAACCGGCCGAAGCGTTTCATCGTGGCCCCTCGGCGATTCGACTGAGCGCGGCTGCGATCGCCGCGTCTCGTTCACCGGCTGCGTGCTGGTAGCGCATCGCTGCCGCGGGGGAGGAGTGGCCGAGTCTGCCCATCAGCTCTGCGAGGGTGGCACCCGTTTGTGCGGCGAGAACTGCGCCGGTATGGCGTAGGTCGTGCCAGCGAAGGTCCGGCCGACCGGCTGCCGCGCGCGCCGGGTAGAAGACCGCGTAGAGCGTGCTCGGTGCCATGTGTGACGTGCCGTCTGCCGCGGGGAAGAGCAGCGCGTCTTGGCCGCGCATCGGCATGCTGTCGCGATGCGCCTTCAGTAGCGGGATCAGGTGAGGAGGGATTGCCACGTCGCGGGTCCCGGCGTCACTCTTGGGTGTGCCGACGATGACCTGACCATCGGCACGCACGACACCGCGTCGAACATGTATGACGCCGTTCTTGAGGTCGACGTCCTTGCGCCGTAGCTCGGTGACTTCACCGAAGCGCAACGCGCACCAGGCCGACAGCATCAGCATCGGGCGGTAACGCTCTGGCAGGTGCGCCGCGATGGTCTCGAGTTCGGCAAGACTTGCCGGCTTGATTCTCCGAGCACGTTTCGCAGCGCCGGCGCCGCGAATGTGGCAGGGGTTGGCGGGGATCTTCTCGTCGGTGACCGCCGTTCCCAGGATCGTCCTCAGCAGCGAATACGCGTGTGCGCGCAGTGTCGGACGGTCACGGTCGAGATCCGCGTGCCAGTCGCGGACTCGCTCGGACGTGATCGCCTTCAACGACACATCAGCGAACGTCGGAAGGATCTGTCGGTCGAGCAACGATCGGTAATGTTGCGCGGTGCGTGGCTTGAGGTCTCGCCGGCGCATCCACTTCTCGGCGTATGTGCCGAACGTCTCAACTTCACGCCTGCGGGCGGCGCGCTGCGACGGCGGCACCCAGGTGTCAGCACTGATCGCTCGGCGTTCGTCCGCCAGCCACGCTTCAGCGTCGAGCTTCGTGTCGAAGGTGTGCAGAGCGGCATACCGCATCCGGTCGGGACCGCGGTACTTCGCCCGGTAGCGGCCACTCGGCAGCACTTCGATCGCGCCGAACTGCCGCTTCTGCCTGGCCATGATTCCCCGTTCGTGGACCACATGTGGACAATCGAGAGTGTATTCCTTTCCATCAAGGGGAGTCGATTTCCGCTCGTTTCCCTGCTACTGTTTCGCATCACCGCTGGTCATCGGCATGAAAGTGCTGATCAGGACAGTCGCGAGAGAATCTCGCTGATACTGGTTCGATCCCAGTATCGTCCACCAGCTCGAAACGGCCCCTGACCTGCGGAAACGCAAGGTTAGGGGCTTTTCAATTTCGGGGGTGCACTACTTCTGCGCTACTTGGGACACGGATCTTAAACGACGTCGGCTGGGTCGTGAGCCGTTCCTCGGCGGGAACACGTCCGAGTCCGCAGCAGAGACTGATGCGCTGATCTTGCCCGCTGTGGGTACCGCCAACGACCAAGCCATCTCCAACGGGTGCCTTCGCTACTGGCTCAAGGTCGAAGTCCCGCGGCGGCGCGTGCGCGTCCACGATGTGCACCCTGCGGACCCCGGTTCTCGGTCTGGCTGGGCCGGGTACGAAGGAATGGTGGAACACCGTGCAGATGGCAGCCGGACCCACGACGCGCTACGAGCCGGTCGCGCTGCTGGGATGCCGATGCGGCGACGAAACTGCCGCGGCCTACCGTGACAGGGCTGGGCTCGCGAGGGCTTCCGCCTCAAGGCCTTCCCGGCCCAGCATCCGGAACCGGCTAGTGGCGGTGTGACGCACTTGATCATCGTGGTGATGAGCCGAAGGTGGCAGGCTTGCCCGATCTGGTGACAGTGGTTGGCTCTAGTCGGAGATTTCACGGCCGTGACATCTCCGGGACAGTGAGCCGAGTGGGATGGCATTTAAGCGCCTCGCGGCGGCCTGTCGTGCAGGCGGGGATTAAGTTGCGGCGCGCCAGCATGCGGGAGGCGGGGCGCGGGTTGGACCTGTTGGTCAGCAACGCCGGTGTAGAGCACTTCGGCGCCCTGGAACCGTCACCCAGGCCGACTTCGATCTGCTCTGCCGGGCCAACGTCGCCGGTCAACTCTTCATCACCCAGGCCCGCCGGTGGCCGCGATGACCGACGGCAGCCGGATCGTGCTCAGCTCCGAGGCTGGCGGTGCATCACCACGCCATGTATGCCGAGAGTAAGGCGGCGATTCCAGCGATGGTCCGCAATCTCGCGCCCGAACTTGCCGAGGGGAACATCACCATCAACGCCATCGCGCCCAGCGCCACCGCTATCCGGGTGGCCGCGTACGCCCCGAATTACATCCACCCAGCGTTGGTCGACGTCCCGTTCGAGTCGCTCATGCATTCCATGAGTGCCTTTGGCCGGTTGGGCCAACCACACGAAATCGCCGTCGTCGTCGCGTTCCTCGTCTCGCCGGACACGTCGTTCATCACCGGCATCACCATGGCGGCGGCTGGAGCTGACGCGCATCGACGATGTGAGCAACGGGAACGTTCCTAATTCGCGGCGCTCCAGAGCGTCGCGAGTTGCGCGAGGCTCCCGCTTGGGGTGTCGGTGCTCGGGGATGAGATGACTCCTATGAGAACGGAAATCGCGAGTCCAGCGTTGGTCGCGGGCGAACGTGAGGAAGGATGGGTCCATGCTCCCCGGTGACTCTCTGGATTTGAGGAAGGCCAGAGGAGCGTTCTTCACTCCGGAGTCGATCGCTCGCTTCATCACGAGCTGGGCGATTCGCGGCGTGACCGACGACGTGCTGGAGCCCTCGTGCGGCGAAGCGGTGTTCCTGCACGCTGCCGGGGCTGGGGAACACGCCGGCCACTTGGTCGGAGTCGAACTGCATCGCGATTCAGCGACCGAATCAGAGAGATCGCTGCGTGACAGCGGCATCAACGCCACCATCCGTGCGGGCGATTTCTTTCTGCATGAGGAATTCGGGACATACGACGCGGTTGTGGGAAATCCGCCGTACGTTCGCTACCAAGGATGGACCGGAGAAGCCCGCGCGAAGTCACGCGCGGCTGCGCTGCGTGCGGGTGTCAACCTAACGAAGCTCGCGTCCTCGTGGGCCGCGTTCACGATCCACTCAGCGCTGCATCTCAAGCAGGGCGGGCGGCTCGGTCTGGTGCTTCCTGCTGAGCTGTTGGCCGTGAACTACGCGGCTCCGGTGCGGCGGTTTCTGCTGGAACACTTCGCAGACGTCACACTCGTGCTCTTCGAAGAACGTGTCTTCCCAGGTGTGGATGTAGAAGCGATTCTCCTCCTCACCGACGGTTACGACCCGACCGGCCGCACGGGCACCGATCACATGAACGTGCACCAAGTGCGTGATGCCGCAGGGTTGACCGAACTCGCCGAGGCTCGTCGATGGACGCCTCCCTCCGGCGGTGGCCGATGGTCAGCGGGGCTGATGTCGCGTAATGGGTTCGACGCATACGCCACCGTGTTCCCGGGCTCGCGCTTCACGACACTGGATCAGTGGGGCGACACGACGTTGGGCATGGTGACGGGCAACAACCGCTTCTTCGCGCTCTCACCATCCAAGGTCGCCGCGCTCGGACTTGCCGAAACTGACCTGCTGCGTTTGTCTCCGCCGGGTTCGCGGCACTTGCGCGGTCTTTCGTTGACGTCAGCTGCTCTTGATCGGCTCGGTGCTGATGGATACTCGACGCACCTGTTCCGCCCCGACGGTCAGCCGAGCAAGGCGGCACTGTCCTACATCCTCAGTGGAGAAGCCCTGGACGTCCACGAAGCGTATAAATGTCGGGTGCGTTCGCCGTGGTGGAGAGTGCCGTACCTCCGACCGGCTGACCTGTTCCTAACGTATATGAATGCGGATACACCCCGAATCTCTAGCAACAGGGCCCGTGTTCACCACCTGAACTCGGTGCACGGCGTCTACCTTCAGGACGGGTTGAAAGGGATCGGCGCTAGTCTTCTGCCGATCGCCTCGCTCAACAGCGTCACCTTGCTCGGGGCCGAGACGGTCGGCCGGGCATACGGCGGTGGGATGCTCAAAATTGAGCCGCGTGAGGCCGACGTGCTTCCAGTCCCCTCCCCGGTCCTCGTTGAGAAGTATCGTGCCGAGCTGATGCGAGCCAAGCCCTCAGTCACTTCGATGTTGCGAGCAGGGCGTCTGCTTGACGCGGTAGCCGTGATCGATGAGGTGCTACTCACCAAAGGTGTGAGGATGAGCAAGAAGTCTTTGATAGCCATCCGCGCCGAACATGCCGAGCTCACCGCCAGACGCGTTGCCCGCGGAAAGGGGAAATGACATGGCGGCGAAGGAACCGAGCGCCAAAGCCGAGGCCTGGCCGCTGTTCGACGCCGTGGTGGCCAACGCCGCGATCAACGCGGTGAACCCCTGGGAGGACGAGTCTTTCCATCCCGATTTCGCGGCGTTGCGGGCGCTGCTCGCCGTACCTTTGCATCTCGGAGCTGAGACCCGCACCGGCGTACCCGCACTCGCGCTGGATGTGTGGACTGCATACGAGTTGCGTCGTGCCGGGCTCGACCCAGACGCTGTGTGGCCACGAAGCGAGCCACCACGCGCAGTGAGCAAGGACGTTCTCGAGTTCATCAACGGAATTTCACCGGCTGGCCTGCGTGAGCAACTGATGGAAAAGCTAGCGAGCGGATCGGGAAGGGTCGGGCGGGCCTCGGCGAACATCCTCGGCAAGAACTACCTCAAACAGGTGGACGTCATCGTGTCCGGGTGGCAGACCGGTCCCGAGTTGCTGATCTCGACGAAGCGAATGGATTCTTCGTTCGGAAAGAACGCTGCCAACCGTGTCGAAGAGTCGTACGGCGACGCCAAGAACCTTGCGTTGCGCCACCCTCTCGCCGCGCTCGGCTTCCTCTATGCGCTGAGGTCGACGGCCTACACGGAGGAGCGTCGTCAGTTCGACTGGATCGTGGACTTGCTCATCAAGCTGGGGCGAGAGGAAGACGCTTACGATGCATGCTGTCTGATCGTTCCGGAGTGGGACGACGACGGTCGAGCGGTTGACCAGGGCGAAGTGGATGATCCTGCGCCGATCGAGCCCGATGACGCCGACGTGGAGGACATCGACGAAGAGATAGTCGTTGACGACATCCGCTCTGCCCTCGCTGCACTGCCAGTGGTGATCCTCCGACATGATCTGGTACCTGACGAACTCAGCCCACGACGGTTCTTCACGGTGCTACTGAACGAACTTCTGGACTCGACTCCGATCACCCTGCACGAGCGCGCGAGGCACCTACGCGCCCAAGGGCGTTCCAGCGCGTAGCATCAACCAGCGCGGACGCGCGCTTCCGGTACTCACGTGCGACTGCGCTTCCGGTAGATCTGCATTTGGCAGGACGACACGAGGTCGGCAGGGTGGGTCACTCGCGGCTACTAGCACGTACGGTCGTGTGTCGGTCCAAGTCCCGTCCTCGGGCGGAATGCCTAGTTGCTTCTTCTGAGTAGGCGGCGAAACCGCGTCCAGAATCGCCTGCGGTTCGCCGGTACTTCGGTGACCGTTTCAAGCTCGTTCATGTCAAGGAGCACTTCGTTGACGTCGTAGCGGTCGATGGCACGCCGGTCACGCGTTCGGTTGGCGGCGATCTGTTCGTCGGTAAACTGGTAGGACCATCGGATTCGGCCGCGGTCAACGATGTAGTGCGACTTGCACGGCAACGCCCAGTTCCCGACCGACGGGTGGAGTGACACGTCACGCCCGTTGTAGGTCAATGACCAGTGCGGCGGCGACAGCGGGGTGATGACCTCCTCTCCGCAGCCACACGCGCATAGGTGAGCGCACGTAGTGAACTCGATCGACACGTAAAGCACGCCCGGCCTGAGCGTTGTCGGGAAGGTCTCGACGAAGCTCGGCTCGAGGTGATGCACCGTCATGCCGCGCTCACCGGCCCATCTCCGCGATCGTCCTCCTGGTCATCGGAGTCATCGGACTCGTCCGCGGTCTCGTTGGTGATGTGGTTGGTGAACATCGAGTACGTCGCGAATTCCTCACCGGTGCCGTCGGCGTAGAACCCGAGGTGCCGCTTCCACCGTCCGATGGCTAGCATCGCGTTGAGCGCGTTGAGATCTGCCACCTGGATGTTGCGGCTGTAGTCGTCGCGTTCCTCAGCTGACTTCGGGATGCGCGACAGGGCACGCTCCACACCTTCGCCGGGGTCGGCGAACACCATCCGGAGTAGTCCTGACAGCTTTGAGTCGATTTCCTCAACACCCATGCCGACGTCGACGAACGGCGTGCCGCGCTGCAGAAGGTACGCGGCGATGGCCGGTTTCATCGTGGCGTCGTCCATCGCGAGGAACACGAACGTCGCTCCGTCGAGCAGGTCGAGGTTCTCATCGGTGATGTATGTCTGCTCCGTCGTGATGTTCGTGTGCATGGGTCCGTACATCGCGTAGAAGTACGCGACCTTCGAGGGTCGCTCACGCAGCTGCTCGATCGAAGCGGCGCCGGGTGCCCGGAACGCGTTGTGGTTGTCGAACACGTCCCCGTCGATGAGCAAGATGCTCGCCACCGGGGTCTTGGCGACCTGGTCGAGGATGTACGCGCCGGTCCCACCGAGACCGATGATGACGATCCGCTCGTCGCGGAACAGGCGCGACAGGATGGACAGCCCCGCCCGGGAGGTCGCCGTATCGCGGTACCGGAACGGCAGGTCTTCCTCGACCTCCTGCCAGGCGGCTCCCGGCGTCGAAGTGACTTCGGAGTCCAGCGCCATCGCCGGGTGCGCCAGCATGCGGACGTACGCCGTCACCTTCGCATACTGGTCCGGGTACCCGTTCGCCGGCTTGCTCGAGAGCATGAAGGACGCGGCGGGCAGGTCCGGAAAGATGTCACGCGTCTCGGGAGTCGCGAAGGTGAGGGGTTGCCCGTGCTCGTTACACGGAATCGACCCCCCGAACCAGATCCGGTGGTCAGTGTCCATGACGACCCGATCACCGCTGACGGTGACCGGGTAGGCGAGGAACCCGTGCGCAACCACCGTCTCGGTGGTCACGTACGGGACCTGCTTCACGACCAGGTGGCCGCCGATGATGTTGACGTCGTATCCGTCGTCGAGGAGACGACGGACGTCTTCGTCACGAGCGAGAGGTGCGGTAGACATCGAACACCATCTTGTTCTTGACCTTGACGCTGTGGTTCGGAGTCAGCGAGCCCTCGTGCTTCTCGTCGTGCCCCCGCGTGAACGAGACCGTGACCTCCTCACCCTCACCGACCGGCTGGCCCGGGTAGGCCAGCTCGACGACCTCTTCGTAGGAGATCGTCTTCTCCGCCCACTCGTGCGGGCGGGTGTTCACGATGATCTTCACGGTCCGGTCTTGGTGCTCGTGACCGGGCTTCTCTGCTTCGGGAGCCTCCATGGCGCCCTCCTGTCTGTCGGTCTTGCTCGGACCGCGCCACTTGTGACGCAGTGCTCGAAAAATCGAGCAGTGCTAATGTAGCACGCGTGACCGACATGTCGAGCAGTGCAAGTTTTTTGGAGCAAAGTTGAGCGCCGGGCCCACGGTCAACGTGAAGTCGCTGCACGCGGCATTAGACGCAGCTCGGGAGCAGCAGGACCTGTCCTGGCGACAGCTGGCTAAGCAGCTCGGCGTCAGCGCGTCGACGATCTCGAGGATGGCGCAAGGGTTGCGGCCCGACGTGTCCGCGTTCGTCGCCATGACGACGTGGCTGCGAATGCCTGCGGAGAACTTCTACATTGGCGTCGAAGAGACGAACAACGAGCCAGACCTTGTCGCATCATTGAGCCCACACCTCCGGGCACGAAGTGACCTGACCGAGAAGGATGTCTCCTACCTTGAAGACGTCATCGCAGCAGCCGCCAAACGGTTCAAGTCCGAGCGCGAAGAAGCCTCGGGGTAAACGCGGCTGGACCCAGGCCAAGATGCGTGCGGTCGCCGAAGAGGAGCGCAGCGACCTCGGGCTGGATAAGCACGACCCTTTCGATCCGTACGCGCTCGCCGAAGCGCATGGCATCCCGGTGTACTCCCTGACCCAGCTTCTCGAATTCGATCTTGGGCCCGAGGCCTACAGTCACTTTCATTCCACCAGTTCCAAGTCGTGGTCGGCCGCTCTGATGCCGCTCGGAGCCGCCCGCATCATCGTTGAGAACGACGCGCACTCGCCCGTGCGGCGCCGGAGCAACATTGCGCACGAACTCGGACACCACCTGCTTGAGCACTCATTTGAGAACGTCGTCCTCGGCGAGGATCACAAGCGTCAGTTCGACCCCACCATGGAGAAGCAGGCGCTGTTCGTCTCTGGGCAGCTCCTAATCCCCGATGGCGCTGCCCGTAAGGCCGCCTATGCGAGCTGGGACAACGCGCGAGTCGCCGAAGCCTTCGACGTCAGCGAGCAGTTCGCCCAAATGCGAATGGCGGGACCTCGAGTCGTAGCCGATCGCGCGTCTCGGAAGTTCGGCTTCGGGCGAAGCCGCTAGGTCGCCACAAGCTGAGGGTGAGAATGCCAGGCGTCATCGCCCTTGCAGGTCGCCCGACCAGAGCACGGTCCGCGCCCGTCCCCAGATATGCAATGTCGAACTCTGTCGGACGAGCTCCCGTGCGTGGAACGGCGCCGAATTTCAGAGAGAGTCGTCGAGGCCTCGCTACGTCATTCTGGGCTACTAGGCAGCAACTTTCGGACGATGGTGGTCGTCCTTAGGAATCACAGCCATGCCGAACCACTGACCAAGTCTTGACCAGGTCTGCGGAATGTTGTTGGCACGGTTCGTACAGATCTCTGACCGTAGTCGGCGACGAACCGTTCGTCTCCGCAGTGGAGGACAGCGCACGTCATCCCGGCCGCGATCTGCCGGACGATCGAACTGAGGCGACGGGACGGGCCGGCGGTCTGTCGACCAAGATGTCGACCCGATCATCGACGAGGACCACGGCAACGCGACCATCAGGTTGTCTTGTGCGCGAGTCACATGAGGTGTTACGCCGTTGGAATGAGGACCATGAGCCGATCGACGTCGGCAGGGTCAACGCGAAGTACGCGACGTCCGCTGCGGTAGGCGGGCAGTTGACCGGCGGCGATTCTGCGACGCAGGGTTCGGATGCTCAGGCCGGTCCGCTCAGCCGCGTCGGCCAGCGTCTCGAACTGGCGGCGGGGTGTTGTGGGGGTAGGCATAATGTTCTCCTTTCAAGTTACGTAAGGACAGATCGCGCCTCTGGCGGTCACACGCGAGGATGGAGATTTGTGGGCATGTGGTCGACGGCCTCGTGGACCGTCAATGGCTACTCGCATCGCGCCGAATACCTCGGCCCATAGGCGCAGCGGTCACCGGTCCAACCAACGAGTGACAACCCAACCAGTGCAAGGGCGCACCAAACGAATACGATCCCATCGTGTCCGGTCATTCACCATTTCGTGCGGAAGCGCTGCGTGACGCACGGGTGAACGCTGGTTTGACCCAGCATCAGCTGGCCAACCGGATTGGCGTTGCTGGGGGAGAGCGGGTGTCCCGCTGGGAGCTGGGTACGTCCACGCCGACGCCGGCGATCCTCAGCAAGCTCGCGAAGGTTCTCGGGGTCCGGATTGCGGACCTACTTGCGGATGCCGACGGGCCAGCCGATTTGCGGCTGCTGCGGCTGGAGGCCGGCTACGGCTCGCGAGAGACTGCGCGTCGCGCGCACTTGGCGGCCGCGACATATATCCGGTGGGAGGCAGGGGCCTTCAGTAGGATGCCGGCTGACGCGGAACTGACGCCGCTGGCCCGTGTGCTCGACGTCCGCCTGAAGGTATTACGTGACGCGCTAGAAGAGTCTCGGCGGCGGCGCGAGGTTTAGCTGCCCGAAGAGTTCATGTCGATCGTCCAGAGCGCGGCTGTCGTCGAGTTGTCCAGCAGCATCGGTTGGCTGGTCACGTTGACGGCCGTCCACTCTGTATCAGTGCCTCGCAGGCGGATCGACCGTGTGACCGCGCCGTCGACCAGGCGGTTGAGATTGTGCACCACTTCGGCATCGTCTGGATGGAAGATGTCGATGCCCGGCACGGCCCAGTCGATCGACGAGGGCGGTGAATCGACCCACTGGATGATGCGGCCGGTGCGGACATCGACTATCGCGCGATGAGTGCCCGATTCGGCGGCAGCGTCCAGAACTCGACGCTCAAGGACCGCGAGGTGCGGTGCCTGCGGGACGTCGTCCGCGGGGCCGATGTCGTGGGTGATGCCGTGTAGGACGATCTGTGGGCCGTCCTGGGTATCGTGCGCCAACGCCCGGCAGGAAAAATGGGCTGCGCGCCGAGCGCCGTCGTCGCAGACGACTGTCCAGATTGCCTGGTGTTCGGTGCCGGGCACGGACTGCACGATCTTGGCCAACGCTTCGGAGGCATCCGGTCCGGCAGTAAGTCGAGTGAAGGCCTCACCCATGGCTCGCTTGGTGCGCCGCTGCTCCATGGGTTGGCGGTACAGGTCGAGCAGCTCATCGGATCCGGCCACTTCGAAGCTGCTGAGATTGAAATACCACGCGCCGGCGATGTCATGTGGGACGGCTGGCCCAGCGTCGCCCGGGCCTCCCAGCCATAGCCAGGCGCCGTTCACCTGGCCGTCGTAGGCGCTGAGCGGATGAGCCAGACACCGGCGGCCGGCGGAAGTGGTCACATCGTATGGCTGCGCGGCCGCAGTGACGTGCTCGAGAGCCCTGTGCGCCATGGCCAGGGACGTCCGGCTACGGGCAAAAAACTTGTCCAACGGCACCATGCTCCGCGGCCTGGAGCCAAGGCCGACCAGCGTCGGTGG
Source organism: Flexivirga oryzae (assembly GCF_014190805.1). Lineage (NCBI taxonomy): Bacteria > Bacillati > Actinomycetota > Actinomycetes > Micrococcales > Dermacoccaceae > Flexivirga > Flexivirga oryzae. The sequence goes on along the minus strand of NZ_JACHVQ010000001.1, from coordinate 2,276,124 downwards.
CTTGAGGCCGAACGTCTCGACAAGACACCATTCAGGCCCGGACATCGCTGCACCCCCAACGTCAGATACGCGGAAGTCGAGTGTAACGACCAGCGGCGCGCGCAAGCAGCGCCGCAACCCGGGAATCCGGCCCGGCGTAAATGATGCGCGAGCCGCGTTGCTGGCCGCGCACGACAGCGCGAGCGATGTCGTCAGCCGACGACCGTGCGACACGGCGGTCGAAGCTGGCCACCCGTTCCGTTGGATTCTCGTTCTCGGCGAAGCTGCCGTTGCGCAGGATGTCGGTATGCACGCCGCCGATGAGAGCTGTACTGACGCGGACCCCAGCGCCTTCCTGATCCAGCTCGTTGGCCAGGGTGCGGGTAAACCCATAGACACCCGCCTTACTTGCGACATAAGACGCGTGCCGGGGGACCGCGATGCTTTCGATCGCGCTGGACGCGGTCACGATGCTGGAGCCACGTTCGAGGTACGGCAGGCATGCGTGCACGGTGGCGATGGTGCCGATCAGGTTTATGTCGATGACTCGCACCAAGTCCTCGAAGGTGCTCTGGCGCACCGTTCCCGTATGCATAACGCCCGCGAAGGTAAAGACACAGTCAAGAGCCGGTGCTTTTTCAACCCAATTTGCGAGGTCGTGTCGGTAGTCCGTGGCCGTGACGTCCAACGGCGCGACCACTGCTTGACACGGCAGCTCTGCGGCTAGTACATCGAGCGAATTCCTATCTGTGTCAACGAGAATCAAGGACTCATAGGTGCCGGCGAGACATCGCGCAATGGCGCTGCCGATGCCCCCGCTCGCGCCGGTGATGAGGGCACTACGAGGCTCTGCGCGCATAGCGCGATCGAACCTGTGCGGAGTAAAATTTCGCTGCCGCTCACGCAGGTGAGATCGGCTCTGCGCCTGATGTTTCGGCCGGAGTCCTGAGCTAAAAAAGTGGTGCCTCACGGGCACTGCATAGCACGGCGTTCCCCTCTCGGGGAAGGCGCCGGAGGGACTAGAGCATGCCGTCGAGCAGCTGGCGCGCACTCCAGGGGGAGGGCGCTGCATCAGCAATCCAGGACGCCATCCGCATTCCACGGTGGGCAGGCTGCTACCCGCACATCGTCATCCAGGTTCTGCGGCAGATCGCCGTGGACGACGTCTTGGTGGTTCGCAGCGACGACGACCAGGTCTGCGTGGCGGTGCCGTTGCAGCCTGATCTTGCGGACCAGCTCACGCAACTCGCCCGAACGTGGCGGCGCGAGGGCGAAACCTTCGAACTGCGGTTGGGGCCCGCGTCCGACGCAGAACTCCACGAGTGGAACGACCTGATCCTTGCGGCGGAGCACGCCGAGGTGCTGGCCGAGCGTCTTCGGCACGCATCCCGGGTGACTATTCGACGGCCGGCGCATCGTGCTCAGGCAGGGTGAAGAGGCGGCGGAACCCATGATGCCGCGCGGAAGGGAGGCTCTGGTGGCGCAAGAGCGACACGAGGTTGTGGACGAGCACCTTCCAAAAGTCATAATGCACTAGTGTAAGTGCATCGATTTGAGCCAACGTGACCGCCAGGACCCCTCAAACGGACCTTCTGGCAGACGAGACAACAAGGAGACCGACATGACGAAGGCGATGCGGATGGCAGGCGCGACCCTGGCAATGGGGAGCGTGCTGTTGGCCTCTGCGTGTGGGAGTAGCGACGGCGGCAAGGCGCCATCGACTACCGCAACGCCGTCTCCCGGCACCAAGTCGTCAATGCCCCCTCCGAAGCCGGCTAGGTCGTCCACAACAACGAGCACTGACCCATTGGCGAAGAAGAAGGCAGCGGCCATCGCGGCGGTGGTTGCGTTTTGGAAGAAGGTCGACGCCCTCGAGGCCAACCCGAAGGGCGACTTGACCAGTTTGGATCTCGTCGCGCGCGGCCAGCAGCTCGCGCAATGGCAGTACAACATCGGTGCCGAACGGCAGCGGGGCGAAACAGGAAAGGGCTCCTTCCGGGTTCTGCACCCGGTGGCGTCGAGCACCTCCGATCCCGCGACTTATCGCGTGAATGCGTGCCTTGACGGAACCAACTTCCACTTGGTGAAGAAGTCCGGCAAGCCTGTGTCGAAACCGTCAGGTGCGCCTCACCGCGTGAACTACGGGTATGGCGTCACGCAGGATCCCAAGACGTCCAAGTGGTACGTGACCACAGAGAAGGTCCTCGGGACATGCTGACGCGCACACGTGCCGGTGCACTTGCAGCTGGAGTCTTGGTTGCGTTCGTCGGACTCGCGACCCCAGCTGCGCACGCTGCCGGGGGAGTGAAGTGCCCGCCTGGGAGCGTGTGGGATCCCACCTCACAGACCTGCGTGATCCGCGTCGTGGTTCCACCGACGCAGCCGCCGAACCCAGGTCCGCCGACGCCTACCCCGCCAGGCAAGAAGCCGCCCAAAAAGGGGAAGGGAAAGTGCGAGAGCAGCGTGACTGGCAAGGAAGTTCCGTGCTCCAAGGGCGATGCGTGGTGGTCGCCGTCGAAGCAGTGCTACGTGAGCGTTGCCAAGCCGCAACCGGCGAAGTCTGACCCCGCGTGGCAGGGGCACAAAGACGGCACGATCTACCAATGCGACCTGATTACGTCGCGGTTCTTCTTCTGGTCTGCGACGCAGCCGGATGGGCCGAAGGCACCGCCTGACCCGGTGCAGTTGGCGCGCGAAGCGGTGGCCGCCATGCAGTTGAAGGCGATCACGATCGGGATCGTCCCGGGTAACGAGCCGGGCAAGGTCGGGCTGGTCGGGCTGCCGCAATGGATGTGGGTGAAGAATCCGACTCCGAATACTTTCGGGCCGATCACCAAGAGCGCCTCCGCAGCCGGATACACCGTGACAGCGATCGGCAAGGTCGACCGGGTCGTGTGGAACATGGGCGACGGTCAGACCATCACCTGCGATGGTCCGGGCACGCCGTACACCGCAGCGACAGGCAAGGCGAAGTCCCCGACGTGCGGGCACAACGAATACACCAAGCAGGGCAGCTACACGGTGACGGCGACGAGCTACTGGACGATCACCTGGTCTGGCATCGGTCAGACCGGCACGATCCCGGTCACCACGGCCCGCAGAACGACCATTCGAATCGGCGAGGCCCAAGTGCTCACGCAGTGAGCGGTATCCAACGGAACACGGACTGACTGGGGAGACAGCAGCCATGGCAATTGCACCAACAGACGAGCAGCGCAGCGCACGCCGCCGCGACCGGGGGAAGAAGGATCCCGAGGACGCGATCGGACCCGCGGCCTCGAGTGACACCGTGGCGCCGCCGCCGAAGATGCGCCGGCGACCACTGCTTATCGCCGCATCGGTGGCTGCGGTCTGTTTGGGAGCGTTGCTGGGCGTGATGGCTTTCACGTCGATGAACTCCGCGAAGGAAGTCCTCGCGGTGCGATCGACGGTGCACCGTGGCGAGGTGATCACTCGTGGTGACGTGATGATCGTCCGCGTGGGAGTGGACCCCGGGCTGAAGCCGCTGCCAGCATCCGAACTGAACAATGTGGTCGGAAAACGCGCGGCGATGGACATCGCCGCCGGCGGGCTGGTCACCGGTGACGAGATCACCTCGAGCGTGGTGCCGGGTGCAGGCGAGAGCGAGGTCGGGATCAGCCTGGCGCCCGGTGCTCTTCCGGCCAACGGGCTGGAGAACGGCGACGATGTCCGGATCGTGCTGACACCTGGCCAGCAGGGGCAGTACAAGGCCGACTCGACACCCACGGACGTCGCCGCGATCGTGGTCGGGGTCTCGAACGGCGGCTCGAACGGGCAGAAAGTGGTGGACGTGTTGGTCCCCAAGGACCAGGCGCCCGACGTGGCATCGATGGCTGCCACTGGAAAGGTCGCTCTCGTCCTGGACTCGCGAGAACACTGAGCCATGGCGATCATCGTTCTCACCTCAGCCTCGGGATCGCCCGGCGTGACGGCTACTGCCCTTGGCCTGACGCTGACCTGGCCCCGTCCAGCTGTGCTGGTCGAGGCAGACCCGACTGGCGGCAGTGGACTCCTGGCGGGCTACTTCCACGGTGAGGTCGCCCACTCTGGCGGTCTCATCGACTTGGCGGTGGCGCACCGCGAAGGCAACCTGGCGCAGTCCCTGTGGTCTCAGATGGTGCCCATCCCGGGTTCGAACGCGCTGCTGCTTCCCGGGGTCCGCAGCCACGCTCAAGCGCGCAGCCTGACGACGTTGTGGGGCCCCCTCACGAGCGCACTACGCGGGCTGGAGCGCAACGGTCAGGACGTCATCGTCGACGCGGGCCGACTCGGCCCGGAAGGCGCGCCGGGGCCCTTGATGATGGGCGCAGATCTGGCGTTGCTGACGATGCGGACAACCCTGCCGGCGCTATCGGGTGCCAGGTCCTGGGCCGAGTCACTGCGCGAGGAGTTCGAGAAGATCGGTTCTTTGCCCCGGCTGGGCACCCTGCTGATCGGGGAGGGGCAGCCATACGGCGCGCGAGAAGTTCGCAAGGTCCTCGGACTGCCCGTCGTAGAGAGCGTTCCGTGGGATACCGCTGGCGCCTCCGTGTTCTCCACCGGCGCTAACCGACCGCGCAAGTTCGACAACTCCGGCCTGGTGCGCGGCTTGCGCGCGACCGGGGCAGCGATCCAGGCAGCGATCGAAAGCAACCGCGCCGACCTTGAGGTCACCAAGAATGTAGGGAACCCCGCATGACCCAGTCGAACCCCTGGGTGTCCGATCCGGATGACCCGACAGACCCCACCTCCTTGCCGCTGTTCGCCGGCGACGACGGCGCGGACACGGATAAGCCGAAGACCGGCCGGGTGCGGTCATCGTTCTCGCTGGGAGAGGAGTCGCATGACCGCCCCGGCTACATTCACGCAGTCGACCAACCACGATCGGATGATGACTCGACCGATGCCGGTCGAGGGCGTCAAGCAGGCAGATCGGCACGACGACGCAAGACCGGCGCGAACGCGCACGACGGCATCGACTGGGGGCTGGTCGCGGCATTCCGGAGCCAGGCATCAGAACAGCTCAGTGCAGCGATCGGCAAGGACCGCACGCTCGATGAGCAAGCCCAGGAGGAACTCGGCCGCTCGATCATCCTTGAGCTGCTGGAGAGCGAGGCCGCTGAGGCTGTCTCGGCCGGGCGCCAGTCGTGGTCCCTGGAACAGCAGGACGACATGGCTGAGGCGATCTTCAACGCGCTCTTCCGGCTGGGCCGTTTCCAGCCGCTGGTCGACGACGAGACCGTGGAGAACATCGAGGCCTATGGTCACGATCACGTGCTGTTGCTGCACAGCGACGGCCGGATCGAACAGGGCCCACCGGTCGCAGAGAGCGACGAGGAGCTGATCGAGTTCCTCACGTTCCTCGGCAGCAAATCCGGCAGCGGGCGACCCTTCTCCGAGGCGCAACCCCGGCTGCACATCAACCTGCCTGGAGGAGCGCGGCTTGCCGCAGCCTGCTGGAGCACCAACCGGCCGACGGTGGTGATCCGCAGGCACCGCGTGCGCGATACGGACCTGCGTGAGTTGGCCGCGACCGGGATGCTCAGCGACCTGCAAGCCGATTTCCTCGAAGCAGCCGTCAAGGCCCGCCTCAACATCATCGTCGCCGGCCCGCAGGGCGCAGGAAAGACAACCATGGTGCGCGGATTGTGTGCGTCGATCGATCCCTGGGAGAAGATCGGCACCTTCGAGACGGAGTACGAGCTCTTCCTGGATGAGATGCCCCGGCACAAGCGGGTCATCGCTTTCGAGTCGCGTCCGGGGTCGGGGGAGGTGGGCATCAACGGCCGGCAGGCCGGCGAAGTGACCCTCGACGAGCTGCTCATCGACAGCTTCCGGTTCATGCTCGGACGCACGATCGTGGGCGAGGTCCGTGGCCCGGAGATCCTGTCGATGATCAAAGCGATGCAGTCGACCGCCGGGTCCATCAGCACCACCCACGCGGCCAACGCGAAAGCCGCGATCAGGAAGCTGGTTACCTGCGCGATGGAAGCAGGTGCGCACATCTCCGACGGGTACGCGGTGAGCGCGGTGGCCGGACACATCGACCTGATCGTGCAGCTGCACTACCAGCCCGGTGCCCAGGAGGGGACCGACCAGGAAAAGCGGCCGCAGCGATGGATCTCTGAGATCGTCTCGGTCGAGCCTGGGGAGGAAGCCACCGGGTATGCGACCCAGCATGTGTTCCGGCCGAAATTTGGCGGGCCGGCGGTCGCCAGCGTGTTGCCGGAACACATCCGAGGGGTGTTGGAAGAGCACGGATTCGATACTCGCGCCTTCGAGAACGAGCGCCGGATCCATGGAGGCGAAAGCTCATGACCGCCCTGGTCCCTGGCCTGGCCGGTGCGCTCATCGTGGCCGGCGTGCTGGGCGCTGTGCTGGGTGTGCGGCCCGCGCCGGAGAAGCCACCTGCACCAGCCTGGACGCACCTCCCCTTGGTGGCACGGCTGGGTCAAATCTCCCCTAGAACCCGGGTGCTATTGCTGGTCGGGGCTGGTGCAGGTCTCATCGTGGCGGTCGTCACGGGATGGTTCATCGCGATCCTCGCGGTGCCCGCGATCATCGTCGGACTTCCGATGCTGCTGACTGCACCTCGAGCGGCTTCCGAAATCGAGCGGCTCGAAGCGATGGAGGAGTGGACCCGATCACTGTCCGGGGTGCTCACGGCCGGTGTCGGCCTCGAGCAGGCATTGATCGCAACGTTGCGGTCGACGCCGGACGCCATACGCCCGGAGGTGACCCGGCTGGTCGCTCGCCTCGGTGCCCGGTGGGGTACTGAAGACGCCCTGCGGGCATTCGCCGAGGACCTCGACGACGCCACCGGCGACTTGGTGGCCGCCAACCTGATTCTCGGGGCTCGGCGCCGCGGGCGTGGCCTGGCCAACGTGTTGGAATCACTGGCCGAGTCGGTGGCTGCCGATGTGCGGGCCCGCCGGCAGATCGAGGCCGACCGCGCCAAGCCTCGCGCGACAGCCCGCTGGATCACCTTGATCACCGTCGGGGTGCTGGCGTTCCTGGCACTCACGGGACGCTACGTCGCGCCGTACGGATCACCCTTGGGTCAGGTGCTGCTGGTCGTGCTGTTGAGCGCCTACGTCGCCACCTTGATCTGGATGCGCACGATGACCCGCGGCGCAGCTCTCCCTCGCTTCATCGGGATGCAGACTGGGGGAGGGAAAGCATGATCACGGGACTGCAACTGGCGCTGGTCGGTGGTGGATTCATTGGCCTCGGCATTGCGTTGCTGGTGTGGCGGCTGGTGCCTGCTCAACCTGACCTCGGGGACGCCCTGGGACGTCTGTCCCCGGACCAGCCGCGTCGCGTCCGTGATCGTGCCGAGACGACCGCGCAGCCGGCGGACACGCGTGAGCGGGTCGGGCAGTGGGCGCTCAAGACGTTCCCGCCCGGCGCGTGGGCCCGCACCCCACACAGGGAGCTGGCGCTGCTGCGGATTCCGCTGACGCGCTTCTACGGCGAGAAGGTGCTGTTCGCCCTCTTCGGCCTGGTCGTCCCGCCGTTGTTGACGAGCTTCTTCGCGGTGATCGGACTGCGGCTGCCGTTCGTCATCCCGGTCGTCGCGACGCTCGTGTTCGCCGGGGTGATGTTCTTCCTGCCCGACTACAACGCACGCGACGACGCCAAGAAGGCCCGCGACGAATTCAACCGGGCGCTGGGTGCATACATCGATCTTGTTGCGCTGGAACGCAACTCAGGGTCGGGGGCCCGGCAGGCGATGGAAGTTGCGGCGGGTGTCGGCGACAGCTGGGTGTTCCGCAGGCTCAGCGAAGAACTCACCCGATCACGATGGTCAGGCGAGGCGCCCTGGGAAGCCATCCGGGCGCTGGGGCACGAGCTCGGCTTGACCGAACTGGAGGACCTGGCCGACATCATGCGGCTGTCCGGGGAAGAAGGCACCCAGATCTACACCCAGCTGCGCGCCCGATCGGCCTCGATGCGGACCGCGATGCTCAACTCCGAACTCGCCAAGGCCAACGAAGTCGGCGAACGGATGAGCATCCCCATGAGCTTGCTCGGGGTGATCTTCATGGCTCTGCTGATCGCGCCGGCGCTGCTGCGAGTAGTCGGAGGTGGCAGTTGATCGGACCTATTTCCCCGCCACACCAGACCAACCGAACTGAACCGTCACCAACCGGGCCACCGGCCACTAACTAGAAGAAAGGCACAACCATGATTCAGCTCATCGCCGCCATGCACACTCTCGGCGCACGCATGCAGAACAGCCTCGACCATGCCCGCACCACCATGCGTGACAACCGGGAGGAGGGCTCGGTCTCGATCGAGTCCGTCGTCTGGGCGGTTGCCGTGATCGTGATCGCCGGCATCGCCGTGGCAGCCATTACCGCCTACGTCCGCAGCAAGTCCGGCGACATCAAGTAGACGGACCGGACAGACCAATGACCAGGATCGTCACGCTGTTCCGCACCCGACTCGTCCACCGAGTCGGGGCGGAACACGAACGCGGCTCGAGCTCCATCCAGATGATCGTGCTCCTGCCTGCGCTCTTCACTGTGATGTTCCTGGGCATGCAAGCCGCACTCTGGTTCCATGCACGGTCCGTCGCGATCGCCGCGGCACAAGAGGGGGCACGCACCGCCGGTGCGCAGAACGGGACCGCGGCGGCCGGGATCAGCGATGCTGCCTCTTTCGTCAGCGACGCCGGTGGCAGCGATGTCCTCGCCGGCGTCCACGTCAGCGGCGGCCGCTCCGGAAACCGGGCAACGGTCACCGTCAGTGGCACCTCGATGAGCATCATCCCTGGCTGGACCATCACGGTGCACCAAAGCGCCACGGTCCCGGTGGAAAGGCTCACCCGATGAGCTGGCCACGCAACCGTCGCGACCCGGAGGAGGGCTCGGCCGCCATCGAGGCCGCCATCGCAGTGCCAGCGTTCATGCTCTTCGTGCTGCTGGTGATCTTCGGTGGCCGGGTCGCCATGGCGCACCAGGCGGTGCAGTCAGCAGCGGCCGAAGCCGCCCGGACAGCAACACTGGAACGGACCGAAGGAGCCGCGCAAGGCAGCGGCGCCAGTGGTGCGGCGGCAAGCCTGACATCACAAGGCCTGCACTGCATCTCGCAACACGTCGACGTCGACGCCTCCGGTTTTACCGCTCCCGTGGGGACACCGGCCACCATCCGGGCGACGGTTCGCTGCACTGTCGACCTGTCGGACGTGTCCGTGCCTGGTGTTCCGGGGTCGATGACCATCACCGAGACGATGACCAGCCCGCTCGACACATACCGGGAGCGATGATGCAGAACGGCAAGAAGCAGCATCAGGAACTCGACCGCGAACGCGGTTCGGTAACCATCTTCATGGCCGCGGCGGCCTTCGTGATGATCGTGCTCGTCGGGCTGGCCGTCGACCTCGGCGGGCAGGTCGCCGCTCAGCAACGCGCCCGGGATGTAGCTGGCCAGGCCGCACGTGCAGGCGGCGAGCAGGTCCTCGGCGGGCCCGCTGTCGAAGGCCAGGGCGCCCAGATCGACACCAACGCAGCGGCAGCCGCTGCCCGCAGCTACCTGGCATCGGCCGGAGTAGACGGCACGGTTGCGGTTACGAGCAACGACACCTTGGTGGTGACGACCTCGCAGAACTACCAGACCAAGTTCCTGTCGGTCATGGGGATCGGGAGCCTGCACGTCACCGGCCACAGCAGCGCGCGTCTGATCCGCGCGCAGAATGGAGTAGCCCGATGAGAGGCATCCGCGCCCGGCTCGCCGGGCTGTTCGCCACCTTGCTGGTCCTGGGCATCATCATCGGGCTGCCCCTGGTGCTGCTTGCCGTGGGAGCCAACCCGGCGCACCTGTCGGTGCCGACGCTCGACGGCATCAAGACCGCGTTGACCAACCCCGACGACGGCACCCTCGCCCTGTCAGCCGTCAAAGTCATCGCCTGGGTGGCATGGGCGTTCCTCACGGTATCGCTCGTGCTGGAGATCTTCGCCCGCGCCAGAGGAGTCCGAGCACCGCAGCTGCCCGGTCTGCACATGCCGCAGTCGGCCGCCAAGGGCATGGTCGGCATGGCCATCCTGCTGTTCACTGCCTCGCCCGTCACCGCTCAGCTGGCCAACGCCGTCCCGCTGCCCGCGTCGCAGAACGTGACGGCCTCCTCTATCGCCCACCCCGGCAGCAAGTCCGCCCCGGAGACCAAGGACACGAGCCACGGCCAGCAGGCCACCAAACTGGCAGCCACCCACGCGGTCAAACACACGGTGCAGCCCGGAGAAACTCTGTGGTCCATCGCCCGAGACCACTTGGGTTCGGGCGAGCGATACACCGAGATCGCCGCGTTGAATCACGACGTGCTGGGCAACAAGCCAGGCTTCTTGAAACCCGGCTGGACCCTCCACCTGCCGGCACCCGCGGGGCAGACGTCAACCGGCGAGCACACCGTGACCGTGCAGGCCGGGCAAACCTTGTCCGGGATCGCGCAGAAGCAGCTCGGCGACGCCAACCGATACCCCGAGATCGAAGCGGCCTCGAAGGCGATCGTGCAGCCGGGCGGCACCCACCTGACCAACCCCAACCACATGGGCACTGGATGGACGCTGGTCATCCCGGGCTCGACGAGCAGCGACCGCGTCAAGCCGGCGATCACCAAACACCCGACGCCAAAGCGTGCGCCCGCACCGAAACGCAGTGCGCCGAAACACAGTGCCCCGGCGACACCACCTGCGGTTCCTGCTCCTACCCAACGGGCGCCCGCGCCGAAGGCCACGCACGAAACCCCAGCGCCGTCGCAAACACACAGCACGCCGACGCCGGCACAGTCCGCGGAAGAGCAGACCGTGCCGCACGACGTCCAGCTGGACCAACAGCATGCGAGCAGCGCGCCCTGGATGCTGACCGGGCTCACAGGCGCCGGCGCGATCCTGGCGGGGTCGGCGTGGCTCACGCTGCGCCGGCGTCGTCGCACCCAGTTCCGAGCCCGCCGTCCGGGGCGAACGATCGCCGTACCGGAGCCCGAGCTGGCACCGGTCGAGAAGACCATCACCGCTGTCGGTGCGACGTTGGCCCTCGCAGTCGAGCAGATGGACACGCTGCTGCGGAGTCTGGCGGCCCACGCCACAGACGCCGGGCTGGCGCTTCCACCGGTCGCCGCGGTTGAACTCGGCACCACACAGATCGTGCTGCACCTGAGCAGCCCGAGCTCCCTGCCCGAGCCATGGGAAGGCACCGACGATCAGCTGCACTGGGTGTGCCCGGCTGAGGGCCTTGCCGGTGTGCCCGCCGACCTGGACCAGGACCAGCCGGCGCCCTACCCGCTCCTGGTCACCATCGGTTCCAGCGACGACGACCACGTGTGGCTGCTCAACTGCGAGGACCTCGCCGCGATCAACCTGACCGGAGACGCCACCTACGCGCACGACTTCGCCCGGTATCTCGCGGCAGAACTCGCGCTGAACCCGTGGTCGGCCGGCGTCACGGTCGACTGCATCGGCGTTGCCACCGAAGTCGCCGGGTTGAACCCCGAGCGGGTCCGCTACCACGACGCGTCCGGTGACGCTGCCGCCGAGGCCGTCGCCGAGGCCGTCGCCGATGCAGTGGCGATGATCGACCGCGCCGAAGCGCAACAGGTCGACGTGGCAACCGGCCGCGGCAGCAAAACCGACGACGATGTGTGGCCCGCCCGGCTTCTGCTGGTTGACGCCGACCGGACTGCGGATCGGAAGGTCGTCGACCAGCTGCTCGACCTGGTCGAGCAGCACAGCGGAAAGACCGGCACCGCGATCGTCGTGTCAGCCACGCAGAGCGAAGAACCCCCGACTGGAACCGTACTCAACCTCAGCTCCACCGGGCGGCTGACGATGCCGCGCGCCGGTCTGGACCTGGTAGCCGTCGGACTCACCGCCGACGAGGCCAAGGGCTGCGCCACACTGTTCGCGAACAGCGAGCTCCTCGACGACATCGAGATCCCGGTCGACCTGGACGCCACCGACGGGTGGCGGTCGTTCACCAATGAGGCCGGCGCGCTGCGCGAAGAACACACCAAGCCACGCGAGGACCGCGACGACGAGACGACCGAGAGCGTGCTGGCTGCCGAGGACGCCGACTACGTCGCTGCGGCCGCGACGACCAAAGAGGACCTGAAAGCTCTGGCCCCGCAAGTCCCGGCCAAGGTCCGAGCAGACATAGAGGCGGCCGACCCAACCCTCGATGACGACGTCACCGCCTGGTTCAACGACGAATGCCCGCTGCCACGACTAACTCTGCTCGGGCCGATCCGGGCACGAACGCACGGCTCCGCCGTGGCCGTGGCCAAGCGCAAGCCATACGCCACCGAGCTGCTCGCGTACCTGGCAACCCGGCCCTACGGTGCGACACCGGCGCAACTCGCCGATGCGTTCAACCTCACCGAAGGCCGGGCCCGTAGCGACATCAAGATGGTGCGCGATTGGCTGGGAGTGAACCCATGCACCGGCAACAAGCACCTGCCCAACGCGCGCGAATCCGCAGCGGCCAAATGCCAGGGAATCGGGGTGTACCAGGTGGAGGACATCCTGGTCGACATCGACCTGTTCCGCAGGCTGCGCGCTCGAGGAGAGGCCCGCTGCGGAGGCGAGGGAATCGCCGATCTACTGCGCGCCCTCCAACTGGTTGACGGGCGCCCCTTCGACCAGATGCGCCCCGGCGGCGGAGAGTGGCTGGCGGGCGGCGACCGGATCGATCACCACATGAACGCCGCCATCGTCGACGTCGCGCACATGGTCACGACGGCCTGCTTGGAATCCGGAGATCTTGTCCGTGCCCGGGCGGCCGCCGAGATCGCTACCGCCGTCGCGCCCGACTCCGAAATCGCCAAGCTCGACCTGGTTGCCGTGTTCGAGGCCGAAGGCCACCGAGCCGACGCCGAGCGGATCCTGCGCGACGAAGTCTGCAACCGGTCAGAAGATGGTGGGGCACCCGTAGAGCTCTCCGAGCGGACCGAGACGATCATTCGTAACCACGAGTGGCTCAACCCAGACCGGGCCGCCAGCTGATGGCATCCCACACCTGACAGTGCTGGTCGACGCCGAGAGTGACGGTCGCCGATGACAATCGGACGGGTGATCGCCCTCGCCGGGATCGTGATGATGGTCGTAGCGGGCTGCCAGCAGTCGGCAGGTGCGGAAGGTTCTTCGACGACGCGAAGGAACGTACCGACGAATGCCCGAGTCGATGTCTTGGCCATCGCTCCGGTCGACGGTGGCACGTTCCGCGCCGACGGCGACGGGCGGCAGCAGCGCGTTCGCATCATGGGGATCATTCATTAGGCAAGCCGCCGTCGGGATCAAGTCTGTCGGTGCCGCAAGACGCCCCCCGTCCCGGTTGCGGAGCCGGACGGCCCCTGCGGGACGACGATCGTCCGCTCACGGCGGGATTGGGCTGTGGCGTGCAGCGTCACCGGATGTGGAACGGCTATCGGGCACGCTTGCTTCCTGGAACGAGAAGGCAAGCCGTTCAGCCAGACGGCACGCTCGCGGTTGCCCGATAGATCTCGAGTTCGGAGCAGCTATCAAGCGGAGTGGTGTGTTCGCTCGGCTTAAGTGTCACCGTGTGTCTGGGAATCACGACCTTGCCGGCGCTGTCGGTGACGTAAACCGTTGCGGATAGCGGAGGGGTGTCGGTTATCTCCGCGCCGGAAATGTGAGCGCCGCCCGAGGACTTCACCGGAGCGCTGCGGCACCCGTGATGGATACAGACATGCGCCGTGAGCCAGCCCAGCGCGTCGGAATGGTCGGTGATCAGAATCGTGACCTTGCCGGTTGTTGCCCACTCTGGCGCGCAGGCGGTCTCGGGCGGCGAGCCGCATCCAGATATCAGCATGATCGCGGCGACCGCGGTGCACGATGCCGCACCCGGCTGCCCGTAACGCCGCGCCGCCGCAGTGAATCTCCCCATTCGACTCCCCCCGAGTAGTGCCATCGACCTGGCGTCGCCCGCCATCGATATCGCAAGTCTCCTGCTAACGGCCGCGGCCCGCCGCTGTTACTGCGGATCCGGTCCTCGATCGGCCAATGACGACGGTGTTCCGCAACTGACGCGCCCGCCTCGGAAGTAGGTCACGACGCACCCAGTGCGCCGTCCTGCCTCCCGTGAGGGTCCGGAACGGCGAGACTGCTCTCGTGAGTTTCTTCCCGACTGGTTCCTCGGCGGTGAACCCCGAGTCGGGCCCGGCCAAAGTGTCCACACGCACGCTCCGGGCGGCCATCGAGGACGCGCTTATCTACTCCTTCACCAGGACGAACCTGGAGCTGGTGCTTGCCGAGGAACTCCAACTCACCTGGACCAACGACGCCTGCGACCCGTCCGAGGCCGACACCAAGCGAGCGCTCATCGACGGCTACATCCATCCCTGGCCGCTTCCCCAGCTCGTGGCGTTCGCCCGTCGGCTGGACGCTGAGGTCGAGATCTCGGAGACCTACCTGGTTGATCTGCGCCGCTACATCGACGCCTACGACCGAGGCGGCGGGGTCGAGGGGCCGACGAAGAACCTCATCTTCGCCGCGAACGGACCCAAGCCCGACATCGTGCTGCAAGACGCCGTGAGCAACGACATCGAGATCGTTGCGAACGCCGAGCACTGCCTGGTCTACGAGCAGCCCATCCCCGCAGAAGGCATGCGGTTCTCCCACCTCATCCGGTGGTGGCGGGCTCGTGAAGGACTTCCCGAGACTCTGTTCGATGACCGAGCCGTCGGCCACGAGCTGCATCGGCGTCTGGCGGCATCGTTGGATAGCGAGGCGGAAAGGGTGGTCTTTGAGGCCTACGCCGGCCGCTACAAGGCCTCGTACGACATCCCGGCGCTCATCCCGCAGGTCTACCTGCACTACGACCCCTACGATCAGCGCACCCGACGGGGCCTGTCCAGCGGCCTGCCGCTTGCTCGTCAGCGATTGGACTTCCTCCTGCTGTTCAGCGACCGCCAGCGGGTGGTCATCGAAGTGGACGGCAAGCAGCACTACGCCCAGGGAGACCAGGCCAACCCAGCGCTGTACTCCGAGATGGTCGCCGAGGACCGCCGCCTCCGACTGGCCGGGTACGAGGTCTACCGCTTCGGCGGCTACGAGCTCACCCAGAAGCAGAACAGCGCGGCGATGGTTCAGAACTTCTTCACTCAGCTCGCTGAACGGATGAAGTAGCACCTCGGGCGCGTCCCTAACCAGCGTTGCCATCGGTATTCGGGGGGTTGGTTGTCGCGAGATCTCGCGAGGCGCTTGCTGAAGGGTCGGGCTCTGCCCGTTGCCCGAGTCGGTCACATCCCGTGGCTCGACCGGGCCCACCCTGGAGGTGCGCAATGAGCGCCCTGCTTGTCGGGTACGCCCGATGCTCTACCGATCAGCAAGACCTCACCGCTCAGCGTGATGGTCTCCTCGCCCTTGGCGTCGAGGCCGAGCGCATCTACGTCGACCATGGCCTGACGGGCACCAACCGCGAGCGTCCCCGGCTACGGGAGGCTCTGGCTGCGTGCCGCGCGGGCGACACGCTCGTGGTCACTAAGCTCGATCGGCTCGCGCGCTCGCTACCGGATGCTCGAGCGATCGCCGACGAACTCACCGCGCGGGAGATTAGCCTCAGCCTGGGAGGCTCGGTCTACGACCCGACCGACGCGGTCGGCAAACTGCTGTTCAACGTTCTCGCGATGGTGGCCGAGTTCGAGTCTGACCTGATCCGGCTGCGCACGGTGGAGGGAATGAAGGTCGCGAAGGCCAAGGGCCGGCTAAAGGGCAAGCAACCGAAGCTCAGCCGCAAGCAGGAAGCGCACCTGGTCTCGCTGGTGCACAGCGGCGAGTACAGCACCCTTGAGGTCGCCGAGCTCTTCGGCGTTGGCCGGTCCACCGTCTACCGCGCGATCCAGCGCCAGCGGCTGGCAGCCAAGGCAGGAGTCGCAGACGCATCGGCGCGTCGCTGACCTCACCTGACGTCGGCGTCCCGTAGCCGACACCCACGCGGGACGCCGACAAGCGAAGCCCTCTGGGAGCCAGCCAGCGAGTGCGGCGTCCCGACGGCCGTTCGCTGATCGGGCGGCGTCCCCGGGGCAGGGGAGTCCGCGCGGGGCCTTCCCGGTTGCGGGCGCCGCTCACCGGTCTCAATCTTCCCGTGTTCATCACCCACCTACGTGAATCCTCGTTCCCTGAGGTGGGAGAACCAACCTGGCAGCCCTCGTGGTCTGGGAGCCCGGACAGCTCAATCGGATGACGTGAGGCCCCGGATGTTCGCACCGGGCGGTTGCCTTGCAGTCCGCTCACGCAACCACCTAGTGGTGCCAGCAGCTATGCCCCGCGACTTGGGCGTCTGGTGCACGGGGACCACGATCAGCGAAGCCTCACCCTCCAGGGACCACTTGATGGCGTGATAGACCGCTGACAGCGATTCGGTGCTGTCCACGGCGACCAGCCCGGGCGCCACAAGCCGAGCCTCGTGCCACGGCCCCTCCAGGTCAGGCAGGTCCTCCGAGGTCCAAGCGAGATACACAGTCATGCCTTCATCTTTCATGACATGTACGGATTCTTCTTGGCGTGATGCCTCCGCGCCCGCGCGGCAGCCTGACGGCACACCGGCCGCCCGCACCCAGCTCATGTCTGCTCGAGCCGCCGCGAGAGGTAGGGCGCGGTCGCGCTGCCCTCGGCCCTCGCGATGTCGGCCGGCGTGCCGGTCGCGACAACCCGACCGCCGGCATCTCCTCCGCCCGGACCGAGATCGATGACCCAGTCCGCGGTGGCGATCGCGTCGAGGTCGTGCTCGACGAGGACCACCGTGTTGCCGGCGTCGACGAGCCGGTGCAGCTGGCGCAGCAGCAGAGCGATGTCTGCGGGGTGGAGTCCGGAGGTCGGCTCGTCGAGCAGGTAGAGGGCATGGCCGCGGTGAGCGCGCTGGAGCTCGGTGGCGAGCTTGATGCGCTGTGCCTCCCCGCCGCTGAGCTCGGTCGCCGGCTGTCCAAGTCGCAGGTAGCCCAGACCCACCTCGCGAAGCGTCTGGAGGCTGCGTGCGGCGGCCGGTACGTCGGCCAGGAACGTGGCGGCGTCGTCGACGGACAGGTCGAGGACCTCCGCGATGCTCTTGCCGCGGTAGGTGATCTGGAGCGTCTCGGGGTTGTAGCGATCGCCGTGGCACGTCGGGCAGGGAGCGTAGGTGCCAGGCAGGAACAGTAGCTCGACGGAGACGAATCCCTCGCCCTGACAGGTCTCGCAGCGGCCCCCGGCGACGTTGAAGGAGAAGCGGCCGGCGCCGTAGCCGCGGGCCCGGGCCGCGTCCGTGGCGGCGTACAACTTCCGCACGGCATCGAACATCCCCGTGTAGGTCGCGAGGTTGGACCGCGGCGTCCGGCCGATCGGGCGCTGATCGACCAATAGCAGTCGGTCAAACGACTCACGAGCAGTCGGGTCCTCGGCCAGGACCTGGGTGACCAGGGTCGACTTGCCGGACCCGGACACCCCGGTGACGGTGGTCAGCACGCACAGCGGGATGTCGACAGACAGGTCGCGCAGGTTGTGGCGATGTGCGCCGGTCAGTCGCAGCCAGCCCTGCGGGGCCCGCGCATCGTGCACGAGCCGCTCAGCGCGACCGAACAGGTAGGCGCTGGTGACCGACTCAGTCACGTCCTCCAGGCCCGCGACCGGGCCGCTGTGAAGCACTCGACCTCCGGCCTCGCCCGCACCCGGGCCGATATCGACGACCCAATCTGCTCGTCGTACGACGTCGAGGTCGTGCTCCACGACGAACAGTGTGTTGCCGGACGCCTTGAGGCGGTCCAGGACATCCAGCAGCGGCTCCGCGTCGGCCGGGTGCAGGCCGGCGAAGGGCTCGTCCAGGACGTAGACGACTCCGAACAGGCCCGAGCGCAGCTGGGTGGCGATCCGCAGGCGCTGCGCCTCTCCGGGCGACAGCGTCGTCGAGCTCCGTCCCAGGCTGAGATAACCCAGGCGCAGATCGAGGAGCACCTCGACGCGCGTGACCAGGTCAGTGCAGATCCGCGCCGCGACCTCGTCGGCACCCGCGGGCCGCTCAGCGACCGGACGCAGCAGAGCCACCAGCGCTGTGAAGGGCAGGTCGTTGACCTCGGCGATCGAACGCCCGAGAAAGGTCACCGCGAGGGCCTCGGGCCGTAGTCCACTGCCCTGGCAGTCCGGGCAGGGCGCTTCCTCCACGAACCGCATGGCCCGCTCGCGCATCCGCTCGCTCGTGGAGTCGGCCAGCACGTGCATGACGTGGCTGCGCGCGCTCCAGAACTTCCCGTAGTAGCCGTGGTCGACGCGACCTGGTTCCGGCTCGATGAGCACCGAGGGCTGCTCGTCGGTGAACAGCAGCCAGTCGCGGTCCCGCTTCCTGAGACTGTGCCACGGCTTGTCGACGTCGATGCCGAGCCCCATCACGATGCTGCGCAGGTTGGCGCCCTGCCACGCGCCCGGCCAGGCGGCGATCGCCCCTTCACGGATGCTCAGTGACGGGTCCGGGACAAGCAGCTCCTCGGTGACGTCGTGGACGACGCCCAGGCCGTGGCAGCGCGGGCACGCGCCCGCGCTGGTGTTGGGCGAGAACGCCTCGGCCGCGAGGTGATCGGCACCAGCCGGGTAATCGCCGGCCCGCGAGTAGAGGATCCGCAGCAGGTTGGACAGCGTGGTGATGGTGCCGACCGACGAGCGTGAGGTGGCCGCGCCCCGGCGCTGCTGAAGTGCGACCGCAGGCGGCAGGCCGGTGATCTCTTGGACGTGCGGGGCACCGACCTGCTGCAGCAGCCGGCGCGCGTAGGGCGCGACCGACTCGAAGTAGCGGCGCTGCGCCTCGGCGTACAGCGTTCCGAAGGCCAGCGACGACTTCCCCGAACCAGAGATCCCGGTGAACGCCACCATCACGTTGCGAGGAATGTCCACGTCAATGTTGCGCAGGTTGTTCTCATTGGCACCGCGGAGACGCACAAAGCCATCGGTCGCATCGGTGGTCACGTGCTGCCCCTGTCGGTCGCTCTCGGTTTGCTCTACAACGAAGTATCGCGTTCCCCGAAGAGTGCTTGAGACTCCCACGGCGAACTGGGCCCGCCCTCCGAAGCCCACTGTGAGTTGGCGTACGCGAGCATCAAGGTCGGCGAGTGGGTGAGGAGCACCGTATGCGTGACGATGATCTCGGCAATGCGGATGAGCAAGCAGCCGACGACACAGCAGATCGGTCGGTCGGAACGCTGGAGTTGTTCTTCGACCTGGTCTTCGTCTACGCGATGTCGCAGGTCACTGTCCTGATGCTCGCGGACATCTCCTGGGCGGGGTTCGGCCGCGGGATTCTGGCGCTCGCTGCTGTGTGGTGGGCGTGGGCCTGCTACGCCTGGCTGACGAACACTTCCGACCACGACGGACCCGAGCCTCGCCTGCTGCTCTTTCTCGCGATGGCGGCCATGCTGATGGCCGCGGTCGCGCTGCCGCAGGCGTTCGGCGCGCGGGCGCTGGTCTTTGCGCTTGCATTCCTGGCGGTCCGACTGATCCACGTCGTGCTGCTGGCTCTTGACGTGCGGGGCGAGGCGGACGTGGGTTCGGCCGCGCTGCGACTGGTCCCCACCCTGCTCGCCGGCCCGGCAGTGCTGGTGGCCGCGGCGTTCTTCGACACGCCAGAACGAGAGTTGCTGTGGATCGTGGCCGCGGTGATGGATCTGTCGGGGCCGGTCCTGGTCGGGACCACCGGTTGGAGCGTGACACCTTCCTACTTCGTGGAGCGGCACGGGCTGATCATCATCATCGCGCTGGGTGAGGCGATCGTCGGGGTAGGCGCTGGCGCCGAAGCCGCTCTTCCGCGCCCGAGTGTGGTGACGGCCGTCCTCCTCGCCGTGCTGATCGCGGCCGGTCTGTGGTGGTCCTACTTCGGTTATCTGCGCGGCGGTGCCGAACGACGGCTGCGCGGCACCACTGATCGGGAGCGGTCAAGGCTCGCGCGCGACTCCTACAGCTACCTGCATCTGCCGCTCGTGGCCGGGGTGGTGTTCTTCGCTCTCGGGGTGCACGAAGCAGTCGCGGCACCGGGGCAACCACCCCCCATGTTGCCGGCCGTCGCCCTGGCCGGTGGCGTCGCGATGTTCTACGTCGGCGACGTCGCCTACCGATGGCGCGATCACCACCAGCTCGCCACCGGTCGCCTGGTGGCCGCAGTGGGGGCTGCTTCGCTGATCCCGGTCGCGATGGTGGCGCCTGCTTTGGCGGCGCTCGCCGGGCTAACCCTCGTCTGCGTGCTGCACACCAGCTGGGAACTCTGGCACCACCCGGCGATCGGCCCGGTCGACGACTCCTGATCGTCCAGTGCCATCGCCGCGCAGACTCTCGCAACTACGGTTTGGGACTATCTCACCGGACGGCGTTTCGCAGGGGCTCGCCGACGGAGGCACGGCGCAGTCGCCACGCGCGTGTCGCCAGGTGGAGGTTGAGTTGTGCCTCGACGTCGTTGAGGTCGTGGCCCGAGATCTCGGTGATGCGGCTGATTCGGTAGCGCAGTGTGTTGCGGTGGATGGTGAGCGTCGTTGACGTGTCGGCGTACTTGCCCCCGTGGTCAAGGTAGGCCGCTAGCGTGGGGACGAGCTCCGTGCCGTGGCGACGGTCGTAGCTCAATAGGTCGCCGAGCCAGTCCCTGATGAGGCGCTCGACTTCCTCAGCGTTGCCGTCGAGGGCGAGCAGCCGGTCTACTCCCAAGTCGGCGTAGGCAATGAAGCCATACGGATCGTGGGACTGCTGACGAGCCCTGAGTGCTCGTTGGGCTTGCTCATACGCACGTGGGATCTGTTCCGGCGAGTTGGCCGGCTCCCCCTTGGCGATCACACCGTTGGTGTCGCCGTAGGCGCGCGACACATCGTTGAACAAGCGGCCCATGTCGACACCTCGATGGGCGAGGGCGACGACCAGTCCCCGGCTCCGGACGACCAAGCAGGGCAGTCGCTGACGAGCCATGGCCATCCGGAGGTGATCGACGTCGCGGTCGTGCCCGCGGTGACCCCGCTCGGAGGACCATGCGCACACGATCAGGTCGTGCGAAACGCCAAGGTCGTGGCCCTGAGCGGATGCCCGGTCCACGGCAACGTCGGCCGGGAGCCCTTCAAGAAGGTCGTCGAGGAGGTCTCGACTTAGTCGGTTCTCCAGTTCATTCATCGCTACGGCCTTCGCCCTCAGCAGCCCCAGTGCGACGCCCGCGTACCGCAGAGCGAATGATGCGTCGTCTCGGTCTTTGTCCGGTGGCACCTCCAGTTCGATCGTGCCGAGTTCGGGGCGTCCGCCGATGACCTCCTCGAGCGAGGTTCGCTCGAGGAGCGGTTGGTACCGACCGGCGACCGTGATCCGGGTCGTCTCGTGCCCGAATCTGTCCCGCAGCACGACAGCGGAGCCAGTGAGCCGGCTGAGTGAGGTGGCCACGTCGAGCTCAGTCCCGGTCGTGGACAGTCGGGCGAACTCCTCAAGCACCCCCTCACGGTGCTGCAGCGCCGCGACGGTGCGCGCCATCTCGTTATTGGCTGCATCGAGTTCGTGGGCGCGTCGGCGGTGGCGCTCGTGCACCTGCGCGTCCGCGAGCGCCGTCCCGAGGAAATCGCCCAACCGTTCGATGACGAACAGTTGTTCGGGGTCGGGCCGGGCGAAGCTGCGAAGGACCAGTCGGCCCGGGGCGCCGTTCAAGACCGCCACAGCCGTCGTCGACGTCCAGGAGTCGCCGTTGTCCTGCACGAATACCCGTTCACCGGTTGAGGGGCTCGGTTCCGCCGGCTTCGTTGGCTCCCCGGGGGGCAGGGTGATCCACTCCCGGTCCCGCTGGAAGGTGACGTGAACCAACTGGCAGCCGGTCACCGACTCGACCTCACGCTTCAGGACGTTGATGACCTCGTCCACGTCGTGACGTTGCATCATCGCCATGGACATCACCAGCAGCCCATCGAGGCCGGTGAGGGCACGCCGCAGATCCAGCTCGCCGGTTGGCACCACGGTTCCGGTTGTGGCGGGCTCGCAGACGGTCATCTCGTGATCCCTGGCCGGCCCGCCCGGGATCCCCCTGTGCCGTAGGGACCCCACAGGTCGTCGCGCTGAGCGGCGACGCCTCGGTACATGCAGCACGGATGTATCCCGGGATCCAGTCCGAGTCCGTGATAGCTCATCGGTCCTCATCAACTCTCGGGGGCAGCGTCGCGCTCACCGTACCCCTTGCCCAGCGCACCCACCCGCGGGGAGTTGTGCACTCAGACCAAATCATGCCCCGGGACTTTGGCCTGGTGCGCTCATGACTTCTTGGTGGTCGGCGACGAGCGTGGACTGCTCGGAGTCACCGACACAACGATTGGAGATTCGCCATGAAGGCTGTCGTCTATCATGGACCCAAGGATGTCGCGGTCACGGACGTTCCGGACGCCGAGATCGAACGGCCCACCGATGTGCTCGTCAAGATCACAACGACCAACATCTGCGGCTCGGACCTGCACATGTACGAGGGGCGGACCTCCTTCGAGAAGGGCCGGACGTTCGGCCACGAAAACATGGGAGAGGTGGTGGAGATCGGCACGGGAGTGGAGAAGATCAAGGTGGGCGACCGGGTCGTGCTGCCCTTCAACATCTCGTGCGGGTTCTGCAAGAACTGCGAGCGCGGGCTCACGAACTACTGCCTGACGACGCAACCTGACCCATCGGCCGCCGGTGCGGCCTACGGCTTCGCCGAAATGGGCCCGTACGGCGGCGGGCAGGCAGAACTGCTCCGGGTGCCCTTCGGCGACCACAACGCGCTGCGCCTGGGTGAAGACGCGCAGGACAAGGAGAACGACTACGTCATGCTCTCCGACATCTTCCCCACCGGTTACCACGCCACCGAGATGGCTGGCGTGATCCCGGGCGACAGCGTCGTGATCGCCGGGGCCGGCCCCGTGGGACTGATGGCCGCCCTGTCCGCGACGATCAAGGGCGCCGCGAAGGTCATGGTGGTCGATCGCCACCCCGACCGGCTCGCGCTGGCCGAGCAGATCGGAGCGATCGCCATCGACGACTCCAAGGTCGACCCCGTGCAGGCTGTGCTGGACGAGACCATGGGGCTCGGAGCCGACCGTGGCTGCGAGTGTGTCGGCTACCAGGCCCACGACCCGCAGGGGAACGAAGACCCGGCCGCGACCTTGAACATGCTCATCAACTCGGTCCGGTTCACCGGCGGGATCGGCACCGTCGGCGTGTTCGTCCCCGAGGACCCGGGGGCCAAGGGCGAATTGGCCAAGCAGGGCAAGGCGGCCATCGACTTCGGCACCCACTGGTTCAAGGGACAGACCATGGGCAACGGTCAGTGCCCGGTCAAGAAGTACAACCGCCGGCTGCGAGACCTCATCGCGGCTGACAAGGCGAAGCCGTCCTGGATCGTCTCCCACGAGATCTCGCTGGACCAGGCCGCAGACGCCTACAGGAACTTCGACTCCAGGTCCGAGGGCTGGACCAAGGTCGTCATCAAGCCCGGCATGTCACACGAGAAGGAGGCAAACTGACATGGCAGCAGATCTTCAGGGCAAGAGGGTCGCGATCCTCGCCGCCGACGGCGTCGAACGCGTTGAGCTCGAGCAACCCCGCGAAGTACTGGACCGCGCGGGCGCTCAGACCGAGATCCTCTCGATCCACGACGGCGAGATCAAGGCCCGTAAGAACGACCTGGATGAAGCGGGCACGTTCACCGTCGACGGGCTGGTCGCCGACGCCTCGGTAGGTGACTACGACGCCCTGCTGCTTCCCGGCGGCACGGTGAACCCCGACCAGCTCCGGGTCGACGAGGGCGCCGTTTCCTTCGTCCGCGACTTCGTCGAGAGCGGCAAGCCAGTGGCGGCGATCTGTCACGGGCCGTGGACGTTGATCGAGGCCGGCGTGGCCACCGGTCGCACCCTGACGTCCTTCCCGAGCATCCGCACGGATCTGCGCAATGCCGGCGCGAACGTCGTTGACCAGGAGGTCGTGGTCGACACGAATCTCATCACCAGCCGCTCGCCGGAGGACCTGCCAGCGTTCTCCGAGGCGATCGTGTCCCAACTCGCGGGCACCACGACAAAGGAAGAGGAGAAGTCATGAGTGTGACCAAGGGATTGCTGGTCAGGTTCGACGCGTTGCCCGGCAAGGAGGACGACGTGAAGGAGTTCCTTGACAGCGGCCGTGCGCTTGTCGAGGACGAGCAGGCGACCACCGCGTGGTTCGCGATCCGCCTCGGGCCGACCTCGTTCGGGATCTTCGACGTGTTCCCCGATGACGCCGGACGTGACGCCCACCTGTCCGGCCCTGTTGCGGTAGCTCTCGGCGAGCAGACCGGCACGTTGTTCTCCGAACCGACGATCGAGAAGCTCGACGTGTTGGACTCCAAACTCCCCGCCTGACACCACAGACCGGGCGTACTGACCCCGACATGAGGGGTCGCTGCGCGCGGTGACTTCGGGCTGACACAGCCCGTTGACGTCGTGGCAGCGGCCCCTTGTCTTGCGGCCCATCGCACATCACCAACAGATCGAGGAACCGCGATGACAGGAACTGACGACGACGTTGCCCCGACGCGTTCACCCGAGGTAGCAGTGATCGGGGGCGGGATCGTCGGTCTGTCGACGGCGTACGCGCTGCGGGAGCAGGGCGTGCCGGTGCGCTTGTACGAGGCCGGTCTGCCCGGAACTGGTCAGTCCGCAGGCGAGTCGCGGATCTTCCGGCATGCCCACGACGACCCGCGACTCGTCGCTTTCGCGCGCGAAAGCCGCGGCGTATGGGATGAGTGGGCCGAACACTTCGACGTCGAGCTGGTCTCATCAGACGGTGTCGTGGCGATCGGCGACAGCGCCCTGGCGCGGCTGCGGGTGCTCGACCAGGTCGGCGGCGTGAAAGCGTACGAGATCGATGCAGCCGAGCTCGCCCAACGGATGCCGCTGCTCGCTGGGTACTCGGGGCCAGCGGTGCTCGACGAGTCGGGCGGCGCGATCCGCACCCGCACCGCGATCACGGCACTCGCGGGTACCCTCGCAGATGCCATCACCACCGCAGAGGTCATCTCCATCGATCCCCGCGCCGGTGGGACGGTCGAGGTGCGCAGCGTCACCGACCGGGCTGTCTACTCCAAGGTGGTCGTGTGCGCCGGCCGCGAAACCGCCCGCCTGGCCCGCAGCGTCGGCCTGTCGCTGCCGGTTCGCCTTGCCGCGCACGTCCGGCTGACCTTCGACGTGAAAGCCGCCGCTCTGGCACGAGTCGCGTGCCTGCAGGACAGCAGCGGCGTCTTCGGCGAAGTCGGCGTGTACGCGACGCCGTTACCGGGCAACAGCAGTTATTCGGTCGGACTCAGCGAGACCGTCGGCGTCCGCGACGACGGAACGTTCATCGACCCTGCGGCGATTCGATCCCTGGACGAACGCGCGCGCGAATACGTGACACGGGCGCTGCCCGGTCTCCACCCAGAGCCGCGCGACTTCCTTCACTGCTGGGTGACCGACCTCCCATGGAGCGAGGACGGCGTGGCCGTGTGGGAGGCAGGCTCTGTCCTGTTCGTGGCCGGTCACAATCTGTTCAAGCAGGCACCTGCGCTGGGGCGCGCTCTCGCCCGAGCCGCGACAGGTGAAGGTCTCGCCGCCGAGCTCGAGCAGGGGGCGCGCCTGGGTGAGCCACAGCAATAGGCTCCCCCCAGGGAATCGACAGTCCCCTCGGTGCGCACACCACCGGCGCTGTCCACGCGCTATCTGACGGGTTCGCCGACGCCGCCCGTTGGGCGCTGCTCATCGCCGCGGCATTCCTCGTCCTCGGGCTGATCGGCGCCAGCCGGCTACGGAAGTCCACCGAGGCGGACGTCTAAGTCCCTTCTGCCTGCGATCGAGTGGCATCAGATCAGACCGTCAGCACGAGATCGCGCGTGGGCCAGCAACGGGAAACGATCCGAGCGTTCCCGCATGAGGATCGGCATGCGGGGGCCAAGTCTGCGAGCAGCGTCCTATACCTCTGGCGGCGGCTCCCAAAGCACTGTCGGTGGCCAACCGGTGGTCATCACTCTCCCGATGCCGGCCATCTGCCATGAGGTGGACGGCTCGGCGCTCGTGATGAGCGTGAGCGCTCTCGCCGACTCGCCGGGTGGGAGGTATCCGTGGCCATCTGCGTCGGTCGACAGGTCGTCGAGGACGTAGAGGCGGACGACCTCGTACGCCGGCGCTTCGACGCGAGTAGTAACCCCGGCGCCTACCGAATCAGGATGTGCACCGCAGGCCCGTTGCAGGATCGTGCATGCAGCGCTAAAGAACTCACGCACATCCGGATGGGCGGGGACCGCTTCGGAGAGCGCCTCTACGGTCGAGTCGACGTCCTCACCCCGCGTCTTTGCCTTACCCAAAGCGACTTGGGCCACTATCCGGCGGAATTCCTTCGTCATTCCCTGCCACGTCTGAGTCATGTCCTCCTCGAACAGCACTCGGTGCCACGTCTGCGCGAACTCCTGGGCGGTGACCATGAACGGAGGTTAGTTCGTAGCCACGTCGCTGCGCGGTGGTCGGTACCATCACCGGCCCGTCAACGGTCTTCGCAAGGGATGGTTCATCGGCCAGATACTGACCGAAAGCGACACATGCACGCCTTCAGGTCTTGAGGACGGTTGACGAGCAGCACCGGCGGTCCTTCCGGCGCGTTCGCCCAGGCGCGCATTCGGTCACGCTTGCGGATGAAGCTGTCGAAGGGCCACCGCACGATCGAGTCTTGCGCGTACAGGCCCCGCCACGACTGAGTGTTCCCGTTACAGATGGGCTTCTTGTCAATCGCTCGCAGGAGAGTCCGACGCAGCAGTCGCTGCAAGGAGAACCACCTCGGGTCGTCCAGCGCAACGATCAGCTGTGCCCGAGGCAACACCAGATCGAGCCACGCCCCATATGCCGTGTCCGGGACCCACCGGTCCTCGGCGACGACCTCGGCGAACAGCTCACGTTGGCGATCCTCAGCTACAGGGACCCACCCGGGCTCCCACGTCAGCTCGTCGGCGAGGATCAGGGGCAGGTCTGTGCGCGCTGCAACGTTCTTGGCTGCGGTGCTCTTGCCGCTGCCCGTGACTCCATAGATGAGGATGCGGCACGCAGGCGTTGGGTCGGTGGTCACGGGCACGCCACCAACCTAAGACCACTCGCTCATCGCGGCTGCCCCGTAGGACGATCCCGTTACAGAGCGTCGTCGAGGCCCGCAAACGACCATATGCCGCGCGGGCTGACGCGCAGTAACTGCCCCATTGCGCACACCTATACAGCCACGCCGAGAGGAACGTCCGACACTGCCGCAAGGCTTGCAATCCCGCGGCTGGTCTGAGGTGGGCCAGTTCTGGCCGTCGCGGTGGGGCCACTTCACCTTGACATAGCCAAGCGGCGCCGCCCTGGTGAAATTATCGGACTTCGGGCTGGTCAAGGAGCCGACGTCGGACTACACGCGGACCGGCACGGAGGTGCGCGGCACCATCCGCGACCCGCAGCTGGAGAGATTGAAGGACTATGACGTCAGGAACGAGATCTACTCGATCGGCTGGGTCCTGCACTTCATCTTCGCGGGCAGGGAGTCACTGGTCCACGAGGACCGTCCGGTGGGCGACATCGTGAAGCGGTGCACTGTCCGCGCCCTCGGCGCGAGGTATCAGACCGTGCTCGACCTCATCGCTGACGTCGAGAAGCTGGAGCCGAGGCCGACAGACACCCCTGCCTGAGCGGGCTGGAGGCACGACAAGGCCAGCCGCGCGGACTCGTCCGGCACCGGGCTGCCGGCGCTGAGGCTGCCGCAGCCGAGAAAGCCTCCTGGCAGCGCCGAGCGGCATCGGATTCCTTCCATGCCGTCTGCCTCTGTTGACTTTGGAGATCCTCGTCGCGCGGGATTACCGGCGCAGGACCCCGGAGACGAACGGGAGCGCACGCCGGTGCGCGTCCAAGCATCTTGCGCAACCCCTGGCGCGAAGAATTCTGGGAAAAGGGGGAACGGGGTGTTTGTGCAGGTCAACGCGCGGTAGCAAGCAACGTTCCTCCTGCGTTCCCCCTCGCCGCGGCGCGCTTGGAGGCACGTAACCGGATACGTCCACTGGGGACCTTCTGTCTGTCCGATTCGACAGACAGGAGCTCAGGCGATGAGCGTTGCAGACTGCCTTGGTCTCACCCCGAACAGCGAGTTGTTGGCGCAGGCCGACCAGGAGTGGCCGACCTGGTGCGAACAACATCCGAAGCTGAGCGTCGCCACCGACGCCACGACCATGCGGTCCTGGCTGAGGCAGCACGCCACCGAGGAAGGTGACCAGCTACTCCTGTGCCTGGCGCAACTGGCTGCCACCGACGGAGGCAACGACCTCGCGGCGGCCGCCGCGCTCGCTTGGGCGCTGATGCCGGGGGTGTGCTCACTGGCGAACAGGCTGGGCACGCTCGCCCGTGAAATCGACCAAGTCGTCGCCGGACAGCTGTGGCTGGAAGTGCGCACCTTCCCGTGGCGCCGGCTGACCAAGGTCTCCGCCAACATCCTGCTGAACACCCGCGCCGGGGTACTGCGCGAGTGCGGCGCCCACTCCCAGCTCGAACGGACCGACCCGACATGGTCCCGCACCAGCCCGGTCGACCCGTCCCGTTGGTTCTGGATGGAGGGACCGTCCGACCCGAACGAAGCGGCCGCCGAGGAGCTCCTCCAACTTTTGGAGTGGGCATGCGACCACGACGTCATCACCCCTGATGACCGGTCGCTGCTGCTGTGTCTGGTCGAGGCGGCCGACCGCACAGCGATCAACCGCACCGGACGCAGCGGCGCCGGGCTGATGGCCAACGGCCTGAACCAAGAGGTTGCCACCCAGCTGGGGATCTCAGTGCGGACACTGCGCCGGCGCACCCGCCGCAGCATCGACGCCCTGACCGATGCATGCGGACACGGGAAGGCGATGGCATGAGTGACCGCCAGCACCACGATCGGCACCCTAGGTCGGTCGAGGTGATCACAGTGACCCAGACGACGGAAACCCCGACAGAAGAACCCCAGCACGAGGCTGGACGCAGCACCGCAGACATCGCGGCCTTGTTCGAAGTCGCCGGGCGCGAAGAAGAAGCCATCCGCCAGCTCGACGGCTGCATGGCACGCCTGCACGAGGTGCAGCACTCTAAGACCGCGCTCAAGACCCTGTCGGCGCCGGAACTGCGGGCGGCACTGGAGTTTCGCCGGGCAGCCCTCGGCGGTGAGCCCGCATGACACAGGTGCTTGCCGAGCGGCCCGCCGTCTACGTCGACGAGCTCAAGCGCGCATGGTCGGCGGTGCAGGCCGGACAATTCCGGGCTAACACCACACGGCCCGCAGGGCAGCCCGCCGGCGATCCGCAGCGGGCCCGCGCGACCCGCCCGTGGCAGCCCGACTTCACCGAGGTCGTCCTGCCGGTCCTCGGGTGTGGAGGATCCTCCGGGGCCACCACGCTGGCCGTCGCGATCGCCACCGCCGCCGGGTCTGGCTCCCGTGTCGTGGAGTGCTCGTCAGTCACCTCCTCCGGTCTGGCTGCCGCGAGCACCGCGGAACTGGGCGCCTACGAAAGCGCCTGGTGTCGCGGTAGCCGTGACCATGTGCTGCTCGAACGGGTCATCGACGTCCTGACGACCGCCGAAGAGATCCCGTACCCGTCGACCCCCGACCGGCCCGTGACGCTCACCGTGCTGGACATCGGGTGGGAGCTCGGCCAGGTCCTCACCACCCCGGGCTGGATCGGCGACTTCGTCCGTGATGCCAAGCACGTGGTGTTGACCACCACCGCCACCGTGCCTGGCATGCGCCGCCTCGAGGGGGCACTCGACCTGCTCGGCAACGACCACGCGTGCGCCGCGGTCCTCGGACCGCGCCGCAAGAAGTGGTCCAAGAGCGTCGAGTACACGGCCGGGTGCGTGACCCGCGACTTGGACCGGCAGGGGCTGCTGTTCGAGATCCCCGAAGAGGCCGCCCTGGCCGTCGATGGGCTCACCCTGAGCCCGCTTCCCAAGCCGCTGCTGTCGGCAGCTGACCAACTCGCCCAGCGCCTGCTGGACGACTCCACGAAAGGAACACCGCAATGATGAGTGAGACGAGTGTGCACGCGGTCGCTCTGGCGGCCAAGGTCTGCCCGAAGGCGCCGAAGGGCGCTACGGGGGCGATGAACGACATCACCGGCTACGTGATGTGGGGCGTCATCGCTCTCATGGGCTTGGGGATGCTCGTCGGCGTCGGCGGCATCGTCGCCGGCCGCGTCTTCTCGATGCCGCACGCGAGCAAGATGTCGATCATCGGCATCTGCGTCGTGTTCGGCGCGGCGATCGCCTACCTGGTGCTGCCCGGAATGCTGAACGCGGTCATCGGTAAGGGCTGCGTGTGACATGAGTGCACAGCTCGATGGAACCGTTGGCTGGGACCGTCGTCGGCTGGTGTTCGTGCTCGGGGTCGTGGTCGCAGCCGGGGTTGCTCTGATCCTCGGTCTGGGATTTGCGATCTACTTCGCGATCTCCACCGCGATGTCCGGCGGACACGGCGACTCCGGCTCGACCGGGAAAAAGTCGCATACCAGCACGCACGCCACCGGCACTGCTCACCGCAACGAGATCGCGGCCGAGCCGATGCTGACGGTCGACGAGGACGCAGCGCAACCAGCGCCGCCGGCCGCCGTGGCAGCAAAGACGGTCAACATCCCGCAGGGCACCACACAGGGGCCGGCGGGAGTGCCATCGGGGTTCCCGCACTCTCCGGAGGGCGCGCTCGGCCAACTGGCCGCCATCGAGCAAGTCGTACTGCAAAGCATGAGCATCCGGCAGGTCGACAGCATCCACGCCGGTTGGGCGATGTCCGGCGCCCCGAACGTCGCCAAATGGCCACTGACCCAGGACGTCCAAACGTTCCTCGGCGACGCTCAAATGGGCGGCACACTCGACCCCACGAGCACCGTGGTGGTCACCCCTGTTGGTGCCCAAATCAAAGGCAGCGACGGACCGGACTGGGTCTTGGCGTGCGTGCTGGTGAAAGTGCACGCCACCATCACCCAGGACGCCCAGATGGGATACGGCTACTGCGAACGCATGCAGTGGCACACCGGCCGCTGGATGATCGCACCCGGAGCCCTTCCGTACCCGGCGCCGTCGACCTGGCCAGGTAGCGATATCAGCAACAAGGCCGGCTGGAGGACTTGGGCCGGCGCAGACGAGGGGTCCGACCAGTGATCCCCGCAATCGGTTGGCCGCATGTCCCCAACCCGTTCAGCTGGCTCGCCGGCGAAGCCGGCAAGGTCGTGACTGGCGGATGGACCATGGCGATGCTCGGCCTCTGGAACGCCGGGCTATGGATGCTGCGGCTGGTCCTGAACATCATGGACGCGTTCCTGATCCCCGATCTGAGCGAAAATGGGGCCGCATCGGAGGTCTACCAGTACACGTTCTGGATCGCGGGATCACTGGTTGTGCTGATGTTGATGATCCAGCTCGGGGTGGCCGCGATCCGGCGCGATGGCAAGAGCATTGCCACCGCCCTCGTGGGCACCGGCCAATTCACGCTCGTGTGGTCCTGCTGGGTCGGCGGCGCCGTCATGGTGCTCGCCGCCGCGGGCGGGCTGCAACGCGCCTTGATGCTGGCCTTGCTGAAGGTCGACTCCTGGTCCGCCTGGAGCCCCTTCCAGGACATCAGCACCAAGACGATCACCGATGGCACAGTCGCCACCGTTCTCGGCGGCATGGGCTGCCTACTCTGGCTGGCCGCGATCGGACACCTGCTGGTGATGCTGACCCGGGCCGGCGCACTGCTCGTCCTGTCGACGACCACGCCGATCTCGGCGGCCGGGCTGGTCTCGGACGTCGGCCGGCCGTGGTTCTGGAAATCGTTGCGGTGGTTCATCGCCGCGGCGTTCTCGCCCGTCATCATGGTGCTTGTCCTGGGCCTCGGGGTGAAGCTGAGCACCGGCGTAGCTACCGGATTCACCGACTCCACCCAGAAGGCGATCGGCACCGCCGTACCCGGGGTGGTGTTGATCCTCATCTCCACGTTCTGCCCGCTGGCCCTCTTCAAGCTGCTCGCGTTCGTCGACCCGGGCACCACCTCGGGAGCCGCGCTCCGCGCCGGCCTCGACGCCCAGGGCGGACTGCAAGGGCTCCTCAGCGGTGGTGGCGGAGCCGAAGACGCAGGGTCCAGTGCTGCGTCCAGCTCGGACGAGAACGGCACCTCGCAGGGAGAAGCATCCGGCGAGGACGCCACTTCGTCCCGGTTCAACAAGGCCGAGGGCGGCATGCTCCAGTCCGCCGGCGGCATGCTCGGCAGCGTCGGTGGAGCCATCGGCGGCGCAGCGGGCAAGGGCCTGGGCGCGATGCAGACCGTTGGCACCCGGGGCGCCGCGATCGGTGCCGATCTGACGAACCAGATGGGTGTCGGACACAACAACTACTACCCGGACTTCAGCGGCGGGAAGCAGCAGCAGAATAGCGGCAATAGCGGCAAGGACGAGAACCCGGACCGTCACAAGGACGGCGAAGGCGGCGGCGACAACGGGCAGGGCGCGGGTCCCAACGACCCCTCGAGTTCGACCCAGAACGACCCGACCACCGGGCAAGGCGCCGACGGCGAACAGGGCCCGACCAGCCCCGGGCAAGCCACGCAGGGACCCGAGATGCCGACACCTCCCATGCCACCCAATACGTCCCCGTCAGGCGGCGACGGCGGGGGCCAACAGGGCGGCGGCCAACAAGGCGGCCAAGGCGGCGGGTCGAAGGGCGGCGGCGGTCCGAAGGGCGGCGCCCCTGGCGGATCCGGTGGCGCCGGCGGCGGAGCAGCAGGAGGCGGCGCCAGCGAAGCGGCTGTCGTCGCGGTGTGAGCGAAGAAGGAGTGAACTGAAATGGCAACGATCTACAACGACTACTCACGCGATCGGATCGGCTGGTTCTTCGGGCTGTCCGGATGGCAGGCCGGGACTCTCGCCGTCGCGGTGCTGCCACCGTGCTGGGCCCTGTCCAAGGGCGCGTGGGCCTCGCTCGGCCTCTTCACGCTGCTGTGGGTGGTGCTGTTCGTCGTCACCGTGACGCCGGTGCGCGGCCGCTCGGCAGTGGGATGGTTTGGGGCGCTGACGCGGTCGGCGGTCGGCGGGCTCTTGGGCTGGACACGATTTCGGAGCAAGGCGGTCACCGGAGAGATCGACAACCTCGACGACGCCGACTTGCCCGGAGTCCTCCAGGCCGTGCAGATCCACGACGGCCCGCCTTCGGGCCCATCGCTGTCTCGGATCGCCGTGATCCAGGATCACGCCACCAAGACGTGGGCAGTCACCGCTTCGGTCGTACATCCCGGGATCGGCCTGAAAGAGGCGGCCGAACGGCTCCAGCAGGGGACGGGGCTCAGTGACCTGCTGGACACCGCGATGCGCACCGAACTCGTCGAAGAGATCATCTTCCTCATTCGCACGGTGCCCGACGATGGTGCCGAGCGAGATCTGTACGTCGAACGACACCGCCGCAACGGGCCAACGCTGGCGCGACAGATCAATGACGAACTCCAGGCCGGCCTGTCCGCAGCAGGCGTGCGCACCGAGGCGTTCTGCACCATCGTCGTCGCGGAGTCGCGGCTGAAGGGCGAAGCCAAGGAGACCGGCGGAGGGTTGGACGGGCGATGCCGCGTCCTGTACAGCCTGATGGCCGAAATTGAGGCGCAGCTGCGCGGCGGTATGGCGATGACCAACGTGGCCTGGCTGACGTCCCCGGAACTGGCGCTGGCGTGCCGCACCGGGTTCGCCCCGGGTGATCGGGCAAGCGTCGTCGATGCCCTGGCAGCCCGAGAACGCAACACGGACGTGAACACCGATGTCCCCTGGGCAATGGCGGGGCCCTCTGGCGCCGACGCCGCGATGCGGCACTACAGCCACGACGCGTGGAACTCAGTGTCGAGCACCATCAAGCTGCCGACCAAGGGCGCCGTTATGGGAGCCCTGGCACCGGTGCTGACTCCCGGCGAACCGGGGGAACGACGCAGCTTCATGGTCTGCTACCCGATCGTGCGGCAGGCCAAGGCAGATCGGCAGCAAGGAAACTCCGAGTGGAAGGCCGACGTCGCCGACGCGCTGCGGAGCAAAGCCAAAGTGAAAGCCCGCGCCCGACAGCGCAACGAAGCCGCCAAGGTCCGCGGCCTGGACACCAAACTCGCCCGCGGCAACGCCCTGACCCGCCCGTACGCCGTGTGCACCGTGACGGCACCTAAGACCGCACGGATCAGCGAGTACGGGCGTCGGTTGGACGCCTCGGTCCGCCGAGCAGGGTTCGCCCCGCTGCGTCTCGACGTCGCCCAGGACGCGGCCTTCGCCGCCTCGACCGTCCCGCTCGGCATCAGCCTCTCCCGGCAGGGGGATGCATGAGACCTGTACCTGGCACGCGGACCGGTTCGGCTCGACGACACCGGCCGCACGATCAACGCCGCCTCGGCCGGATCAAATACGGCAAGGGCGCAACGCTCAAAAACGTTCTCACGCAGGAGATTCAGGAGCAGAAGCGATGATGAAGCCACGCCGCAAAGACGGCCGCGATATGGCCCGACTGCTCCACGACTTCGGGCACGAACTGCCACGGGTCCCCGCGCCGCTACCGACCCCGAAAGACCCCCGGCTGTTCCACTACGCGTCCCGCGGCGGAGCCAAACGCCGCGGCCGAGGCTGGGCACCAGCCAAGGCACCCGTGACCGCTTGGCGGATGACATCGGACCAGGCGCCGGTCCTGTGGCCCTTCGTGGCGACACCGGGGCTTCCGCCCACCGGCGCACAGATGGGCATCGACCAGCTCAGCGGCGGCTCGTTCTTCGCCGACCCCTTCGGATGGGTGCTGAACGACGAGGTCCCGGTCACCAACTCCAACATCATGCAGTTCGGCAAACCGGGCCGCGGAAAATCCGGCAACACCAAGGCCTTCTGCCTGCGGATGATGGACTTCGGCTACCGCACGCTGATCCTGGGCGACCCGAAAGACGAGTACGAAAAGCTCTGCCTGGCGCTGGGAGTGGAGCCGTTTGCGATCGGCCCCGGAATGCCCGCGCGGATCAACCCGCTGGCATTCGGTCCGCTGGGCCAGGGGTGGGAGAAGCTGTCCGCCGAGGAAGCTCAGCGTCGTGCCCCGATCATCTTCGGACGATGGCTCACCCTGGTCCGCGGGCTCGTCGGCTCCCAACGCATCGGTGAGGACCGTGTGCCATTCGGCCCCGACGAAGGCAACGTCGTCGAGAACGCGTTGCGGGTGCTCACCGGATACGGCGCCGGCGCATCGCGGCTGCGGGAAACCACCATCCCGGAACTCTGGTACCTGCTGCACAATCCGACCGAGGAGCTGATCGCCGAGTGCCGCTACAGCTCGGACCGGCACTTCCTCGACGAGACACGGTTGCTGCGCAACGCCCTCGGCCAGCTGGTCTCCGGTGCATTGGCCGGAATGTTCGATGCGCACACCACGATCGACGTCGACTGGAAGGCCCCGATTCAGAGCCTGAGCCTGCGCCGGCTCGAACCTCTGGGCGATGACGCGATGGGCATCGCGCTCACCTGCGTCGGCTCGTGGGGACGCGGCATGCGCGAGATGGCCGATCCCGGGGACCTGCGAGTTGTGGTCCGCGACGAGGTTTGGAAGCAATTCCGTCTTGGCCCCGAGGCAGTCAAGGCGTATGACGCGGATCTGCGACTCTCCCGCGCTGACGGCGACATCCAATGGGCCAACGCCCACAAGCCGTCAGACCCGATGTCGGCCGGCGACCAGGGATCGCAAGCCGTCGCGATCGCCAAAGACCTCATGCACCTGGCAGACATCAAGATCCTGATGGGCCAAGACAACGCGATCGGCGACGAACTCGAACAACTCCTCGGCCTGGGCCCCATCGCCCGCTCCCTGATCACCGGCTGGGGCATGCAAGGCAAGGGCCGAGGCCTGTGGGTCGTCGGCGAGCAGATGTACAAAGTGCAGACGGTGCTCCACCCGCTCGAGCGCGAGCTGACCTTCACCAACGAGGCAATCGAGTCGGCGGCCTGAGCCCATGAAGAAGGTCGTCATCGGTCTCGCGATGGTCCTGGCCCTCATGATGGCCGCACCCCTCGCGGCAGCCGTGATGATCGTCGTGGTGTCGTCCCCAGCTGCCGGGGAAGAGCTCAAAGCGCAGGAATGTCAATCGGGTTCGACCGTCGCGACCGGACCATGGCGTGTGCCGACGGCGCAGAAGTACGTCATCACCTCCGGGTTCGGCCACCGGACATCGCCAGGTGGCGGCGTCGGTTCCACTTACCACGAAGGCGTCGACATCGCGATGCTCCCCAAGCCGGCGCCGGTGCTCGCCGCTGCGGCCGGCACCGTCAAAGTCGCGGGCCCCTACGGCGGGCTGGGGAACGCCGTCGTACTCGACAACGGCTCCGGGATCTCGACGACCTACGGCCACATGGCCAAGCTCGACGCGAAGATCAAGGTCGGATCGAAGGTCACCATCGGGCAGCGCCTTGGGCTGGAAGGATCGACAGGGAACTCGACCGGCAACCACCTGCACTTCGGCGTCGCCGAAAACGGCAAGTACATCAACCCCGTGCCGTTCATGAGCCAGCACGGGGCACCCCTCAACGGGCAACAAGTCGCACCGACCCCACCCAAGAAAACGCCGCCGGGTGACCCCGGCGGGGAAGGCGGGATCGGGTTCCCGCTGCCGCCGCCCGGTAAGCCGCGGAAGGCGTCGCTGCACATCCCGCCCATCGTCATCCCCAGCGCGATCAAGGCGTTCTACGTGAAGGCCGCCAAGCGCTACAAGTTGCCGTGGACCCTGCTGGCCGGAATCGGCATGGAAGAGACCTCGCACGGACTCAATCTGGGAACGAGCTCCGCCGGGGCCCAGGGGCTGATGCAGTTCATGCCCTCGACCTGGGCGACATACGGGGTCGACGGCGACGGCGACGGTAAAGCCGACATCGACAACAACGCCGATTCCATCATGACGGCGGCGAACTATCTGACAAAGCTCGGCGTGACCACCGGCGGAGCAGCAGGCGTCAAACGGGCGATCTTCGGATACAACCACGCCCAGTGGTACGTCAACGACGTGCTGTACTACGCCGCCAAATACGGTGGCGGCACCGTGCAAGGGGACCCCACCGAGTGCGGTACCGGGAAGGGCAACGGAAACCCTGACCTGCCTCCGCTGAAAAGCAAACGAGTGAAGAAACTGCTCACATGGGCCAAGAGCCACCTGGGTGACAACTACGTGATGGGGGCCAACGGGCCTCACACCTGGGACTGCTCCAGCTTCGCCTCGGCGGCATACCGACAAATAGGCATCACCATGCCCAGGACTGCTCAGGTGCAGCAGAAATGGCTCGCGTCCGGGAACGGATTCCGGGTGTCACCCAGCGACGCCAAGCCCGGCGACCTGATCTTCTTCGACAGCTACCTCGGCCCCAACGCCATCGGCCACGTCGAAGTGGTCTTCAACCCCGCCACACACCAAGCGATCGGTGCGCAGAACCCGAAAATCGGAGTCGCGATGACCGACTACTCGTACGACATGAAGAACAAGCACATCTTCCAGGTATGGCGCGTAGGTGACATCGCCGACAGCGGCAAACACACCATGTAAATCATCATCACCTGTCGAGATGCAGCGAACTTGTCTCAACGCCCCCGCTGCGACAAGTAAACCTGATGTTATGGGCTGATCACGCTGACGTAGGTCGGGTTATGTCTAATCCCACGCCTGTCGAGCGGAATCGATCGCATGACCCACCTCGGGATGCAGCCGCGCCTGTCACCTCGCGACACCGTCGGGCAGAAATCAGAGCCGCATGAGGATGCAGCGGCAGGGCCCACGGAGGAGACAGTTGATCAACTGGGCGGCCCCGTGCGCGATCGCTAGTGGTCCGCCGAAAACGTTACAAATAGAGCGGATTCGGAGAACGCCGCGGTGACCCCCAGCGTTAAATGTGCACTCCGAGCGCTGCTCAAGAGAGTCCGTCGGCGAGGACAGCTGTAAGCAAGGGCACGACGATGACTTAAAAGTGCGGACCGCTCGTCGAGGACGGCAGTGGCCCTACAGCGTTATTTGTGCACCCAG
Organism: Flexivirga oryzae; assembly: GCF_014190805.1. NCBI lineage: Bacteria > Bacillati > Actinomycetota > Actinomycetes > Micrococcales > Dermacoccaceae > Flexivirga > Flexivirga oryzae. The sequence continues at coordinate 2,238,133 of NZ_JACHVQ010000001.1, read as the reverse complement.
CTCAGAGGGCTTCGTCCGGCCCGTCTGACATCGGGCGCACCGGCGATGATGCCCACCATGTGTCAAGTGCGCGTGCGGATCCGCGACGCCTGCGCCGGGTCCTGACACATCGCGCGAGCGGCGGTGACCGCCAGGAGTTCCTTCTTCCCCTTCTGGACAGCAGAGCCAACCTAGGAGGAACGATGCAGAAAGCTCGCCGCCGCGACCCAGTCCCGTGGACATGGGAGATCCCGTTCGCGATCACGGTGGCCATCTTGGTGGTGTTGTCGCTCGGCGCGCAGCTGGGTCGAGCGATCGCGAACCTGTTGTCGGGGGACGGTTGGACGTGGGCACCCAGAGCCGAGCTGTTCAGCAGCTTGCCGGGGGTCCTGGGCGGGCACGCCGATAGCGGCCTCACCGGCGCAGGCCACGTCGCCGGCGCGCATCTGTTGTGGACGTGCGTAATCGTCGTCGAACTGGGTTTGATCGTGGCCGCAAGCTGGGGCGTGAAAGTTGGGATGGACCGTTGGGGACCGAACCGACTGCGCGGAATGGCCAGCCGTGCGGAAGTTGAAGAGCTGCTGGGCCGGTCGCATTTGCGAGAGGTCGCACCGGTGGTCCGACCGGACCTGTACGGCAAGAAGAACAGCCGATGAGGGCGTTACGAGTAGACCCGACCGACGTCGGCTGGAAGATCGGCACAGCGCACGAGCCACGCGGTGGCGAACTGTGGCAGCCGTGGGACCGTACCGCCGGCGTGATCGGCCCTCAGGGTTCCGGTAAGACCCTCGATCTGCTGATCCCGGCGCTACTCGGCGCACCCGGGGGAGCGTTGGTCACGTTGACGAAGCTCGACGACCTCCTGCTGAGCCTGACCGCCCGGCAGCGGGACGGACGCCCGTGCGTGGTGCTCGACCCGTTCGGGCTGGCCAGCGGGCTGACCGAGTTGATCTTCGACCCGATCGCCGGCTGCGTCGACTCAATGATCGCGGAACGCAGAGCCAAAGCGTTCACCGCCGGCACCGTCAAGGGAGCCATCCAGGGCGGTCAGGGCGATGACGCCGCGCGGTTCTACGCCGCCGAAGCAGCCAAGGTCCTCCAGGCCTACTTCCACGCTGCCGCACTGAGCGGTCGGACGCTCGAGGACGTGCTGCGGTGGGTGGCGAATCCGCAGAGCACCACCGACCCGACCGAGATCCTGCGCGAGCACCCGCACGCTGCACCGTTCTGGCACGGTCTGCTGCACGGGGCGTTGAACGGCGACGATCGCACCGCCGGCAACACCATCACCACGGTGCAGCAAGCGATGAGCCTGTTCTTCCAGCAAGACATCCGCCGCCGGTGCGTGCCCGGAGACGGCCGGCCGGCAACCGACATCGCCAAGGTCATCCAGCAGGGCGGCACGATCTACCTGCTCGGCCGGGAAGACCCGTACGCCAGCGCATCGCCGCTGATGACCGCGGTTGCCGAGCACGTCCTCGACATGGCGCTAATGGCGGCCAATAGTTCACCGTGGGGCAGGTTGTGCCCACCGTTCCTAGCTTGCCTGGACGAACTGCCGTCCACGGCGCCGCTGCCGACGTTGCGGACTCGGATGGCCAACGAACGAGCCCTGGGGCTGTCATTCATCTACGCGGCGCAGACCTGGCGCCAGCTCTCCTCGATCTTCGGTGAGAACGATGCCCGAGCGTTGTTCGGGTTGACCAACACGCTGATCATGTTCGGCGGCTCCAAGGACGTGGCGTTCAACCAGGAGATCTCCGACCTGGTCGGCATGGTCCGGGTCTCACGCACCAGCTGGCAGACCGGGCAGATGGGCGGACGCACCACCTCAGGGGAGGACATCGCGATCCTGCGACCGGAGGAGATCCGGCAGTTGGAGGAGCGGCACGCCTTGGTGATCGCCGAGAACGGCAAGCCGATCATCGCCCGCTTGCATCGGTCCATCGACGGAGCCGCAGGTAAGCAGCTGCTGGCCGAGCAGGACAAGCTGCGGGTCTCTTTGGCGGCCGTCCGCCGCAAGGCCATCACCCCCGAAGCCCGCACAACCGCAGCCCTGGTGGAAGCCAAGCGCCGGGGCCTGACCGTTGACAGGAGTCAGCAGTGAATACCGATGCCGCGCGTGAACCCCTGGTCGCCTCGATGGTGCGCCCCTTCCCGGAAGGCGGCAGCATGGTGCGGCTGGCCTACCGGGAGCTCAGCATCGCCGCCAATGGCGACAAGGACCAGGTCAAGGCTCTCGGGCCGTTGCACATGCTGCCGCGGCCGTGGGATCCGCCGACGTGTCGTCGACCCGAACTGCGCGAGCAGCTGTGGGAATGGCTGGAGGAAGTCGTCAGCTGGCTCAACCGGGAGTACACCTGGGACGTGGCCGGGGCTATCCCTCCGTGCTGGCCCCAGCACCCCCATCTGATGCACGAGATCGCGGTGCTGGCGGACCAACGACGCCGCGCGGGCCTCGCCTTCGACAGCAACGCGATGGAGGAATGGCACCGCTACGCGCTGCCGGCGTTCGCCGACCGGATGCGCAACCGGCTCAAAGATCACTGCGAGGACGGCCACCAAGGCTGGCCGGGCCGAGGCCGGTATGCCCGGTTCACAAGCGATCAGACGGTGCACGAGCGGCAGGAGACCTACGCCGCCGACGTTCGCACGACCGCACTCGGCCGCAAAATCGAGCACAAGGTCGAGCAGGAGAGCCGCCCCCGGCTGGCTTCGGTCAACCTGGACACCGGCGAGCTGGGCGATGTGCCGGACGGTCCCCAACCGGAGTAGCCGAAGATCAGGGCGCGAAGACCGCCACAGCGATGAGTGAGCCCAGCAGCATCCACGGTCCGAACGCGATCCGAGTGCTGCTGGACTTGCCGCGCCGCGTGACCGCGACCCACACCAGGCACAACAACGAGGACAGCAACATCGCCCACCACAGCACACCAAGGCCGACAGCCCCGAGGGCGAGACCCAGGACGGCCGCGAGCTTGACGTCGCCGAGCCCGACCGCGCCACCGCCGGCCACGTGCAGCGTGAAGTAGCAGCCGCCGGCCAGGACGAGGCCGACTACACCCAGGACCGGCACCTGGAACCGGTGCGTCGCGGCCGAGACAACGACGACCGCGAGTAGCGAGGCGACCGCAACCGGTCCGAGCACGCGATCCGGCAGCCGGTGCACGTCCAGGTCGACCGCGGCGAGCCACGGCCCGGCGATCGCCAATGGCGCCAGTAACAGCAACGCCCACGGCCGGTCGGGTGACAACCGCAGGCCCAGGGCCACGGCAGCTATCACGGCAGTCGGCAACACCCATGCCACCGAGGACGGCTGCGGAAGAACAGCTTCGTAGTCGTAGCGGTACCGCAGGGCGCGTAGGTTGCGGACACTCAGGACCCCGGCGGTGACGCCGACCAGTGCCGCGGCCACGGTGAAACCTGCGGTGTCCATGGCGCTGACGGTACGGGAATCGGCAGCTCGCGCCGCTGCGTCATCCACAGCCCCGGCGCGCTACGTGTAGTTCTTCAGCGCCGGGGTGCGCGCAGGCGAACCGTCATACTCGGCGCCGGATCCGGCCGGGCCGGATCTCGACGCCCGCTGACCTGCTGGGCCTCGGCGCGATCCAGATCAGTCAACCGGCCACCGTCGCTGCCGGTGGAGGCCGTAGGCATCCGCTGCGGTGTGCGCACAAGGCTCTCGGAGATCGTGAAGTCGGCGCGCCGGCCACGGTTGGACATGAACCCAAACCGCCGATACAGCCGGTCGAGGCCGGCACGGGACGAACCGAATGAGGTGTCCGGAGTGCCCGCGAGAGTCCAGCCGTGACGATCGGCGGCCGCCGTCAGGTCGCAGAGAGTCTGAGTCCCAATGCCGTTACGGCGCAACGGCTTCGGGACTTGCAGCAAGGCGATCACGACCAGGTCGTCGCGAAGTGCCGTGATGCGCAGTTGCTCCACGTTGCCCGGCTCGAGCAGCCGGGCCCGCAGCGCCGCAACCTGCTCGACAACGACGGGGCTGGTCATCGGCGAGGACCGACCGGGCGATCGGTCGGTGCCGTGGTCGGTGAGCGCCGCTCCGGCGCGGCCCCCGACTGAGGTGTGCCGGAAACGGGTCCGCCGGTATCGACCTGGACGTCGAGCGTCGCGACCAGGCGGTAGCGCAGGTCCTGGGCCGGCTGCTCAGCCAACGGACGTTCAGCGACCAGCTGGCGCGCGACTGCCGGCACGTCGTGCCCTTCAGCGGCTGCCTGGTCGAGCATCTGCGCCAACGCCGGCCAGTCGGCCTGCCGGGGGAGTCGAGGGTCGAGTTCGCCGGCGAGACCGGCCCACCGCTCGTGCGGTGGCAGCTGCGCGGCCTGCTTCATACGATCCCGCACCTCCGCAACCTGATCGAGCTGGGTGCGCGCCGCCTGACGGCGATCGCCCACCCACGAGTCAGCGGCCGGGATCAAGTCGCGCTGTGCCATAGAGGTGCTGATGTGCAGCCGGTCGGAGATACGTGACATCCCATCCCGCCAGTGCCGGGCCGGGCGGGCAGCGATGATCTGTGCCCCGGCCGTACGGGCCTGGCCCGGAGGCAGGTTGGTCAGCCGCTCCTCCAGCAGCGAATTGGCCAGCGCGTTCGGCTGCTTGAGCACCTCACGCAGCGCGGCCGGCCCACGCAGCGTGTACATGTCGGCCGGGTCGAGACCGGACGGGAACGTGGCGTGCCCGGAGTCCAGGTCGTGGGGGGCCAAGAGCCAGTAGTCGCGCTCGGCGGCTACCTGTCCGGACAGGTTCTCGTCGTTGTCCGTGGCGACGATCAGCCACGGGTCGAACTCTGCCGCGGAGGAGTCCAGATCGGAGGCGGTGCCCGCGCCAAAGTGTTCCCGGATCGCCGCGAGCTGCTGGGACTGTTCCTCGGTGAGGGAGGTGCCCAGCGGGGCGACCCCGACCAGCTGCCCCGCCGAGGCGAGGGTGATCGCGATGGCGTCCATCGGACCCTCGACGAGCACCGGCCGCGCGCCGTTCTCGCAGAGATCGTTGCCCGCGACATACAACTGCGCGCCCATGGCGAACAGTGAGGTGGTCGGACTATTGAGGTATTTCGGGCCGCTCTTGTCCTCGTCCGTGAGGTCAGGGTGCCGGCGTCCAACGAAGCCCAGGACGACATCGCCGCCGGCGAAAGGCACGGTCTCGAAGTTCTCCCAGCCGTCGCGGCGGTGGACGATCGGCAAGACCAGGCGATTGACGAAGTGGTCGCGGATCCGCCCGGTCGACTCGTTCCGTTTCGCGACACCGGCCGCGACCATTTCCTCGTCGCCGACGCCCAAGGTGCGCAGATGCTTGACCAGGCGGTCCCACCCCGGCGGGGCGAAGCCGGGCCGGAATCGTTCATCCGCGGCGAGATCGTCGCCGAACCGGTCGACCAGGTGCTGCGCGGCCCACGACCCGGGCAGCTGCTGACGGTAATACGCGAGGGTGAGCGTGTTGATGTGCGCGATCCGGTCGTTGCTGACCGGGCTGCTCGCGAACCGCATCGCACGGTCGGCGGACCGGTCCATCTGTTCGTCGGAGATCTCCACCGGTCCGAGGGCATCACGGCGCAGCTCGGCCATGAGCAGCTGCCGCTCCAGGTCGTCCGCGTCGATCTCGTCCACCAGGTCCGGCGGTGGTTCGTCCTCGAGCGGCGGGTGCCGATCGACGGGGACGTCGGGGGGCAACATCACGACGGCGTCGTCGGGCAACGGGACGTGTTCCCACAGGTCCTCGTCCTCGTCGGGGTAGGCGTCGTAATGCTCGTCGGGGACGGGGTCCATCGCAACGGACAACCGCCAAATCAAGGCCTGGCAGGGATCGTCGCCAGGCTCCAGCGGCTGTACTGCTTCACTGCGGAACAAGTCTTCGACCGACCACCCGCGCTGAAGCGCGCGGTCCACAGTGGTGACCAGGGTGGGCCACCACGGGCTGGCCTGCACTTCGGCTGCGCGGTCCTGGCCCAGCAGCTCCGGCAGGCGCGGCGTCCAGGCGGCCTCAACGTGGCGGTCTTTGTCGACCTGTTCGGCGACGGCCGGGGACAGGTGACGACTGATGCGCCACCACAACGCGGCAGCGGCGTGATCGTCGGGCAGGGTGCCCGTCGCGGCAGCACGCCGCACCATGCCGGCGGCGTCGACCCCGGAGCGGGCCATCGCAGCGAGCCGTTCGGCCAGGATCGGCGCGAACGGGTCGCTGCCGGTGGCACGGGAGGCCGCGGCGATCTGCGGGCCCCATTCCTCCATCGCGGGGGCACGGTCGCCGACGAGCCGCTCATTCAGCTTGCGCTGCCAGATCGCGGCCGCCTTCTGCATCTGCGCCCGACCGGTGGGACGACGGTCGGCGTCGTCGACGAGCATCGCGGCCCGCCATACCGCCACGTCGCCCAGCACCGCATCGTCGGGCCGGCCGGCACCGGCGGATGCCCAGCTCGGCGTCGTACCGGAGGATGCCTCCTCACGAACAGTGGCTGCCAGGTCGGTGACCTTCGCGGCCCGCTGGGTCAGGTAGGAGCCCCACACCGTGTTCTCGGACAGGGACGAAGGCACGCCGGGGACCCACGACAGCGGTCCGCGGCTACCACCACGCAGGCCGGTGTCGTCCAGCCGCCAGTCCAGCACCGCAGCGGTGTCGCCGGCGGTGTCGAGCTCACGAGACTCGGCGGCCGCGCGCAGCTGCACGATCGGGTCGACGCCGTGAGCGCTGGTGAGGATCAGGTGGGCGCGCAACGCCGGCCAGGCGGGCTGCTCCGTGACGTCAGGGACCACACGCTCGACATCCGCTTCCAAAGCGGCGACCTTCTCCGTGCCCAACTGATGCTCGGCCGCGGTGTACAGGGCATCGAGGTAACGCTGTGTTGCCTGACCGAGCAGCGTGGCCGGCTCGCTCTGCTCGCGCAGCATGGTGGTTGCCGACCGGGGTGCGTCGTCGCGCGCCAGGATCTGCTCGAGTAGGTCGGTCGGGGTCAGCGGGTGGGTCATCTCCGGGCGGATGACGCTGTGCGGGTCACCGTCTCCGACGACCTCCAGGTACACGTGGTTGGACTGCTTTCCGCGGGTCAACATCGTGTACAGCTGCTGCCGTGATTCGTCACCGCTGGCGAGCCCGTGCATGGTGTCCACCGACACGCCCTGAGCCGTGTGCACCGTCGTTGCGTAGCCCAGCTCGGTGTTCTTGCTGACGTAGTCCGCCGGCAGGGTCACCAGCCGGCCGCTCTGGGTGTGCTGAACCCGCAGCTGGCCGTCGTCGATCTCGAGCACGCTCCAGCGGTCGCCGTTCTTCACCCAATCGGTCGAGGATGACCGCAGCCGGCGATCGTTGGAGCGGGTGATGATCAGTTCGCCGACGCTGGCCAGGTTGCCGTCCGCCAGGCGCACCGTCGGCCCCTGTTCGCCGGGGTCGTCGACGGAGTCGTCACCGGCGCCCTCGAGTCGGTGCGCGCGGGCTCGTTGGTTGAGTTCGCTGACCAGCTCGCGGGTGGGCGCGAGCATGATGGAGTCCAGACCCTTGCCGCGGTCGGCTTGCCACGCCCCGAACACGTCCTCGGTCATGGTCGCCAGGTCACCGACGTGGACCCGGTCCCGATCCAGATAGAACCCGAGCGACTCGGGCCGACCTTCGCGCAGCGCGAGGGATGCGGCACCCTCGGCGGGGTCGACGAACCGGACGAGTTCGGTCAGTCGGCAGGCGCCGTGGGTGGTTTGGATGTCGCGCAGGACACCGCCGGCGCCGATGGCGGCCAGCTGCTGATCGTCGCCGATCAAGCGCACGCTGCCGCCTCTGTCGAGGACGAACTGGACTGCCAGATCGAGGGAGATTGTGTCGGCCATGCCGGCCTCGTCGAGAACGACCAGCGTCTTGGGCCCGATATCGGTGGCTGATACCCGCCAGGGCGCCAGAGGCGCCCCTTCGGCGACCTGTTTCGCGCCGGCGGGGGCGTACCAGGAGCGGGCTTGCGGATCCCAACGGGCACCGGCGGCCTTTGCCTCGTTCTTCTCGCTGATCGGGACGTCAAGCCAGGTGCGGGCGTTCGGGTCGCGGCTGGTGAGCTCGTGCACGAGCTTGGCCAGGGTGTCGGTACTGGTGTCGATCTGGGACCGCAGTGCCGCGGCAGCCGCCGCGGATGGGGCGAGCCCCAGTACCTGGCCACCGCCTTCGATCCACGCGCCCGACAAGGCCCGCATGGCGGTCGTCTTGCCAGACCCGGCGGGCGCGATCGCCAGTTGGAGGCGTGCCCCGGAGGTGGCCATCTCACCCACGAGTGATGTCTGGCCGGCGTTGAGTGTGACCCCGTTGGCAACGCTCTCCATGAGGGCCATATCGACCGCTGATTCATCGACGGCGAGCCCATCGGTGCGGCTGGCAGCCTCCACCAGCCGCTTCTCGGCCGCGATCACCTTGGTCGATGTAAACAGATCGGCGCCGGCCACCGAGTAGACCGAGGACCCGTCCCGGCGTCGCTGGGGCTCCGGCTCGACGACGTCGCGCTCGGGGCGGGCCATCGACACTGAGATCTTCAGGGCACGGGCGACCACCTGGTCGACGAGTCCCGGCATGCGCCCCGGTGATGCTCCCGCGCCGCGGATCTGTCGCTCGGCCTCGGCACGCACGTGCCAGACCTGCCAGTTGGACCGCCGGTTTTCCATCTGTGTGATGACCGTCCGGGCCGTCTTGGTGACGTCGACCCGGGCGTACCGGCTTAGCCTTTTGGGAAGCGTGATCCCAACGTTTCCGAGAGCATCGAGGCGATGCCCTTGTCGCCGCCGAGGACCTCGCGCGCCTGCTCCCGCCAGGTTGCGCGCTGATCGGCGAGGGTGCGTGGCTCGTGCTTCGGGTCGCGAGTTTCCAGGGTGGCCTGCTGGGATAGCTGAACCGCTTCGATGGGGGTCGGCGGCCGGCCGTGCGCGCGCTGAAAGTCGGTGGCGAGTTCGTCACGGCGGACCTCGATCGCCGCACGACGAGACGACCATCGTTCCCGCAGGCGCGGATCGACGCCCACCAATTCCCGGACCGGGCGCTTGCGCGGGTCGTCGTCCGGGCGTTCCTCGAATTCGACCCCCAGGTCGGTGGCCAGGTGCCGCTCCAACGAGCTGTTGTAGACCTCCGAGGCTGCCACGGTCGCCTTGAACAAGACCCTGCCGTCGATCGCCAGCCATTTGCCGCCGAGCGTCTGCACCTTGTTCGCGACGGCCACATGTGTGTGCAGCAGCGGCTCGCCGGCGCGCGAATCGCGGTGCGTGAAGGCTGTGGCAACCAAGCCCTTGACGTCGACCTGGCGGACTCCGTTGGTTCCCTCTCTGGAGTACAGCGCGTTCTCCTCGATGAAATCGAGGGCGTCCTTCATGGCTGACTGGTGCGCGCGCTCGACCCGAGCGGCGATCGCCGGATCGGCCAACGCCCACAGCACCGCCACGCTCTTGACCGGCTTGAAGGTCAGGTCGAACCCCGCGACCGCCTTCGTTTTCGGGCGTGAGTGCTGGGCGATGGTGCCGGACAACTCGCGAGCGTCCTGGGGGTCACGGCCGTGTTCGGCCCGGAAGAACTCCCGACCGACCTCGGTGCGGATCCGGGCTCGGTCCTCGGCAGGAACCGGCCAATCCCTGGGAAGTCCCTGCTGCTCGTTGAGGTCGGCAAGCCGCTTCGCCACCTCGATCCGGTAGGTGGAGACGTCGTTCTCGTACACCTTGAACGGCACCCCGAGCCGGGTCACCGCGCGGTAATCCGCGTTCGTCAGGTCCGGTCCCTGGAGAGCTTCCCGCCGTTCATGGGCGAGGGGATGGTGCCCGGAACCGAACAGCGCCTGCATCTGCTCGGCGGTGACGACATCTCCGGCGGACAGGCCGTCGATCCCAGCCATCCCGGACCCCACCCAGACGCCGGGGGCCTCGCCTTTTTCGCTGTAGTACGACGCGAGGCCGGTGTGGCCCTTGTCGGTGGCGTCCATGGCCGCCACCTGGCGGGTCAGATAGTCGTATCCGGAGCCTGCTGTCAGCTTGTGAATGCTCATCGTCACACCTCCCGAAGGGGCGGGATCCGCCCTGGCGGTCACAAATTGAAAAATCAACAAAAACCGGGAATGCAAGAGCTGTGTAGGGCTTCGACTTCCAAGGTTCAGGAGGGGGAACGGGCAAGGGGTCGTGGCTGGCTGGCTGGACGGGAACTCAGGTGGTCGGCGGTGGCCGCTGACGGGGGTCGGGATGTCTTAGGGGGTGCGATGGTTCGACACGAGAAAGGTGCACATCGATGGGCAAGCAGACGATCAGGCAGGAAGCTCGGCGAGCGGCGCTGGATGCGCAATCCAGGAGACGCGAGGAACGCGCGGAGCGGGAGCGCCGGGTGGAGGCCCTCGCGATCAAAGTGCTGGTCGCGATCCGCGAACGCGAGGCGGCCGACCGGCGCGCCGGTGAGGCGCTGACGGAGATGATCGAGACCGAGCGGCTCTCGGCGCGCGAGGCCGTGCAGTGGTGCGGCGATGAGGTGAGCACGCGCGAGGTCGCACGACTGCGGCGCGTGGCGGCGGATGCCGCCGACCCGGCCGCGCAGGAGGAGGGCGACGGCACTGACGCGGACACCACAGCGTCGCCGGTCGCGACATCGATGGACGCAGACACCGACGCGGACACCGACGCGGGCGCGCCGACCTCGGCGGCGTCGTGAGCCGGTGAGCGCGCGGCGGCTCGGGCCGGGCGGCGTGGCCGCGCTGGCTGAGGGACTGGCGGACCCCGAAGTCGTCGCGCGCTACGCGGCCAAGGTGGTGCAGGTTCCGGGCACTGAGTGCGCCTGGTGGACCGGTGCGATCAGCGGGCGCGGGCACGGTCGGTTCTGGTTCGGTCACGACCGCGTGGTCGTTGCGCATCGGTTCGCGTTCGGCCTGGTCCACGGCGCCGACGCACTCGACGCGGTGCGCGTACTGGGTCACAAGTGCGACAACCCGCTGTGTCAGCGGGTCGGGCCGGGGCATGTCGTCGCGTCATCGGCGGCCGAGAACCGGCGCGAGTGGGTTGCCCGTCGCGCGTTGACCGGCTCCCCGCTGGGCGACCCGCGCGGGGCACGCCGCCGCGCACGCGAATTACGCGATATGGCGCGTCGGGATCCGCGCGAGGTCGCCGACGACTTGGAGCGGCTGCGGGCGCTGTTCGGGGAGCAGCTCGCGCTGTGGTGAGACGCGACAAGGCGACCGGCGCGGGTGAGCCGGTCGCCTCGTCTTGTCAGGGCAGGAACTACACGGGCAAGCACTCGACAATCTCGGCGGTGTTGGCGATGCCGGTCAACGCGGCTGCCAGGGCACGAGCGGTGCGCGGGGTGACGGTGAGGGCATCGCCCTCGACCGTCAGGACGACGGTCGCCGGGCCGTCGTCGTCACCGCGTACGGCGGCGGTCAACACATTGCCGTCGCTGTCGTGGAAAACGACGGACTCGCCCAGCACCAGCTGGATGCCGTCCGGGTGGGCGGTGACGCCGTCGCGTCGGGTTGTGGTCATGAGGGTGACTCCTTGCTGATCGGTTGCGGTGGTGGTGGACGGTGACGCCGCGTCGCGTGGATCGGCGCGGCGTCACCGTTGCTCGGGTGGATCAGGCCGGGACGACCTCGTCCCACGCGGTGCGCTTGACCCGCGCCAGGTCGTCGCTGGTGAGCAACCGGGCCGCGCGGGCGGACGCCTGGTCGCGGTTGCCGGCCCGCACGGGGGAGAAGTGGTCGATGTACTCCACGACCGCCTGGTAGCCGGCCCACGCGGTGCCCCGAATGCCGGCCTGCGTCTCGGCGTCGTGCCACAGGTACGACAGCTTCGCGTTGCGCTCTCGGTGTGCGTTGAGCGTGCGCACCGATGCGGACGACGGTTCGGGGAAGCAGCGACGCACCAGCGAGTCGAACTCGGCGTCGGTCATCGTGGTCTGGATCAGCTTCTCGGCCTCGACCTCGAACTCTTCGCAGTAGGCGAGAGTCAGCCCCAGAGCGTCGCGGGCCTCCTGCACGGCGCTCTTGGCGTTGGCCGTGTGCCGAATGCTGAAACTGGACACGTGGTCGCGCAGCGCGGCGGCTTGAGTGTTCGCGCACACCACGCGCACGGGCGTGATCACAATGCGGAACGCCGACGACCCGTCGTGACTGTTCAAGGCGGCAATGTTGAGGTCGACGCGATCAGAGCCGCCCACCTTCAGCGACTCCGGTAGCCGCATGGTGACGAACACCTGACGGCCTCCGCGCAGCGAGCCTGCGGTCTCGAAGACTGCGCCGGATTCGTGCGACAACGTGTTGAGGAACGCGGCGTGCTCCTCGTTCTGCAAGGGCGTATATCCGGAGCCGACGACGCCAAGTGCCTCGGCCTCTTCGGTGAACGGGTTGGTGCGCACGGTCGCGAACCCTGGCGCGGCCATCGTCGTGACGCCGTCCTCGGTGATCTCGGTCGCGGTGAGCGGCACCTTGCGGACGTTCCAATTGCCCAGGTGGCCGAGCGTCATCGCTTCTTCGGCGGTGAACGCGCGGTCGCGCACGACGGTGCCGAGCCGGTGCCACGCGTCCTTGCGCGCGAAGACGGCAGCGGCCTGGTCGCCGTGGGTCTCGATCTGGTGAGCCATGAGTGGTTCCTCTCGGGTGGTTCTCTGTCCTGACAAACTAAATTCTAGTTTTTCTACTCTACTGAGATGAGTTGTCCACAGGGGCAGGCGAATTCGCGGTCGATGTGTCGGCAGGCTGTGCGCGGGCTAGCTGGTACTCGGCGCGCGCGGCCGCGTCGCGGGATCGGTAGGTGATGTCGCCCGGTCGCCGGTCGCAGACGATGCGCCATTTGCGGTCCGGGAAGTTGCGACTGACGCAGCCAATCGCGCCGCCCGGGTAGCGCACTTCGAGGACGTACCAGCCGCCGTGCCGCCACCGGTCATAGGTGAACGCGGAAGGCGTGTCGGACGGGGTTGCGGGGGCTGCGCTCATGAGGGGTCACCGGTCGCCGCGCGGACCTGGTCCAGTGCGCGGTTCAGCAGCTCCTGGAGCTCCTCGCCGCTGCCTTCGATCACGGTCACCTCATCGCACGCGACCAGCAGCGCGAGGGGTGCGTCGACGACCTCCGTGCCGAGTTCGCACCCGGCAGTCACAACCTCGGTGCTGGCCGTGCGGGCGCGCATCCATTCGTAGCGCACGCTCATCGGGCTGCCTCCTTCGCGGTCGCGGCCAGCCGGTGAAACACGCGCCGCCCTCCTTGCATGACCGCGACGGCCTCGATGCCGTACTCCGACGCGTGCTCCAGCTGAGCCTCGGCGGCGGCAATCGCGCGTGCGCGGGTCGGGATCATCGCCGCGTGGAACTTCAAACGTGTGGTGCCATATGACGGGGTGACGAACACGAATCGTCGCTCTCCGCTGAATCGGACTTTGAGGAAGGCGCACACCTCATCTCGCGTGTGGGCGGCGGTGTCGGGCGTCGTGGTGCTCATGGGGGGGTGTCCTTTCGAGAGGGCCGGTGGCGTGCACTGCACGGGCACGCCACCGGCCACGGGCAGGGGAGAGGTCAGGCGGCGGGGTGCTCGTCGCTGCTGGCAGCGGTGTTGCCCTCGGGTGCCTTGGTCTGCGGCGGGGGAGTGGCTGCCTTGCGGGCCTTCTTCGCGGGCTTGTCGAGTCCGGCGGCACGCTTCTCGACGTCGGCCAACTCGTAACCGTTGGCTGCCAGGAACGCCAGATAGCGCGCGGGGCCGGGGGACACATTGCGCCAGGTGTGCGTGCCCATCTGCGCCTCATAGGCGGCGCAGCACTGGCCGACCGCGAGCATCAGCGCACGGCCCTCCGTGACGTTCTCGGCGGCCTTCGCACGGTCGGCCCGCATCCGCGCCTTGCCGCCGTTCAGCAACTCGTCTGCCTTGGTGGGGGTGCGGTGGTCGCTGAGCCAGTGGCCCTCTTCGGCAATGGTCGCGACGACGAACGCGGCGCTACCCTTCGGCGCGGTCTTGCGCGTCAGGAACTTGACCACGAAAGCAGCGCGAACCGTCTCGGCCGACTTCCACGCCTTGTTGGACTCGATCACGTCGCGGCGCTCGGCGCGGGCAGCTTCTCGCTCGGCCTCGCTCATGTCGGCGGCCTTCTTCTTGGCGCTGCCTCCGTAGCCGCCCGCCCAGCGATCGACGTGGCCGTGCGCCTTAGCGTCGGTGCAGACGTAGGTCGCGACCGTCACCTGCTCCTGCTCGTCGGCGGCGTCTTCGTCAGCTTCGTCGTCGGACTCGATCCAGCGCCATTCGCGTGTCACGTAGGCGGCGTGTCCGGGGCAGTCGGCGTGCGTCTCGGGGGTGATCCGGTTGCCCTCGGCGTCGTCCAGGTGGTTCAGGCGCAGGATCGTCTTGTGGTCGTGCGGGGGCCGCTCTATCACAGTGACGCCGTCGGCGATCAATTGCTCCGCGAACGCCTTGATTGCCTCGCGGTCTTCACGCTTGTCGCGCTGCCGCTGCAACTCGTGGTCGAACCCACTGCCCCGCTCGGCGGCAACGGTGAGGGCCTTGAGCGCGTCGGCATCCTGATCGAACTCGGCGAGGGCGGCAGCCTGCTCCAAGGTGAGGAATCCCCAGCGTTCGGTCGCCTTGCTCGCTAGGTCCGACCCGGCCACTTTCAGACCGGCATCGACCTCGGGCCGCTTGTAACCGGTCTTCTTCACGATCTGCGCGGCAGACAGACCGAACCCGGCCAGCTGCTCGAAGCCCTTCGCCCGCTCGGCCGCCGTGATGGCCACACGGTGATGGTTCGCCGACATCTGAGCAACGATCCTGTCGGCGTCCTCACGGCGACGGGTGGCGAATGCCGGAATGGTCGCCTGCTTGGCCTCAATCGCGGCCAAGGTGCGGCGTTGACCGTCCACGACGACGTAATGGCCATCGCCATCGAAGTAGCCGACGACCGGAACAATGACGCCTTCCTCGCGCACGTTCGCGACGAACTCCTTGTCGACGTTCGCGTCCAGGCGCACGTTCGCGCCGATCTGCACCTGGCGCGGGTCAATAGCGACCACGGTCTCGGTGGCGACTTCTTCAGTGGTGGCTGTGCTCATGATCTCTCCTGAGTGGAATAGAAAAAGTGGTAGTGCTATCCTGCCCGCGCGCGCATACGGCCCGGGCTGGCTCTCGGGCGGCTGTGGACAACGCGGCGCGGTCACTGACCCTGTGGGAATCGCCGATGCCGGAGCGGTGACGAGCGACTCGGCGCGTCGCAGGCCTACCCTCGACCTGGCCGGCGCTGGCAGGGCGTGAACCCTCCGGTCGAATACCGGGAGGGTGTTAGGCGTGTTAGGCCTCGGGGCCTGGCGCAGACGGTCGACGACGACAACGCCGGTCTGTTCGGCCGCAGTTACCCTGTGGGGCGAAGTAGAGAGAGCAGACGAGGGAGGTAGCTGGATGGCGCCTAAGCGCACACCAAGCCTGCCCGCCGGATCCGCGGCGTTCGCGGTGTACTGGGACCGGGCGACCTGGGATGTGTCGCGATCGGCATACATGGCCGACCTCGACGACCTGCCGAAGAGCCCGGACTCATGGATCGGGTGGTTTCAGTACGCCGTCAAGCGGCATGTGCGACGCAGCGCCCGGTCGCGGGCGGCACTCGAGGTATCACCACCGGAACGGAACCCGAGCGGTAGCCAGAAGGAACTCAAAGACGCGGGGAAGCCCCTCGACGGGTTCACCAAGACGCACGTCGTGCCTGAGGAGCTGCTGGACCAGGTCGAGCGGGCGATCGTCGACGACCGAATCAAGGCCGGCCGGATGATCAGCCGCTCCCAGTTCGCCCGCGAGGCGGTCGTGGCGGCGATCGGCGAAACGCGCTCCAGGCGCGGGCGGCGTGGTCTGCCGCCAGCGCCGGACCGGTTGCCGAACCGGCCGCGCAGTCGGGCCTGATCTATGCCGTCACCGGCCGACGCCGAACGGTGGGCCACCCAGCTGGCGGCCTCGCATGGAGTCGAGCTGGCCGGGATCACGTGGGCCGCCGGCACCGGCGGCGCGGCGCGGATGGCGGACGCAGGTGCTGAGCTGGTGCTCGCTCCCGAAATCCTCGTCGACGTCGCCACCATGCGCTTCCACGTCGCGCACGAGGTTGGGCACGTCGTGCTGGGGCATGCCCGCGGCCGCCGTCAGCAGCTGCGCGCTGCCGCGCCCTACCTGGCTGCCGGTGGCGCGGTCGAGCTGGCGGCGATCGTCGGCGCGGCATTCTGGCGGTGGTCGATCGTGGTGTTGCCGATCGCGTTCGTAATCACCCTGGCAGTGCTGGCCCGCCGGGTGGTGCTTCCCCAGGAGCGTGCGGCCGACGCGTTCGCGGCCGCCAACAGAGCACCGGCTTGGCTGGCGAGTCCGCCGGCGAAGGCTCGACTCATGGCGAGGCTGATCAAGACGCACCCGACCTGGGCGGAGCGGTCCGCCTGTGGACAACGATCGGCAGTCGAGTAGAAAGGGTAGTTTCAATCGAAAGCCATTCGTTGGAAGGGATTTCGACCATGAACAACACTGCGGAAGCACGCGGCACGGCATCGACACCGATGAGTGTCTCTGATCTCACTTTGGGAGACGTCGGCCCCGATCTGATGCACATCATCGATGGCTCCGATGCTCACGTCGACGGAATCGGTGCCAGCGTCGACATGCACCCCGCCTTCGACCCGGCCGGTGCGATCCACGGCGAGAGCGGCCTGTTGGTGACATTCACCGACGCGCACGGCCGCAATCGCATCGCCGAGGTGAGCATCATCGCTCGGTGGCGTGAGGACGACTGCTGGCACTTGCACACCCAGGCTGGAGAACTCGGCCGAGAATGTCGTGACTGCGGGACCGTCGTGGAGGCCTGAGCGGCAGGCTAACGCTCAGCTCATCGGTGTGAGTGAGTTCAGCGCCGGCGGGGCTTGCGGAGGTCACTGGTCGCCGGCGGCCGCGGGCCATCATGAGCAGGCCGAGGATCACCAGCGCGGTCGCCACGCCGTGGAGTAGGACCATCTCCGCCGGTTGTGAGATCTCGTGGTGGTCGGAGAGCGCCAGGGTCGTGTCATAGAACGCGTGCGCGAGGATCTGTGGCCAGACGTGGCCCGTCCACAGATAGAGCAGCACGGCCCCCACGGCCCACGGCAGATGCGACCAGGCCCACGCCCCTTGATACAGGTGGTAGGCGATCCGTGCGATCACCAGCAGTGCGACGAACATTGCCGCCGGCCGGGCTCGCTGAAGCAGCTGAGGAGCGAGCTGCCGAACGACCACGATCGGCAGCGCGAGGACGACGAACTCCTCGCCGATCGCACCGAGCCAGATGCCACGCGCGATGTCGTACCAGAGAGCATGCGTCGCCGGATCCTGCGCCGGTTGCGATGGACTGATCCAGACAAACAACCAAAACCCTGCGAGGTCCAGGAGCAGAAGGACGCCGGCCACGAGCAGGCCCCAGCCCGGCACTCGGTGCCGGCGGCCAATTAACCACTCGAGCAGTACGGGCCGCCGCCCCAGTGACCAGGCAGCGCCACCGGCCAGCAACAGCGCGACGATGAGGAGTGTGGCCTCGCCGGCGAAGAGGACCCCGTCGCTGGACGAGCCCGAGCCTGAACCTGACCCTTCGGGCGGGCCATATCCGTGAAGGAGGATCTGCACGGACAGCATCACCGCCCAGCCATATCCGACGACATACGCCAGCACCGCCAGCAGCAGCACCAGCCCGCTCTTGACCTCCCTGGCCACCAGCATGTTTCCCCTCCGAGTCAGTGTCGTGCTCTCACGCTAGAGGAACAGAGCGACAACATCTGTCGTCGCCGCAGGTGACCGCCACGAGGCCCGCGAACGCCTTCGGGAAGTAAGACGCTCCGAGCGGGCGGCTTGTCCACAGGGCGGCGCGCAACCCAGCGAACCGCAGCACCGAAGGAGCACACTCGAAGTATCTACTCTTTCTACTCAACTAGGGAGAAGACGTGAGCATCATCCAGACTCGAGAAATCCGAGTGGGTTTCGCCCCTCGAGCGGCCACGCCCCCGACTTCGCCGGCCGCCACGACGTTGGAGCGCGCGGCGGCCGGCTTCATCCGCGCGAACGCCGCCTACCGCCAGGCGTATGCGACCTGGCGAGCTGAGCGTGAGAGTCGCGAGCCGGGGGATTGCGTCACCTCGGCCGACGACCAGCGCCGCGACCGGCGGCACCAGGCTTTGTTTGCGGTTCATCGGGAACTTGACGCCGCGGCCGCGGCAGTCCGCCGTGAAGGCGGCCAGATCGACTACAGCCCGAGCGACGGCGACACCGTCCGTGTCTACGGGCCACGTCGTCAATTTCTCGGTCGCATGTGACGACAGCAGTGAAAGCCCAAGAAACAGAGGAGTGTTCAACATGACCACGCTCACGAACGCACACACGGTTCCCCAGGTGACAGACCGACCAAATGTCACCTCGTGGATCCTGACCCCGCCGATCGGGCCCGCGGTCCCGGTCGACCTGATCCGGCACAGCGAGACATACCTCGAGCTGCGGCTAGGTACCGGTGAGAGCGCCTTCTCCGTTGCCCGCGGCCACCAGGACCCGCGCTCGGGCTCCTGGGTCGTCGACATCCTGCTGATCGGTCACCGATTCGAGGTCGCCACTAGCGATGGCGCCGTCGCGATGATGCTGGGCGAGATGCACTCGCTGGTCAGCGGCGTGCTCAAACCCACATGTTCGGCCGAACTCTGGTCGGCCGGCTGTTTGGCATGCGGAGTCTCGATCATCGAAAGCGCCAGTCTCGGTGAGGCAGAGTGGCTCGCCCGGACGCACAACCGGGAGCACCACCACGGTGAACCGGCTGCGGCCACCTACCTACGGATCCTGTGCGCCCAGTGCGGCGACCGGGACGCCACCACGGTGTGCAGCTGCGACGGTACGACGCCGGTCGCCGTCTGCGGACGGTGCGCGTCGACCAGGAGCTCGTGATGCCCACCACAGACCCGCGCTGGGCCAAACACTTCCGTCTCGACCAACACCGCGGGATCTCCAGGTACGTCGACGCCGCGCCGATCCGGGCGCACATCGAGCAGCTGCGCGCGGTTGGCGCGTCCATGCGGGCGATCGCCGACAAGGCGGGTGTCTCCATCAGTCAGGTGAGCAAGATCTCCGGCGGGCAGGCGCACGTACGGCGGCCATACGCGGCCCGCATCCAGGCAGTCACCCCGGCCGCGATTCTGGCTCGCAGCGGCGCCGACGACTTCGTGCCAGCGGTCGGCGCCCGCCGCCGGGTTGAGGCGCTCCAGGCTGTCGGGCACTCCTCGACGGCGATCGCCATGGCCATGGCGGACGGGGCCACCGCGGCCGCGGTGCGGAAGATCAGGTCCCACCCCGGCGAGTGGATCTCCCGCACCAACCACGAGCGAGTTGTGCGCGCATACGACCAGCTCTGGGACAAGCCCGGCACATCGCACCAAACCCTCGCCGCCGCACGACGATCCGGCTTCGCGGCGCCACTGGCGTGGAACGACGAATCGATCGACGATCCCCGTGCGCAGCCATCGATCGGTGACGACGCACACGACCTGGTCGACGAAGTCGCGGTGATGCGTGCAGTGGCCGGCGACCGTGTCGAACTCACCGCAACCGAGCGCGCCGAAGCGGTAGGGCGGCTGGCCGCGGCCGGGCTGTGCAACAACGAGATCGGAGCCCGCATCAGGGTCAGTGGCCGCACCGTGCAACGGATCCGCAAGGCGGCTGGCATCCCGTCCGGTTGGAAAGAGCCGGCGGCATGAGCGGCAAGCGGTTGAGCACGGACCAGCGCGAGCTGATGCTCGGGCTGATCCGCGACGGGCTGCCCAGCCAGGAGATCGCCGACGCTGTCGGCGTGAGCACCTCGATGGTTCATTACTACGCCGTCCGGCACGGCATTGACCGTTCCCGGAAACCGGCAGCCCCACCGGCGATCGAAGCCGTCGTCCCGGAGACCGCGGAGCCGCAGCAGTCCCTGGATTGGCAGGCCGACGCGCTCTGCCGGCAGACCGACCCGGAGATCTTCTTCCCGGAGAAAGGCGGATCCACCAAGGACGCCAAACGCATCTGCCAGAGCTGCCCTGTCGCGGCCGAATGCCTCGATCAGGCCCTGGTTAATGACGAACGCTTCGGCATCTGGGGCGGCGTCTCAGAACGGCGCCGTCGCAAACTCGCACGCACACTCAAACAGTCTTGAAGAGGAGATACATGTCATGTCCACCAAGCAAGTCACCACCGAGATCACTCTGACCGTCGTGAAGCACCTCATCAACGGCCGCACGGACACGTTCATCGCCGAGGCGACGGGCCTCGCGATGACCCAGGTCCAGGACATCAAAGTCAGCCACGGCTACCCCGAGCTGGACAAGATGGAGTGGTCCCGCGACGCGCTCGAGAAGCGGATCAACGAACCCGCGGCAGCGGCCGCGACACCAGGTCCGACCATCAGAGCCGTCGTGCCGGCGCGACGTCACGACCCTGCGCGGGCGACCCCGCGTCCATCCGACCCGCGACTGGTCACCTCGACCGCGCGCGAGGTCAAGCCCTCCGCGAACGAGCTCATCGTCGCGGCCGGCAACTCACCGAAAGCGCGCACCCGAGCACTCGGGGTGAAAGTCGCTGGTCTGCTCGGTGACCTCAGCCAGCGCCTCGAGACAGAAGAGCGTGAGCAAGCCGCCCAAGCGGCGGAGAAGGCCGCGAACGCCAAGAGGCTCAAGCGGATCGAGGAACTGGAGGCAGAGCTGAAGAAGCTGCGGTCGAAGACCCGTAGCACCAAGACGGCGCCACCGCTGGGCGCGCCAGCACTAGAGGTACGCAAGTGGGCCAAGGGCCAGGGCATCGAGTGCCCGGACTACGGCAAGATCCCGAACACGGTGCGCGACGCGTACGACGCGGCCCACGTCGCAGCCTGAGCCGAAGAGGGCGAAAACCTATGAACCGTAGAGCAACCAGGATCATCTTGGTCGTCCTCCAACTGGCGTCAGCGGGGATCTTGATGCGAGCACTCACCGCGGTCGGCTTGTGGTGGATGGCCCCAGCTGTCGCCGTTGTGGTGGCGGGCATGGTCACGCTGGAACTGCGCCCACGCAGGCCGTGGATCGTGCTCGACGACAACGGGCAGCCGGCGACCGGCCGTGACGCGGACCGGTACACCCAGTGGCGGGCTAGCCTGTGCGTGCACCAGAGAGCGGCCTGGGATGAAGCGCTGCGAGACGTCGTCGCGCGGAACCGGGCCGACAGGAAGGACGAACCATGATCTGCACCGGGTGCCGCGAGCCACACCAGCCGGCCGATTGCGAGGACGCCCGCCGCCCCGCCGACGCGCAACGATCGTGCTGCTGCCAGCACAAGCCCTACACGGAGGCGCCGGCCGCGCCAGCCACCGAGCCGGGCCGAGAACACGCCGAGGCCAGCGGCGAATCCGAGGAGATGGGCCCCAGCAGAAGCCGTAGTCGAGGGTGACCGCCGTCACTTCCCGGCGGCAGCTCACGGAAAGAGCCGGCGAAATTCTTGCAACCCGATCGGCAAACGCATCGTGGCCGGTGACCGCCAGGGACCGGCCAGCCGCCTTCTGGGAGATAGCAGCACCAAAGTGCACTGCTCGTCGATCAGGAGGAAGCCTTGAAATCGAACACCAGCGTACGAGTGCTGGCAGCTGCGGGGATGTTCACGCTCACCGTTGCCGGGACGGCATTCACGCCGGCGCACGCCGACACCGGCGGATCGTCGGTCACCAACCAGGGGGTGTCGCCCAACAGGGCGGCCGGCCAGGCGAAGCTGGCGGCCAGCCCTCGCGTCGCCCCGACCTACGCGGGATACCAGACGAAACCGGTGACGTCGCCGACAGGCGGATCGCACTCGATCTGGTTCGGCCGCATGAACTACGCCGGGCTGCTGGTGTACTGCATCGACGGTGAGAACCTGGCACCGTCGCAGGCACCCTCCAAACCGGTCACCCGCACCCAGCAAGTGAAGCTGTCCTACCTGCTCAGCCGGTACGTGAACAGCGCCGACAAGCCCACGATCGGGGCACTGTCCTACATCTCCCGCCAGCTGCTGGACCCGGGTTGGTCCTTCGACCAGAAGGCGTTCGGCACCCTCAGCGCGGCAGAC
The DNA here is from genome assembly GCF_014190805.1 of Flexivirga oryzae. Taxonomy (NCBI): domain Bacteria; kingdom Bacillati; phylum Actinomycetota; class Actinomycetes; order Micrococcales; family Dermacoccaceae; genus Flexivirga; species Flexivirga oryzae. The sequence goes on along the minus strand of NZ_JACHVQ010000001.1, from coordinate 2,216,111 downwards.
CAGACGGCGATCAAAGCTCGCGTCGCCCAGCTGAACACCGAAGCAGCGAACTATGCCGGCGGATACAAGCCGGTGGTGACCAACACGGCGGGTACACCCTCCACTGCCGGTACGGTCCGGACAGGGACAGCGACGGTCGGAATCACCTCAGCCACAGGGAAGTTCGTGCCCGGGGTGGCCTTTCGCGCCACCGCAACCGGCGCCACCTTCACCAGCGGAATCCGCACCCTGAAGACAGGCAAGAGCAGCAGCGCAACCACCAACGGCACTACCTCCACCGCCGCGACAAAGCTGCCCTGGACGGCGATGCCGACAGCCAAGAACGGCGACAAAGTCACCCTGTCCGGGTCCTTCACGGGCATCCCCGCGTCCACCTACTACGAATACACGGCCCCGCACGTGGGGGAGCAGCGGGTCATCGGCGCGGCGCCCGCGGGAACAGGGGCAGGCACTGGCATGCCGGTGACGATCAAGGTCGCGGCTCCGAAAGCGATCACCCGGGTGTCCACGCAGCAGTGGGTCCCCAACAAGACCATCACCGACACGGTGACCACATCAGGTCTGGAATCGCAGAAGGTCGACATCACCGCAGCCGCAGCCGTCATGCGCCGCCCAGACGGGGTGACCTCGTGCGAGAACGTCGGCGTCGAGCAGTGGGAGAAGGCCTTCAAAGCAGGCAAGGTCTCCTCGATCTCGACCGCGAAAGTCACTGGGGCTGCGACCAACACGGACGTGCAGATCCTGCTGCACCTGACCAGCAAGCTGCCCAGCGATGTCACGGCCGGCAACTGGTGCGGATCGATCAACGAGAACGTGTGGCAGGCGGGAACACAGAAACGACTGGTGGTCACCCAGTTCGGTGAGGTCAATGAGTGGGGGTCGCTGACCGTCGCGGCACCCAAACCGACACCCACGCCGACACCGCCCTCGACGACTCCGCCGAGTTCCCAGCCGGTGATCCCGACCGATGGCCTGGTCTCGTTCGGTGGCCCGGACATGGCCGGGCTGCTCGTCGGCGCAGGCTTCCTCGGCGTCGGAGGCACCACAGCCGGGGTCCTGGCACGTCGCGCAATGCGCCGCCGCAACAACCGGCACTGACGTGGCACGCCTCGACACGGTCAAGGAGGTCGTCCAGGGCTACGCGCGGCGAGTGAGCGGCCCCGTGGCGTTGATCCTGGCCGGGGTGTTAGCCGTGGTCGTGGGTGGCGTCGGCATGATCGCTACCAGTTGGTTGAGGTCACCGCCCGCCGCTGCGGCCGGAACCCCGGCACACACCTTCCAGACGAAGGACCTCAGCGCGGCGCCACCGGTCTCACATTCGGACACACCGGCGGCCGCGGCTCCACGCAGTAGTCGCGCGACAACGAGACGGAACCAACACGCGGCCGGATCGTCGTCGCAGGCTGTGCACCGTGCGACATCGACGCGAGAGCCTCGAGCGCCGGCGAAGGCCACCAGCTCCCGGACGAAGCCCGCGCGGCGGACAACACCGGGCGGGCAGCCACGGAGCAGGTCTCACAGGGTGCCGTCGCCGCCGGCGAAGAAGGCACCGACGATGAGCCCAGACAGCGTCTGGATCCCGTCGTTGGGTGTCTCGGTCATTGTGCTCTCGGAAGGGCAATCCGGTGGCCTGGCATCGATCCCGGTCGGAAAGACGCGGGTCGGTTGGCTGAACTGGACGCCCTCGATGACCAGCCGCGGCGGGACGACCGTCATCGCTGGGCATGTGACGTACGACAACATCCCCGGCGCGTTCTACAAGCTCCCTCAGATCAAGGCCGGCGCCGTCGTCTACACCACGACGCGCACCGGGAAGGTGCAGGCGTGGCGAGTGCAGTCGGCGGCCACCTACCCGAAGGGCAAGCTACCGGCGGCGGTATGGGCGACCGGGGGAGCGCACCAGCTCGCCCTGGTCACCTGCACCGGCAGCATCGGACGAGTTCCGAAGCAAGGCGGCTATGCCCACCTGGACAACCTCGTGGTGATGGCGAAACCGGTGGCCACACGCTGACTCTCAGATGGAGCGCTCCGGCGCTGGTTGCGGTGCCGGCGACACGGGTGGCTGCCTGCGTTCTTCGCGCGCTCCACGAGATGGCTGGAACCGGATCACCTCGTCATCAGGTGCCACCTGCCCCGGTCCGCTTGCCGGGGGCGGTGGCATGGCGTCTGCTTCGGCATACCCGGTGAGTCCGGTCAGATCCGAGCCGCCGTCGACGTAGCCGTGATCGTGCGGATACGCGCGCGACCGGGTGACCCAATCGCCGCGGTTGATTTCTGGATACTCGGGCGGGACGGCCCTGTGGATCCGCACAGCCATCTCAGGGTTGTCGGCTGCAGCCTGCTCGCCGGCTATTGGGGACGAGTGCACCAACGGTTCGCTACCGTCATGGAGTCCTTCGACTTAGAAAGGTTCCGATGCGTACCAAGACCCAGACGATCACCCCGGCCAAGGCAGCCGCCCTGCTGGAATCGAATACCAGTAATCGACCGCTGTCGCGCGCCACGGTGCGCGTCTTTGCGGAGGCTATGAAACGAGGCGAGTGGAAGACCACTCACCAAGGCATCGCTGTTGACACGAATGGGTTGCTGGTTGACGGCCAACATCGGTTGGCTGCGATCGTCGAAGCGGATCTACCAGTGAAACGAACTGTGTTCACTGAGGTTTCGCCGGATAGCTTTGACGTCCTGGACACCGGTAAGAAGCGTAACGCGGCTGATGTACTTGCAATCGAAGGCGAAAAGAACACCTTGCTGCTCGCGGCGATGCTGCGCACCGTCTGGTTGTACGACAACCGACCCGACACGTCTTGGTCCGGCGGGGCGCTCGTGTCACCAACCACCAGATATTGGAGACGCTCGCGGCAAACCCCCGGATCCGCGAATACATCAGTGTCGCTGAGCAACTGGTCAGCGAGACGGGCATGATCAAGTCCGCGGCCGGAGCGGCGAGCTATCTGGTGGCGCGCAAGAATTCAGCCAAGAAGATCGAGCAGTGGCTCGAAGGGCTCATCGAAGGAGCTGGCTTGGCCAAGACCGACGCCCGGCTCAAGCTGCGTAACCTCATGCTGAACATGGCCCGTCGGCAAGCAGGCGAAGGCCGCCGACGACACGACACGCGCGAGCAGGTGGTGCTGTACCTGACTGCGTTTAACGCCTGGGCGAGCGAAGAGCCGGTGAGCCGGCTGCGATACAACGCTGGAGAGCCCGTCCCAGTGATACCGAAGATCTGAGCCGGGATCGGGGAGTGTGCCCACAGTGAACATCGGTGACCGGGACCGGCATGGCCACTACGGCGCTCTCGACGAAGACAGTGACGGCCTGCTCTGTCACGAGTGCGGCCTACGCTTCGCACACCTCGGGCTGCATGCGTGGAAGAGCCACGCGATTACCGCTGCCGAATACCGCCAGGAACATGGCCTGGCGCGCAGCTACGGGCTGGTTGCCAGCAAGACGCGAGAGGCGATCACCGGCAACGCGCGGCGAAACTTCACCGCCAAGAAGAAGTTCCTGGCAAACCGGGATCCTGTTGCCGCCACCGCCGCCCGGTTGAGCAATGCCGTCGGCATGTCGCCGGCAGGCTTGGCCGCCAGTCGGACGCAACCGGGTCAGGGACGGCTCGGCACCGTCGTGGTCTGTCAGTGGTGCGAGTCGCAGTTCTGCCCTCTCACCAGCGCGAGACGGCGACGATTCTGCTCGATGTCCTGCGCCAGCAAAGCGACCCGGGCAGGCTGACCCATCAGACTTGCTGACGACAGGATCCGGTGACGCTTCGCCATGCTGGTCACAGCAGACCGGTGGCGTGACTGGCGTGGCGGCTCGCGGGACGTGCCTGCGGCCGTGACCGTCTTGGCCTTCCTCTTGGGGTCAGAGGTCACGTGCCCCGGGCCGCCTCCTTCCCGGTGCGACTCGGGGCTTTCCTTGTTGCGGCGCGGTGGGTATGACGACGCCGCCGCAGCAGGCGAGATTTAAAGACCATGAAAGAGTCAAAGGATTAAAAGATCTTGATGGCGTGGTGGTATGAATCCGTCCACGCCAACCTTTCTGATCAGCCCGCGCTGCTGGTGGGTCGGGATGGCGACCTCGACTTCCGGGAAGGCATCCAAGGGTCCCGGATCACCTGAGCGCGCGACGCTCGTGACCGGCTTGCGCGGGACCGGCAAGGACGTCATGCTCAACGCCTACGAAGACCTGGCTAAAAGCGAAGGTTGGGTCGTCAGCTCCGAGATGGCAACGCCCAACCTGATCGACCGTGCTACGAACAACTACCCAAGTTGCTCCAAGACGTTAACCCGGAACAGACGGACTCGCATCTGACTAGCGTCTCGCTGCCTGGGGCAATCGGTGCGAGTCGCGACGTCGCGGACCGGCACGCGCCGCGGCCGGGCCTACCGATCCCAGCTGTCACAGCTGGCCGACCTGCTCCGGGCGCAAGGCGGAGGGGTACTGATCACTGTCGATGAGGTGCATTGCAAGGGCCTGCGGGAACTGGGCACAACGATCCAGCACGCCTTCCGAGAGCAACGCAATGTCGCCTTCGTCGGCGCGGGCCTCCCGTCCGCTGTCGAGGAGCTGCTTTCCGACGAGGTTTCGACGTTCCTGCGCCGCGCGGATCGCCGGCACCTACGCACCGTCAGCCCGGACGAGGTTGCTGAAGCACTTGCCATGCCCATCCGCACCGCGGGTCGGGACGTCACGCCTGACGATGTCGATCGCGACGAGGCGGCGCAGTTCGAATAAGAGTTCTAGTGACTTCCTGGGGCACTCACCAGCATGGCGGGAGGTGCGTGAATTACGCGCAGAGCGCAAACAGGGAACACAGCCAGCGAGCGGCGCCGCCCCCGTCATATTCGCCGATGAGGAACAGCAGATGCGCTTTGAGGTCGAGCAGTCGTAGTGGCGGCAGATTGCCGAATATGACGCGAGCAGTACGCACTTGCGCGGCTACACGATCGGCGCACGCCTCCTCGAGGCTGTCACCTCGACGGCCCAGGCCCCCACGTCAACGGGCCGTCGCGATCATGATCGACGTCCTCACTGGCGGGGCCTACTTCATGCCGGCGCGCTGGGCCCACCCACACTCGGAGCACCGCGGCGGCGCTCAACTGACCGGACCTGACAACGCCTGCGCATGCCGAGCTGCCGCGAAATTCACACTCCGGGCGCAACACGACTGCTGTGGTGGAAAACGTCGATGGCACAGCCGAATTCGCGTGGGTCGGACATCACGAGGAACCCATTCCCGCGCCCGAGGACGGCGTAGATCAGCAGCAGCCGCAGATGCATACGGGCGCGGAACAGCGCGTGCATTTGCACTTGTGCAGATGCCTGAGCTTTCGGATGTCTGACCGCCAGCGGGCACGGACGCGCCTTATGGCCTACAGGAACGTCATTGAGAGGACCTCTGATGGATGAGCCGCCACTGCTACTTGCCGGGCCTGGCGATGTCGTCGCCGTCCTGCCCCACGTCCTCGGAGCACGCCCGGACGGCTCGGTCGTCGTGTTCCCCATCGACCCGCGGCGGCCGGTGGCGCGTGCTGACATCCCGACAACAAGCGAGAACTACGGCGACTTGGCACAGGGATTGGCGAAGTCCTTCGAGCGGTTCATCGGCGGGCAGGTCCTTGTCCTTGCCTTCACGGATCAACTGGAGCGTGCCACCTCGGTCTGCGACGCCGTCGCCGCCGCGCTCGAACCCGAAACGACAGTCGTTGATCGGATCGCGGCACAGGGGGACTCGTGGCTGCGCTTGGGCGACACCCGGCCCGAGACGATCAACCAAGGAACGATCACCCAAGCAGACCGCGACCGTGTCGCCGTGGCGTTCATCGGCAGGGGCGACCGGCAACCGTACGACACCCTGAGCCAATTGCGTGCGTCCTTCGGCCCTGTCGATGAGGACTTGTCTGCGGCGGTGATGGCTTCCGCGGAACGCATGGACCTTGTTGGTGGTTGGGCTCCCGCTGCCGCCGTCGAGCAGCGGTGGATGACGCACACGATCGAGGGGTTCGTGGCGCGGCCGGTGCCGCTGGCTGCGAACGACGCGGCGCGCCTGATCGGCGATGTCCAAAACGTGCCCCTGCGCGATCACGCACTGGGGCTGATGACCCACGAGGAGTCCGGCGCCCACGCGGCACTTTGGAAGGACCTCCTGACCCGATCTCCCGAGGATGCCCGCACTCCGGTCGCCAACCTGGCGGCATTTGGCGCGTGGCTGCACGGGGACGGAATGGGCGCACGGCTGGCTCTAGAGCGCGTTACCGACCCGGCAAACAGCCTTGCCAGACTGCTCGATACGGCAGTCGAGCGCGGTCTCGACCCGGCCGGCTGGACACCACCAGTGACGGAACCCATAGATTGCCGACAAAGGCTAGGTGGCCCGCCTAACCGACACGATCCGCGCCGTGAGCCGCCCTCTCACGAGGGTCCTGACCGAAAAAGGCCACCACGATGAGCCGACGAGCGACAGCCGACGAAACCTACTGGGCACTGATCTCCACCGACGGGCACGAGGCCGATAGTCCGTGGGTGACCGTCCTCGGCAGCCATTGGGGCGTAACCGTCGACCCAGAGCCGCATCACGAGTACGGCAGTGTCTACACGAGCCGGGAGCTGGCCGCCGAATGGCAGGCGAGCCTTCCGGACGGAACGGCAGGTAAGCCGCTGGAGATCGCCCAGGTCGACTATCTGGGTGGCAGCTATTTCAAACGCCACGTCGACGACCTCGAATCACCAGTCGGCGAACGAGTCACGCCGACCGCGACCGATCCGCGCTGGGACGGCCCGGTCGCCGGCAGCGACCACCGTGCTGTCAGGAACAACCCGAGACGTTGAGCAAGGAGCAACCGTGCAGAACCGGAACCGGTCCGCCGCCGAAGCACGCTTGTGCTTACTCCTCGACGAGGGCGATGAGAACAAGTCCTACTCCGAACCGACGACCGATCAGACCACGGCCGACGGCTACGCGGTGGACCTGATGTTCCCGACCGAAGACCGCCCTAACGGCTGAACGTCCAAGCGCGATTGGCCGCCGGGGCACCCGGCTTGCCTTAGCCTCGATCCACCGATGTGGTCGCTTGGGTGAGCGTGTCGTGAAGTGAGAATGCCCTTGTGTGGCGGGAGAATTGGAGTTCTTCAGGCAACAATTCGACCGCGACACGAAGGGCATCTCGTAGATGCGACTCTCTCATACTCTTGGCCAGACGTCAGCGACGTTCGACGATCCGAACCTCGTGTCGGCTGGTGGACTGGTGCCGGTGCTGGCGTTGGCCGAGTCCGCCGGGCTCGCGGACCTGGCCGATGAGCACGTGTCGGTCCCGACCGACAAGGGCGCGAACCCAGGATTGAAGGTCGCCTCGCTGGTGGCTGGGATGATCGCCGGTGCGGACTGCATTGATGACATGTCGTTGTTGCGCCATGGCGGGATGGGTCGCGTTTTCGACCGAGCCTACGCACCCTCGACGTTGGGTTCGTTCCTGCGAGCATTCACCTTCGGTCACGTCCGCCAACTGGACGCGGTCGCCTCCAGATTCCTGATCAACCTGGCCGGGCACACCCAGTTGGTGGCCACCGCTAATGGCCACGAGGCGGCTACCGGTGACCACGGGTACGCGTTGCTTGATGTGGACGACACGATCATCGAAGTCCACGGGCATGCCAAGCAGGGCGCCGGGTTCGGCTACTCCGGGGTCCGCGGCTTGAACGCTCTGCTGGCCACCTCGAGCAGAACCGGTTCAGCGCCGGTGGTCGTGGCTCAGCGGCTGCGCAAGGGCGCGTGCGGGTCACCACGCGGCGCCAAGCGCATCATCGCCGACGCGGTGAAAACCACCGGCCGCCTGGTGGGCGGCTCCCTGCCGGTGCTGGTGCGCATGGATTCGGCGTTCTACACCCGTGGGGCAATCCACGCCGCGCGCAAAGGTGGTGCCGCGGTGTCGGTCACCGTCCGGATGAACACTGCTGTGAAGAAAGCGATCTCAGCGATCGGTGATGACGGATGGACCCCGATCGAGTACACCGACGCCATCTTCGACGAAGAGACCAACACGTGGATCTCGCGGGCCGAAGTCGCCGAAATACCGTTCACCGCGTTCGCCTCGGCCAAGAAAGCCGACCGGGTCCCCGGCCGGTTGGTGGTGCGCCGCATCCCGGACTTCAACGCCGACAGGAACAAGGCAGCCGGGCAGGACACCTTGTTCGACGTGTGGCGCTTCCACGCCTTCTTCACCACCACCGACACGGCCGTTTTCGATACCGTGGCCGCGGACAAGACCCACCGGCACCACGCAGTCATCGAGCAGGTCCACGCCGACCTGAAGAACTCCGCACTGGCCCACCTGCCATCGGGCAAGTTCCACGCCAACGCCGCCTGGTTGGTGCTGGCCGTGATGGCATTCAATCTGACCCGGGCCGCGGCAACCCTGACCAGCACGGAGCTAGCCAAGGCCACCACCGCAACGATCCGTCACAAACTGATCACCGTGCCCGCACGAGTCGCGACCTCCGCACGCCGGATCACCGTGCACCTACCGCGCGACTGGCCATGGGAAAACGCGTGGAGCGCCATGTTCGACCGCGTCAGTGATCCGCCAGCGCTCCTCGCGGCCTGACCACCCAGCAGCACTGCTGCGCAACCCGAGGACACCAGTGGAACAACCGGACAGCGAGGCCCGACAGGCCAGCACGCCCACAACCACTGACCCCACGATCACGACCACCTGCCGCCACCGCCGAGCTCATCGGTGGATCGAGGCTTAGGGATGCAAGGAAGCCCCGCGTGACAAGCCCCTGGAGGTGGCTCGATGACCGAGATCACGCAACCGGCAGTGAACTACCCCGACGTGCTGCACATGCCGCCCCGTGATGCGCTACAGCTGGGTGTCGAAGGCCAGGACAGGGAAGCCAACCAGACCCGACTGGTTATCGCCGAACGCATTGTCGGCGAAGCTGACGCAGCCACCGACCGCGCGTACGCAAGCGCTCACTGGATGAACGAGCCCGACGTCCCGCAACCTCGCATTGCGCAAGCTCTGGCTGCGCACGGCGGCGATATGGCTCAAGCAGTCCGGGATCCGCGGGTCGTCGAAGGAGTCCGCGATCAGCTCGGGTATCGGCCGCAGTGGGAGGACGTCTACGACTATGAGGACGACATGATCCCGTCCGGCCAGCACCTGTTCAATCAACTGGAAGCCGACGACCGCGCACTGGGTGAAGTCCGCACCACGATCAACGAGATGCGTGCCGCCGTCGGGGTCGAACCCATCGACGAGCAGCACCTCCTGGCGGCGACTGGGGTCGAACCCCGGAGCGGTCTCGAGGTCGCCGAGGCTCGCGCGGTGTCCCACGGGAAGGGCGCCGCCGCGGAGCGGCTGAACATCGTGACTGCCGACCTAACCCTCGCCCGGCAGCCCGGAGACGCACCATCGTTCTAGATCACCGCTGCACGTGGATCCGATTCAGGTCGGAGTGGGCAACTGGCGGAGTGCTCAATTCGAACGGTGCGAATTGCTTGCCCTGAGTACCGAAACGGCCGGTATCGCCGAGGAGTGAGTTGACGAGCTTCGTCATCGTGAAAGCCGCGTTGGGGGCTGTATGTCGGATTCACAATTCTTCTGAGTGCTTGCTGACCTGTGACGGCACAAACAGGATCGGCCTGTCTCCGTGGCGGACCAGCTGCTCGGTGGCGTTGAGCCCGGCAATGCCGTGCAGGAAGCGTCTCAGTGCGGCTGCCAGAGCACGCGCGTGCAGGTGCGGTCCGACGACGATCAGGCCGGCATCGAGTTGTTCGGCCCGGTGCAGCAGCGCATGCCAGGAACCTCCGCGTTGCATGTGGTAGTCCCAGTCATCGCCGGGCAGTTCGACCAGCGATTCTGCGTGGCGGTGCCGCGTTTGGAGGCGTTCGTCGACTTCGTTTCTGCCAGTCGGCGAGGTCGGGGTCGATTGGGGTGTCTTCGAGGTCGATGATGTGTTCGACGTGCAGGCGGACGTGCAGCACTGCGGCCAGGCGGGGCGCCTGAATCGCCGGCAGTGGGAGGCCGCTCATGGTCGCCGGGACGCGATCAGGGCCATTCGGCGCACCACAACCTTGCCAGCAGCAGCTTGGAAGGGCTATTAGCCGGGTCTGCGGTTCGGGCCGCGGGGCCAGGCGAGCTCCATCGCCCTTCGGCGCGGAGCCCTTGCGAGCAGCGGCGCCACTGCCGGTCAAGCACTTCTGTCGGCGCGTCGGTCGGCGTACCGTGCTGCACGCCGACGCTGATCGCAAGGCAGGACGGGACCAGGTGTGATGGCTGAGTCGAGGGATGAATGGTGCCGCCTCATCCTGGCCCGGCACGGGCAAACCGTGCTGAACGCCAACGGTGAGCTGCGCGGGCACCTGGACCCGGACCTGGACGACGTGGGCCGGCGGCAAGTCGCGGGCCTCGCCGAAGCGCTCACTGTGTATGACGTGCAGGTAGTGCGACACAGTCCCTTGCTGCGGGCACGCCGCACCGCCGAAGCGATCGCGGCCGCCGCCGGCACTACCGACGAAGCCGACGAGCGGCTGATGGACCGCGACTACGGGCAGTGGTCCGGCCACCCCAAGGCCGCCGTGATCGCGCAGTGGGGGTCGCTGGACGCGGCCCCCGGTGTGGAGCCCGCCGAGGATGTTCTCGCCCGCGCTGCTGCCGCACTGGAGGCGTATGCCGACCAGCCAGGGGTGGTGCTGGTCGCCCATGACGCGGTCAACCAACTGCTGCTGGGCCACCTGGACTCGTCCCTGACCGTTCCGCCGCGGCAGCGAACCGCCTGCTGGAACGTGTTGCAACACAACAAGACTCAGGGATGGCGCATCCTGGAGATGGACAAGGTGGCCGCAGTCGACAGTTGAGTCCCGTTGAGTGACTGTCATCGCTGTTCAGTCCGTCCACCAATGGGCATACCGCAACTCGGGATACAACTTCTGCAGCCGGGTGAGCCGGTTGTACTTGGCTACCCGCTCACCCCGGGCGGGCGCGCCCGCTTTGAGCTGGCCGGTCCCGGCGCCGACCGCCAGGTCAGCGATGAACGTGTCCAGTGTTTCCCCGGACCGGTGCGACACCATGGTGCGGAATCCCACCTCCTGCGCGGCCCGTAACGCCTCCAGCGTCTGGGTGACCGTGCCGACCTGATTCGGTTTGATCAGTGCGGCGTTCGCGATCCCCTCCTTGGCGCCGACACGGATGCGCTGCGCGTCGGTGACGAAGATGTCATCACCCAGGATCTGCACCGTGGAGCCCAGCCGATCCACGATGTCGCGCCACGCGTCCCGGTCCGACTCGTCGAACGGGTCCTCGATGCTCCAGATCGGGTAGTTGGTCGCGAGGTGGACGTACCGTTCCAGCAGGTCGTCGGCGGACCGCCAGCGGCCGTGCAGCCGGTAGTACTTGCCGTCATAAAAGCTATTCGCTGCGGCATCCAGTGCCAGCCGGACGTTGAGCCCGGGTGTCAGGCCGCCTTGCTCGATGCTGCGGACCAGGATGTCCAGCACCTGAGCCTCGTCGTCGGTGTCCGGGGCGAACCCGCCCTCGTCGCCGACACCGACCGCCCCGAACCGGGCCCGCAGTTCGCCCTCCAGCGCCGCATAGATCTCCGCGCCCATCTGGATGGCATCCGTGATGGTCATCGCGCCGGCGGGGGCGATGAGGAACTCCTGGAACGCCAGATCGTTGGCGGCGTGTGCGCCCCCGTTGACCACGTTGAAGTGCGGCACCGGCATCACAGGGGTCGTTCCCAACTGCTCGGATATCCACTGGTGCAACGGGATTCGTTGCTGGTGCGCGAGTGCGCGGGCGCAGGCGATGGAGACCGCGACCGCGGTGTTGGCGCCGATCTTCGCGAAATTTCCGGTGCCGTCCAATGCGGCGAGTGTGCCATCGATCTGATCCAGGGTCGTCCAGGCCCTGTCGGTCAGGACCGGCTCGATCTGACTGTCGACGAACGTCATTGCTTTGGTGACGCCGAGCCCGCGATAGTCGGTGCCGCCGTCGCGCAGTTCACGCGCTTCGTGCTCACCAGTCGAGGCGCCCGAGGGTGCGCTGCCGAAGAAGCTCAGCCCGTCGGCGGTGATCACCTCGACCTGCAGAGTGGGATGGCCGCGAGAGTTCAGAATCTGCTCCGCGCTGACACCGGTAAGTCGCAAGTCCTGGTTCGTTGTCATCGTGACCTCTTCGCTGGGTTCGTTAGGGGAATGGTGGTATCTGAGTGATCGTGACGGGATGTAACCGGTTGCGGTTCTTGACGTTCCGTGTCCGGACCGTCACCGGTTAAGGAGCTGTCCAGTGGTGTGCCGAACACCGTGCGGTACACGTCGCCCCCGAAGCTGGTGGGCAGCGGCGGCGCTTCGATCAACTGGAAGGGGCGCTCACCGCCTGCGCCGCGTTCGGCCCGCAGGAACACCGACGGACGTGAGTTGTCGAACAGCTGCTTGGCCAGGGCGAACAGGTGCGTCACCAGCAGGACAGTCACGCCGCTGTCGACCAGGGCCGTGAGCACATCGAAGCCGACGTCGGAGGCCTCCTGCTCGTTGGTGGAGGCGAACGATTCATTCGCCAGCAGCATCCCGCCCGGTGCCACCGTCCCGGTGATCCTGCTCATCCGCTCCAGTTCCTCGTCGAACTTCCCGTGCTCCATGCCGGTGTCCTCCTCACGCTTGAAGTGGGTGAAAATGCCTGTGCAGACGGCAAACCGGAATTGTGCGGCGGCCGCGAACATGCCCGCCTGAGCCATCAGCTGGGCCACCCCGACCGCCCGCAGCGTCGTGGACTTGCCACCCCTGTTGGCGCCGGTGAGCACCACCAGGCGTGCCCGGCTGGCAGCGACCGTCACCGGTACCGGCGCGTGTTTGCTCTGCAAGGCGAGCGGTACATCGCGAAGCGCCACCGCGTTCAGCTCGCGGACGTCGTTGTCGCAGACGTCCGGGAAACAGGTCGGCACCTGGAGTTCGCGCAGGGTTACTTGCAACCGGACGCAGCCCAGGTAGAACGCCACTTCGCGTTGCAGACAGGTCAGGAAGCCCAGAATGTGTGTTGCCGAGGTGTCGGCGGCGTTGGAGACCTGAGTGAGGCTGCGGTCGCGGAACTCAGCGAAGGCTTCCATTCCTGCCTGGTCGCGGTCGGCGATCGTGTAGGAGAACGTAGGTTTGCGCAGCCGCGGCCGCCGCCCGATCAGCCAGTTGCCCGACGTGCGCGCCAGCAGCGGCCGCATCCTGGACACCGCATCGTTTCGATCCAGCTGCGCCGACACCAGCAGGCCGTGCGCCAGTTCCAGCTCTCTCACCTGCTCTCCGGCCTCGTGCAAGTAGGGGTCATCGAGCTGCTCGGCCAGCACGGCGCACATGCCGCGCACGGCGTCCGACCTGGCGGCCGTGCCGAGTGGACCGGTCACCTGCCGCACCCGGGCGACCGCGTCCAGCAGTCGTTTGAGGACCTCCACCGACCGGCGCAGGGTGGATTCCGGCCGCAGCCGGAGCGTGCTGCGGTAGATCTTCTTCTCATCAGCGATCGCCTCGGTGGCGATCGTGTACAGCTCTGCGAACTCGCCAGCATGCGCGATCGCGTCGGCCAGCACCGCTTGCCGGTAGCGCACGATCTGCGGCGTCGTGTCTGTGGCGGTCAGGACCTGCGCACACACCGCGTACGTCAACGCGTCCTTGCCGGCCATCGCGCTTAGCACGGTGGGCAGCTCCAGATCAGCGACCAGGTCGGCCAGCAGCGGCGGCGTGCTCTCAGCGGGCGTGCCCAGGTCCCGGTCGGGAAACAGCAAGTGGGGGCGCATCAGCTGACCGCCTGACGAATGTCGTCATACGTCAGCTGATATCGGCGCGCGATCGCGGCCGCGTGCACCTTGCCGTCCGCCCGTTTGCGCACCACCTTGAACGTGCGCACCGAGTCGTCGTCGAGGTCGGTGGTGCTCATCATGCTCACCACGTGCCGGTCCAATCGGGTCAGTCCGTCCACGAAGGTCACGTACACGCCGAGGGCACCGGTGTCGATCACCTGCCGCAAGATCGTCGCGCCCAGCACGTAGGCGTCGGCCAGGGAGGTCGAGCCGAACGTCTCGTTGAAGACGATGACGCTGTCGCCGGTCGCGCTCTCTAACAGTGTCTTGGCGCGGCGCAGTTCGTCCTCCAACTTGCCCGCCAGGGTTTCGATGCTCTCGGCCCGCTCGAAATGCGTGTAGACCGCGTCCGGCAGGAACAACGCCGCCTGTGCGGCCGGCACCGGTAGCCCGAGGGAGGCCAGGTAGTGCAGTTGCCCGAACATACGGGCGGTGGTGGTCTTGCCGCCCTGGTTCGGCCCGGAGATCGCCAGGATCTGCTCGGGTGGGGTCAACTCGAGATCGTTGGTCACACAACGCTGTTCGTCGGTGGCGTGCTGGTTCGCCAGTGCAACATCGCAGCCGGCGATGACCCGCTCGGCGCGATTCTCACGAGACAGCCGGGGCAGTGTCCACCGCACGCCGGCGGGCTTCAACGCGCGCATGAAATCCAGCCAGTGCACGTAGAAGGCTGCCTCGCGTTCAGCGTCCAGCCACCACTGGGGAAGGAACCCGGCATGCGCGCGATGGAAGGCTGCAACATCGGTGAACAGGGTCGGGAACAGTTGGCCGAGCAGGTGCAGCACCGCCGACTCGACACGATCCAGCTGGTGCGCGCTCCGGCCCTGGTCCTGATCCTCGATCCGGCCGGGGGCAGCGAACCGCGCGAACGTCTCCAGTACCGAGCCGGCGAAATCCGGTTCGTCACCAGGCGGTGCGATGACGATCTTGCCCGCGTAAGTGTGGACTACGAACCGTAGGTCGTCCAGCCCCTGCTCCAGCCGCGCGGCTTCGTCCCGCAGCGCCGCGAACTCGGCGCTGCGTCGGTATTCGGTCAACCGGTCCCGCAACCCGAGCAGCCCGGCGGCATGCACCGGTGCCGCATCCAGGCCGTCGCTCGCCGCGACCACCGCAGCGCAATGGGCCGACACCGCACCTAGGAACCACCGGTCTGCCTGCAACGCGTCATACAGCTTCTCGGCCAGCCGGTCACGCACGGCCGCTGCATCGGTCACGAACGACCGGATCACATCCGCCGTGGCAGCGGCTTCCAGATCGCTGAAAACCGCATGCCGGTGGCCGACCACGGCTAAATCGTCACTCGGGCACTCGAAGAACTCATCGAAGCGGTACTGCTCGGCACCCGCGCAGATCGACGCGAACACCTGGTCCAAGTTCAGATCGCTCAGGGTGCCCTCGGGCGGGCGACGATCAAGCTCAGCCGCGCCAGGCGGCAATGGATAAAGCAGCGTAGAGCGATTGCGGAGCATGGGCGTGGCTCACCTTCGTATCGATCGAAGGTGCCATCAGCCACGAGGGCGGTTTGCGAAAACTTCGCCGGCGGACTCCATCGCCGCTTTCACTGTAATGCATGAACTGCAGCGTGGCACCCACCGCTCACTCGGCCGTGTCTCCTCTCAACACGGCGATGCAGCTCGCCGTGAGTGCGCGGTCGCCGGTGCCTGTATGACGCCGATAGCGCTACTAGTCCATGCAGACAGCGTGTAAAGGCAGGCGCAGAAAGGCATCAATGGCCAGCGGCCGTGGTGCCGCTTCACACATCTCGTGTTCACCTGCTCGAAGCTCGCGCAAAATGGTTTCCGCCGGGCAGCGAACGAACCTCCGGCCAAGCGTGACAACCCGGTTACGGGCCGCATCAGGTCGACCTTAATGTCACCCCGGTTGGATTGCAGATCGGCGACCCCAGTGATCCGTTCTCTCGCGGACGTAATTCACTCCCGTGCGAGTCTTGTCGACCGGGGACTTCTAACCATTTCCGGCTGCGGCCAACCGTCGGCGAGTTAGCACCAGCAATGGGAGGGCGGCGAGCTGGACGAGGGCGGAAATCACGGCCAGCGCCACCAGGGACGTGTCGTAAAGCACGCCGAGCAGGATGCTGCCGGCGAACCACGCGACGCCGAAGCCGGTGTCGAACAGTCCGAAGGCCGAGGCGCGCCGGTCAGCGGGCACGATGGTGGTTAGCACTGCCTTGATGATCGACTCCTGCGCGGCCATACCCAGACCCCAGGCAAGGATCCCGATCACCGCCAGCGGCAAGCTGCCGAGGAAGACTAGCGGTGCGTATGCGGCGGTTAGGACCGTCACGACGAGCACGGACCGCAGACCGACGCGGTCGAACGCCTTGCCCAGGACCAGTGCCGCCACTGCTTCGGCGGCCATTGCCACGGCATACAACACCGGTGCGACCGTGGAGCCGACCATGCGCTCTTCGCTGAAATGCAAGGCGATCAGCGGCCAGTCGGCGTAGCCGACCGCGATCAAACCCATCGCGGCCAGGTAGAGCCAGAACGCCGGCGGGCGCGGCGCGCCGTCGGTCGGCGGGGCGGGTGCCTCAGATTCCAGGTCCGCGGGGTTGGGGAACTGCCGCCAGGTGAAAACCAACGAGAGCAGGGTCAGTGCGGCGGGGATGCCGAGCCAGGCGAAGGCAGACCGGTCACTTCCGTGCAACCACAGGACAAGGCTGACCACCAGCGGGCCGACCATCGCGCCACCGGCATCGAGCGCCTCGCGCACGCCGAACGCCCAGCCGCCGCCGAGTCGGTGTGCCGCATGTGCGGTCATCGCGTCCCGGGTCGGGATGCGGATCGCCCGCCCGACCCGTTCGGTGACGATCAGGGCCGCGGCGACCGGCCAGTTGCCGGATACTGCGAGCAACGGCACCACGGCCATCTGCAGGGTGTACCCAAAGAACGCGATCGCCCAATACCTGCCCGTGCGATCGGCCGCCCGCCCAGCGAACCAACGCAACCCATAGCCGAGTAACTCGCCGCCCCCGGCGACGACCGAAACGACCAGGCCGCTGGCCCCCAGCGATCCGAGGAAGGGACTGGTGATGCTGCGGGCGCCCTCGTGCGTCATGTCGGAGAAGGCGCTGACGACCCCGATCAGCAGCACGAACCGCAACGCGGCGCGCCGAGCCAGCACCGGATGCGAACGAATAGGGATCGGCGGATCGGCGGGATCCTGCACGGTGGGCACCTCCGCACTCCATGCGGCGCACGATCGCACGCCGCCGGTTCGAAAGTAACGCTCCCGACCCGGGAACGGTGCAACGTCGCCATGCGCACCGCAGCCGGTCACCACGAGCTCTCAGGACCCTCTCAGCCAGGAAAGGATTAGCTGGCGGCTCGACGTGCCCAGCCAGGGCGCACCGAACGAAAGGCCACAGCTACCCCATGTTTTCGGAGGCGCTGACGATGTCGACGTACGACGGGGCGCGCATCGACGGGTCGCTTTTCCGGGACGTCACCCAGTTCGCGCGGCACACCCACTGGCTCAACGCGGCCGCGGAAGCCTGGACCACCTACAGCATCGGCCTGTTCGTCATCCTGCTGCTGGTGGGCTGGTGGATTTCCCGCCCGCACGGGGACCGGAAAATGACGGCGGCCCTGGTCGCACCAATCGGTGTCGCACTGGCATTCCTGGTGACCGAAGTGATCAAGAACCAGATCGGCGAGCTGCGCCCCTGCCGCTCTGTACCGCACGCGTTCATCGTCGAAACGTGCCCTGCACCAACGGATTACGCCATGCCGAGCGGACACACCACGTTCGCTGCCGCTGTCGCGGTCGCCCTCTTCTTCGTGAACCGACGACTCGGCGTCATCGCCGCACTACTGGCGATCCTCGAAGCCATCAGCCGGGTATATGTCGGCGCGCACTACCCGCACGACGTCATCGCCGCCATGGTCGTCGCTGTGGTCGTCGTACTGATCACGAGCCCGCTGCTGTCTCGTCTCCTGCAACGGGTCGTCGGCAGAGCACGCCGCGGATCCTTGCATGGGCTGCTGTCCACCCGCGGCGCCGGCTGAGGACGCCGAAAGGGATCACGCACCACAGCTGACAGCAATGTGCTGCCCACGAACTCCAGGCCGGGGCAAAGCTGAGCCCGGCTTTGCACGGTGTTTCCTTTCGCGGCGACGTACTCGGGTATCGGGGGCTACAGCAGTTCGTGAGGCGTCTGCGGGCATCACGTTCGGCAGAGCCTGTCATCGGTGTGACGGCACCTCGTAGGCAGCCGAGGTGCCGCCGGCCCACTGTCGCCAGCGGTCTGCAGTGCTGGTGCCGATACCGAGCAGGTCGGCCAGGACCGCGGGCGGCGACTCACGGGCGAGGGCCAGCAGGGGAGTGTTGCGGGCGTGACGGGAGCGGATCCCTATCTGGTGCAGCTCGTGGAGGAGGTCCTCAATTTCGAGTCGTTTCTCGGGTCCGCGCCCGGAAAACAGCCACCGGGGTCGCTCCCGTTGTCGAAGCTGCAGGCACGAGTCCTGCCCTCCCTCGCACCCGTGATCGGCCGCAGCGACGACTCGGCGTCGGACGCTGCCTGACCGGTTGACCGCCGCAGCCGCCAAGACCGTCGTAGGGAGATGACCAAGGCCGACCCGCCTCACGGCGACCACAGACGAGCGATCCATGCCGAACAGCGCAGACACAGACGGTGCACCCAACGCGCAGGCCCCGGAGTACGACGCGGTAATCAGTCGGCTCGGCGCAACCCCGTACCGACCCCGCGTTCGCCTGGCCTCCTCAGCCCGCTCGACCCGACGCGGCTGACCGTCAGAGGCTCACCTCGGCCGACACCGGCCGAGTGGGCCGCAATGCAGAAGGGACGCAGCGGCGGTGGGCTGCCTTCGTGGAACGAGTTTCTGCGACACGACCGATCTCCGCGGGATTCGAGCCACCCGGGGCCGGTCGGAGTCTGGACGGATCCGGATCGTTCTCGACGAGCGCGAAAACTGCCCGCCGCTGCCGGTGACACCGAAGGTTGACGGTGAGGACCGCTGACTCGACGGGCAGGGGTGACCGCCAGAGCACGGGATCTGACCTTGGGGAGCGAGGAGCCCGCAGCCGGCGGGCCACGAGCCCGAGCGGAGAACATCGACGTGTGCAGCGGCGAGACCCCCTCTGACACCGCACGGATGCGGGATCACCTCCAGGCCGCCGATGACGAGCTCAGTGGCCTCCTGAGGAGCTTCCTGGACGAGCTCGCCGACTGCGGCGACGACGAGGACCCGCAATGAGCAGCGATCTCGACGTGGCGAGCGACGAGTTGCACGGCATCCACCGCGACCTACTCGCCGCCATCGGTCTCATCGAAGAACTGCGCGATGCGGCGCGGTCGGTCCGGCGGCTCTTGGACGACGCGACCGCGGATGCAGCGAAGACCCACGTCGTCGACGAACCCATGGCCTCGGGGTACATGCGCAACGTCGCACAGCAGATGGAACAACTGGCCGGCCGATGCGCCCTCACCGAGGCAATCGGAACCGACCTCGGTGCCTACCTGGAGCACGCCACCCACCGGGTCGACCGGGTCAAGGAGGCCCTCGACACGGTCGACCTTGCCGCAGCATCGACAGACGACATGAAGCTCGCCAGTCGAACCCGGGCACGGCTGGACGGGGTCAGCGACCTGCTCGAGATGGCACAACCCGCTGCGGCGGCCGCCGCCGGGCACCTCACGGCGGTCAAGCACATCGCCTCGCAGCGGATGAACGCGGACACGACGCTCGGCTCACGAGTCAGCGTCGACCAGGGCCTCAGCGTCGCCACCGACGTGCTCGCACGCACCGAGACCCGGCTCCAGCAGCTGGGCGACCTCCTCGACCACAGCGACCGGGGCACGCGACGGTCGCTGCACGAGGCGGACGAGGTCACCCAGCACGCGCACCGACGTCTGACAGCGCACCGGCCGAACCCTGCCGGCGAACCGGCGCCGGCAATGCACGGGCCACGCCGATAGCCCCCTTCGCTCTCGAAGGGCCGAAACAGGAGCAACTCATGACGAACGACCTCTCCGACCTTGCCGAGGATCTCCAAGTCGCCGGCGGCCCGTCGCCAGCAGACCGCAGCTTCCACTGGCACTCGGCGGTAGTAGCCCGCGGCTGGGAGCAGCCGCGACTCGACGGCGGCAACGGCGGGTGGGCCGCCGAGACCTTCTGCGCACCCGAACTGGTCCAGGAGATGGACCGTGAGAACCAGGAACGCGCCCGCGAGGCGCAACGGCGGCGCCTGCTGCACGACATACCCGGTGCCGGCGAGCACGCAGGGCCCGCTCCACGCAGGTAGCGGCAACGTCATTTCCTGCGCGGTGGCCGCCAGAGCGACCGCAATCCCCTTCGGGAAGGCACCAGACCTGACGGAGGTGCCCGGGGATGAGTTACCGCACCAAGGCCGACGAGGTGGCCTACCAGCGCGATCGTGCGCGCGGCCGGGCCCGCTACATGCCGGCCGAACCCGTCCGCCGCAAGCTTCAGCACTTCCTCGACGCCGACGTGCCGGTACGAGCGCTGAGCCGCAGCAGCGGACTGAGCGCCCCAGCCCTGCGCGCGATCGTCGACGGAGATCGGGATGTCGTACAGCGCCGCACCGCCGAGCACGTGTCTCGGATGACGCTCGCCGGCGTCTACGAGCAGCAGCAGTCTGGGCACGTACCCAAGGTCGGTGCGGCCCGCCGCGTGCAGGCGCTGCTGGCCATGGGCTGGACCCGAGACCACATCACCGAGGCCGGCGCCACCAGCCTGCCCAGGGTTCTCAGCGGCCCCGGGAACCTGATCACGCTGGAGAAGTGGCGAGAGATCAAGGACGTCTATGACCAGCTGAGCATGGCGCCGGGGCCCTCGCCGGAAACCAAGGGCCACGCCAGAAGCCGCGGGTATGCCCCACCGCTGGCCTGGGACGACAGCACCATCGACAACCCGCATGCTCGGCCACACATCGACGTGCCGGTCGCCGCCGGAGCCGAAACCATTGACATGGTCGCCGTCGACCGTGCGATCGCCCGCACCGGCGCCGCCACGAACCTGACCCCTGCCGAACGGATCGAAGTCGTGCGAGGCATGGCAGCCGGCGGGGCGTCAGACCCACAGATCGGCCAGCACCTCGACGTCGTCGACCGCACCATCCTGCGCACCCGACACCGCCACGACATCCCAACCTTGCGACGGGCCCAGCCGGACCGTGACGAGCCTGACTGGGACTGCCTGGATGCACGCACCATCACCGCCGCCGCCGGCAACCGGTCAGCCGGCCCCGACAAGACCACCACCACATCAGTCCCGGACCGTCCGGCCGACAGCGCCATCGGACGGTAGGCGCCGACGGCCGTCGATAGGGAGAAACAGACATGGTCAACTTGAGTGAGACGCAGCGGCACGGCGTGAACCTTCTGGTGCACGTGGAATTCGTTCCCCGTGACCTGCTGAGCGCGCCGCAGCAGTGGCTGGACGTACAGCTCGACGCACGCGATCAACGCGCACAGAACCAATACCAACGAAACCTGCACCTGGTCGGCGACCCGAACGATCCAGACGTCGCCGACACGGGCCTGCGGGGAATCACCGGATGCGACTATCCGCTCGAGACGCTTGAGCGGATCCGTGAGATCTGCGGCGATGATGTCCGAACGACGCCTGGCCGAGACGAGGACGGCGGCGCCTTGTACGGCCCGGGATCTGTCTTTGGCGTGAAGGCCGACTTGGTGCCGGCTGCGGATGGCGAGGGCCTGGTCATCGATCCGCGTACCCTGCAACGCTCCGACTTCACGATCGACGAGCACGTATTGGATGGCCAGCTGCATTCGATGAACGAGGCGGACTATCGCCTCCGCAAGTACGAGGCGATGGATGAGCTGGGCGATCAGATCCAGCGGGAGCACTTCGCCGGCGTCACGGCCGCCGTCGAATCTGAGTCCGACCACCACCACTCAGGTGACATCGCCGAGGAGGTGCCGCTCTTCGATCATCGCGCGGACGTCGTGGCCACGGTCCGCGTCGATGCCGCCGGGCAGGCGCACGCGGATATTCCAAGCCATGACGGTGTGGTCCTTGACGCGAACGTGTCACAGGTGGCCGATGCCCTGGCATCGACCGAGGACAAGGCACGATCGCTGGTGCTTGAGGCAGCGCAGGAACTCACTCACGGCTGGCCGGTGCAGTGGCACGCCGACAGCACCGAGGTTCCAGAGAACGACACGGTGGCCAGCCAGGAGGCGAGCCGGCCGTTGCGGTCAGCTCCGACGGCACAGTTGGCAGAACGCACGGTGCTGGCGTTGGCGAACACGGAGCATTACCTGGACACCGCCGCGCACTACCTCGAGGGAGCAGGACGGGGTCTGGCGCACCGGCAGGAGGACCTTGCCCCGGACGTCATCGACGGCTGGTCGGCCACGGTTCACGACTCGATCGTGCAGCTAGTCAACTGCCACCTGAACACCCTCGAAGATGCCTCGACGAACCTGGACCGGGCGGACGCTCATCTACGCGATGCCATGGCGCTGGCACAGTCTCCACACCTGACGGCGGAGAACCATGACCGTGCCATCGGCACGCTGACCGACACGATTGAAGTCACCGTCGCGGTCGAGAAAGCCCGCGCGCCCTTGAAGGCAGCCGTCGCGCTGCTGCGCCGCGACCCGTCATCCGTGGACCAGATCGGCGCGGCCCGCGAACAGATCGGCCTAGCCCTTCCCCATCTGAATCACGCTCGAGACCACGCAGCGTCGGCCGACTGGTCACCGGCGGCCGATCGCAGCCAGGCGCCGTCGCCGTCGAGTCGTGCGCGCCGGCCCGACGCGCCGGCAAGGGGCACCAGTGTCAGTCGCGGCATGGTCCGGTGAGACCGAACGTCGGTTGAGATTTGACCGCCAGGACCCGTAGGTGCGCCTTCGGGAGGTCACACCCAACGAGAGGGACGCCATGAGCAACGAAGCTGTCGAGGAAGAGGCGCGGGACCAAGGTCTGGAGATCCAATCCGAACGTCGCTCGGCCGTCATCGGCGCCGTTGAGGATGCCCAGGATCGCCATCGGGTCGCTGAGGAAGATGCCAGTGCCAGCGGGCGCAGCGGCGCCGAGCGCGAGCAGGCCGCAGTATGGGCGTATGACGACCCGTCGTCGAGCTACGGTCCGCGGCGCTGATACCGGCGTCAATCTCGTTCGTGAGGCAGTACGCGGCCGAGCGCCTCGCGGAGTCCGGTCTGCCGCTCCTGTATCTGGGCGACCGTGCGAGGAGGCTGCGGGTTGGCGGCTGCGCAATCAGGGCGCGGCCGCCACAGCCTCATGTTCGCCGATGGGCGTCACTAGGTTCGACAAGACCGTGACCGCCTCGATCGCCGAGCGCACATCGCGTTCGGCCACGATCAGCGGCGTCCTCCATCGTCATCACGCAAGCACAGTCTGGTCGGGCACCGCCGGCGCCGGCACCGACCGCAGCCGGTGCACGCGGTGCAGAACCCGCGGTGATCGCCGCCCTCGCTCCAGGAACCGGCACAGCGCGTCTCCGAGGCCCGCGGCGGCGAGGAACCGGTCGGCCTCGTCCTCGCCTGCCAGTGCGGCCTGCTGCTCCGCCCACGGCACGGCGTACGACAACGCCACCACACCGGCGCCGATCAGCCCGAACGCGGCCTGGCCATCGGTGAACCCCTGCAACAGGGCGACTGCGCCGGTGATGAATCGCACACGCCATGCGAAGGCGGCCAGCGGGAACCAGCCGATCACCCGGCCGATGCCGCGGCCGACAGCCTGAAGCAGTCGCCAGGGCAGCATCCAGAACTCCAGTGCCACGTCGTAGCGGCACTGGCCGAGCCGGATCCGGCCGATCGCATGCGCGAGAAGCGCCGCGGCTTCGTCGGGTCGGATCCGGCCACTGGCGATCGCCTCGAGCAATCCCTGCGAGATGACAACGGTCCGCCGGCCAGCAGCACCGACGCGGACGCCGGCCGGCCCGTCACGCACCAGCAGCTGCACCGGAGGCGACACCAAGTCGAGTTCCTTGAGCACGGCGACCACTGGACGCAGCGCGGCCAGCTCGTAGTCGCGCGGTTCGCGCGCCCGTGCCAGCAACCGGACGAACAGGCTCTCGCCACGCCCGCAGAGCAGAGCACCGAACGTCACCAGACCCACGACGAAGAATGCCGCGCCCGCCACCGGGTGCACGAGGGCGCCCCCGACGCACGTGACGAGTGTGCTCACCACCATGCCGACGCCGTCGGATACGACCCGGCACACCTTCCGTCGACTCCTCATCGTCACCACTTCCTTTGTTCAACGCACTAGTGCAAGTGCCTTGATCTGGTGGCTGGTTGCCGCCAGAGCAAGCTGCGCTCCTTAGGGCTTGCAGAACCAAGTCTTGCGTGCACCCCGGACACGGCACGGAAGTTATCCACAGGCGACCGCCGCGTGGAGCGGGAGCAGGCGACCACCTGGCTGGATTGCTGGAGACCGAACGAACCGAAGGAGACGCGCCCCGTGACGACCCCGACTCTGTCGCCGCACGACACCCAGGAGACGATCGCTGCAATCGCGAGGCTGATGCATCATGCAGCCGACCGGACCGCCCGCCAGGCGGCCACCAAGAGCCCGCGCTCAGAGCTGCACGTCCTGGGCCTCGGCATGCATGTCGCCGCAGCCGAAGCCGCGATGCTGGTGCCGGCGGATCTGGACCCGTACTGGCCGCAGCCGACCCAGGCCGACCCGCTGGAGCTGCTGCGGATTGCCGAACGGCTCGCCCGGACCGTGCCCGTCAACGACGAGACGGCCGGTTTCTCCCAGGTCGTCGTCAGCCTCACGGATCTACTGCGCGAGGCCGGCTCGTGAGCGCGTCGTCCACGGTGGATCAACGATCGATCGGCGAGCTGCTGCTGGATGCCGACTACCAGGCCCGGCAGTTGCTGCTCGACGTCGACGGCGCTGATGCCGCCGCACTGCTGCGGACATGGGTGAAGTCGTGCAGGCGGCCGGTGACCTGTGGTCCTCGCTGCCGTCCACGCCGTACGTCAGCCCGCTGAACGGGGCCACGATGCAACGCCTGGAGACGATGAGCCAGGCCCAGCACAGGGCACAGCTGGCCCGAGACTGGCCAGGCGACGGACCACCCGATGAGCGACTGCTGGGCATGGCCGAAAACCTTCAGCGGGCCGCCGAGCTGGCCGCCGGCCCAGGGCGTCGGGTAAGGCCACGGTCCCCTGCCGCGTACGACGACCTCGACGCTGCTCGGATGCGGGTGATGCACACCCTGTACGTCGGCGCGCACGCCGTCGGGGTCGCGGTGCACCAGCACGTCGACGACGTCCGGGCAACCGTGGGTCGGCACGCATCCGATCGGGAGACCCAGGACATCCCTCGAGGGCAGGACGCCGCCACCCGGTTAGCAGCCTTCGAACAACTCGCAGGCGGCTTCGTGGGCAACAGATTCAGCCACGTCATGGCCGGAGAGCACTACACGCCACCGACGGGCACTGGCCGGCTGCATCAGGCCCTGGTCAACTGGGACATCCAGGCGCACCGAACCCTGGCAGTCGCCCCGAGCGCACCGAACCTCCACCTGGCCGCCGGCACGCAGGCCATGATCGCGACGGCAAGCACAGCGATTCTCGACGCGGCTGCCACGACAGGTCGCGTCAGCATTGAGGACTACCAGCACCGGCTCGCGCCCGCGCTGGATGCCAACCAGCAGTCGTGGGCCACGGCGGCCAACCGCTGGGGCAAGCTGAGTAGCCGGGGCCAACGCGCAGATCGGGCGCTCGTACACGCCGCCAGCGAGGTTCGCGCAGCCGTGCACGAGATCGCATTCGATCGCACACGATGGGCCGCCCCTGAGGTGATAGCCGGCCGTATCGACCTAGCGCAGGCAACGGTCACCGTCCAGCAGGCGATGATCGCCGCCGCCGAACTGGCCTGCGTGCATCGAGATGTTGCCGAACAGGAACCGGACCTGACCGGATCCGCCCGTACCATCGCGGCATGGAGCCGCGGAACGGGCATCGACGACGAGACCGCACTCATCTCGCCCGCCGATGTCTACACCAATCGGGCGGTCAAACTCCCGGACGTCATCCGGCAGGCTCTGGTCGCCAATGCCGAGCAGCTCATCGACGTCAGCGAGGCCACACTGTCAGTGGCGGGAGCTCTCGCAGTGTCCCGGCGGGAGTCCGCCCCGGCACCAGAACGCCCTCAGTGCAGATCGGAAGAAAGGGACCCAGTGCGCATCCCAGCACCTGGGCGGCCACCGACCGCAAGTCGGTGACATGCACCGACGACATCCCAGTCTGGGAACGCGACGGCCTGCCCAAGCGAGACCGCAGCCTGATGACCGTCGACGAACTCGTTGCGACCGTCAAGACGGAACCACTGAACTTCGTCCATCGACGCCGGGCGCCATCCGCAAATGGACCTCGCCGGGATCATCTGTCCTCGTCCTGGCACGGTGCGACGGGAGTCGCCGATTGCTCAAAGTAAGTCGCGATTGGACCTGTTGCGGGACCGTCGCGCCCGCACATGGTGAGCAGTCGTTGGGGTAGGTACGCAGGATGGGCGGCTTACTCCGACCAGCGGATGCTGGTCGAGCCAATCGCACGTTGTTTTCGCTGAGCCGGTCGTGCCGGGGTGCACGAACGGGCGTCCGGTGTGTGCTGTTAGCCAGCGACGTCGGCTGTGGCTTGGTGAAGAGCGCGCCGCAATTCGAGAGCGTTGGGTATGCCGTGTCCGCCGGGGTAGACCCGGCATGCGACGGCCGGCGGTTGGCCGGGCTGGGCGAACGGGTCGATACCGTTGATCTGGATGGTGGGGGAGCCGGTGAATCCGTACCGGTCGGCGTCGCCTTGGTTGGCGACCACGCGCACGTCGAACGGCACCGAGGCCATGCCGGCGTCGTCGAGTGTCTGACGCAGCAGGTGTTCGGCAGGCTGCTGGTTGGGGCAGTCCGCTACTACGAGCAGGGTGATGTGCATCTAGTCATTGTGCGCTCCGGGGGCAGCGACCGTACAGCCGGTGCAGCAGTCACGGGTGACCCGGGCGTGCCGGGAGGGTTTGGGTGACACGCCACAGGCGTCGGGGTAGGCCGCCTTCTTCGAACGGGTGGATCTCGTGCAGGTTCCAGCCTTCGGCGAGGGCCGTGACGAGGGCACGGTCGAAGAAGTGCACGGCGAACCCGCCGTGTTCGTAGATGTTGTCGCCGTGGCTGAGGCCGGCCTGGTAGTGGGCGTCACCGGTGTGCCGCACGGTGTAGATCAGTACTCCGCCGGGGCGTAGCACCCGGCGGACCTCGTCCATCACGGCGTGGATCTGCCGGGTTGATAGGGCCATGCACAGCAGCATGTGCGCGTAGACCGCGTCGATGGTGTCGCTGGGTAGTGGCAGCGGGCTACGCACATCGTGTTCCAAGGTGCACAGGTGGTCTGACAGGCCCTGCTCGGACGCGGCTGTTTGCAGCTGGTGCAGGCCGGTCGCGCTGAAGTCCGTCGCTTGGACGGTGAATCCCCGTTGGGCGAAGTACATGGCGTCCCGGCCGTGCCCAGCGCCCAGCTCGAGGACGCTGCTGGCGCCGACGGCGCGGAAGAGTTCGGCGGCATACCGGGCGGCCTCGGACGGCCGGTCCCCGTACATCCCGGGATGTTCCTGGTAAGTGTCCTGCCAGTGCTCATGCTGAGCCTGGGCCAACAGGCTAGGGCTGGGGTGTTCGTCCACGGCGATTCCCTCTTCCTGGGACGTGGCTTTAGTGCGTGTGCTGCGGCTGGGTGCTACCGATCAGCCGGTGCCCGGCTGGCGGCAATCGATCCTGCAGCGTCTTGGTCAGCAGCCGCCCCAGGCCCGCCCAGAGCAGGACGGTGACTACCGCGCCCAGGGCCAGTCCGACGACGACGTCGTCGGGGTAGTGCACGCCGACGTAGACCCGGGCGAAGGCCAGGAACAGTGCCACCAAGATCGCGAGTAGTCCCCAGCGGCGGGCGAATACTAGGATGCCGGCCGCCAGCGCCCCGGCGATCGTCGCGTGATCGCTGGGGAACGCGTTGTCGGCGGCGTGGTGCAACAAGACCGTCACCCCGTGGTGGGCCACGAACGGTCGGGCTTCGAAATGTGCCGCTGCGACGACCTGGTTCACACCGAGTGCCACGACAGCCGACACACCCGCCAGCACGGTGGCCGCGGCGGTCCGGGCCGGCTGGCTGCTATCGCGGTGGCCGGCCCAGGCCACCGCGAGGATCACGACAAGCAGCACCAGCCCGCCCCACAGCGCGAATGCGGCCATGACCGGGTGCGCCCACCCGGTGCGGGCGGCGAAATGGTTGATCTGCCAGAACAGGTTCAGGTTCATTCAGGCGCTTTCTGTGATTCCGGCGTCGCGGTGCCGGACGCTGGCCGAAGGAGCTCGGCGGCCAGTTGCCGCAGTGTTTCCCGGTTCGTGTCCAGTTCGGTGCGGCCGGCGGTGGTGATCCGGTAGTAGCGCACTCGGCGGCTGTTGAGCACGGCATCGCGGCCGGTCAGCAGCCCGGCGGCCTCCATCCGGTGCAGCGTCGGATACAGGGTGCCGGGACTGACCTGGTGGCCGTGCCGGGCCAGTTCCCGGGTCATCCATGCACCGTGGATTTCCTGCTCGCTGGCGTGATGCAGCACATGCATCTGGATCGCTCCGGCCAGGAAAGTCTTCATGTCCGCATGCTAGGCAATGTCCGCGTCGGCGCTGCCGACTGTGGGGCCTCGTCACAGTTTCCGGGCGCGTTTCTGGCGCTGGCCGCCGATGGAGGCCTTGCGCAGGCCCGTTGGCGCCTCGGCGGCGTTCGCGGTGTGTGTGCGCGGATCGGGTGAGGTGGGGTCTGGAATGGACATGCCGGACACCTCCTGGACGAACGGGTGGAGACACCCGTATCGTATACCGATATCGTGTCCCGTAAACGATGTGAACTCGACATCAGGTTGGAGGTGAGCCCGTGAGCCAGGTCCCCGCACCGTCGGCGTCGTTGGCGCGCCGCCTGGGAGTCTTCGATGCGGTGGTGATCGGGCTCGGGTCGATGATCGGGGCTGGAGTGTTCGCGGCGTTCGCCCCTGCAGCGGAGGCTGCCGGGGCGGGGCTGCTGATCGGGTTGCTGCTGGCGGCAGTCGTGGCGTACTGCAACGCGACCTCCTCAGCACGACTGGCCGCGCTGTACCCGCAGTCCGGGGGCACCTACGTGTACGGCAAGCAGCGGTTGGGCGATTTCTGGGGGTACCAGGCCGGTTGGGGATTCGTGGTCGGTAAGACCGCCAGCTGTGCCGCGATGGCGTTAACGTTTGCCTCGTACGCCGCCCCGGGGCATGTGCGTCTGGTGGCTGTGGCGGCGGTGGTTGGTCTGACCGCGGTCAACTACCTGGGTGTGCAGAAGTCGGCCTGGTTGACCCGGGTCATCGTCGCGCTGACTCTGCTGACCCTTGCGGCGGTGGTGGTCGCGAGCCTGGCCGGGGGACAAGCCAGTAGCGAGCACCTGAGCCCGTTCCCGGGCGCGGGGGTGCACGGGATCCTGCAAGCAGCCGGGTTGTTGTTCTTCGCGTTCGCCGGTTACGCGCGCATCGCCACTCTGGGGGAGGAAGTACGCGACCCGGCCCGCACCATCCCCCGCGCGATTCCGATCGCCCTGGCGATCACTTTGGGCGTCTACGCGACGGTGGCCGTGGCCGCTTTGTTGGCCGCCGGCCCGACCGGGCTCGCCGCGACGACCGCACCGCTACGCGAAGCCGTGCAGGCCGGCCGGCTGCAGCAGCTCGCGCCGGCCGTGCAGGCCGGTGCGGCGATCGCCGCGCTCGGGTCACTACTCGCCTTGATCCTGGGAGTGTCCCGCACCACCCTGGCGATGGCCCGCGACCGCCACCTACCCGGTGTACTTGCGGCGGTCCACCCCCGATACGGGGTGCCGCACCGGGCCGAACTGGCCGTCGCCGCCGTCGTCATCGTCCTGGTCGCCACCATCGACCTACGCGAAGCGATCGGGTTCTCCTCCTTCGCGGTACTGAGCTACTACGCCATCGCCAACGCCTCCGCGCTGACCCTCACCCGCGCCGAACACGCCCCGCCCCGCGTCATCCCGGCCCTGGGCCTGCTCGGCTGCATATTCCTGGCCTTCAGCCTGCCCCTGACCAGCATCCTCATCGGCGTCGGCGTCCTGGCCCTCGGCGCGGCCCTGTGGTGGGCCCGGAGCATCAGCACCTGAAACAACACAAAACACCTTGGTCGGATCAGGCACACCGGGCAGCGGCCAACCGCCCGACCAGATTGGTGGCCTGTGGTTCGTGCCTCGTCGGCATAGCGATCACTGAATCAGGTGCACTTGGCGCTTGGCAGGGCACGTCGTGTCCGGGACTGGCAGTCGGGGACGGGAACGGGTGAGGCCCCCTCCATGTAGGTGCGGACGCGGTCGGCGAGTAGAGCACTGCGCGTGTACCTCGTCTTGAAATATGAGACGAGTGGTGTCTCGTATTCGGGCGGGTTGCGTGGGGCTTCCGTCGATTTCCGCGTTGTGGTGCCGATCTTCGCCAACCGGCGAAACGCCGCGGAATTATTACGGAATGGTCACGGCCCAGAGGTGAGCCACGATCGCGAGAGCGGCCCGGCGGGTCGCCGGATGGGTATGCACAGATGTCTGGGAAGAGCTTGGGAAACAGCCTCGCGTGCGTCATAGTCAGTGGCCATGCCGCCGGCGCTTCGGGGAGTCGGATGCATGAACTGGGTGGGGCACTGCCTCGGGGCAACGGCGCCCAACCCGCATTGTCATCTATTGCAGTCCACCGAAAGGGTCCCTTGCCTCATGGGTTCGTACTCCCCGCGCCATTTGAAGCGTGAGTCGAAAGTTCTGAACAAGGTTGGTCGCCGCAGCCTCGCGGTTGCTGCCGCCGGCGCCGTCGTCGTCCCGCTCGCCGGCATGGAGAACGCCTCCGCCGCGCCGAGCGCTGGTCTCGCGCAGGCTGGCTCCGTCCAAGCCGCCGGTCACCTGCAGGCGGCCGGTGGCCTGTCCACCGCTGTACGCATTGGTCCCACCGTTCAGTACGGCTCCCGCGGCGCCGCTGTGAAGACAGTCCAGCGCAAGGTCGGCGGCCTCGCAGTCGACGGCATCTTCGGTCCGCGCACGAAGGCCAAAGTGAAGTCGTTCCAGCGTTCGCACCGGCTTGCCATCGACGGCATTGTCGGCCGCCACACCTGGACCGCGCTCGGGGGTTACAGCAGTACGCCGACGACCAAGCCGAAGCCAGCGCCAAAATCTAACTCCTCGATCGTGTCGACCGCGTTGGGGCTGCGTGGAACGCCGTACCGTTGGGGTGGTACCACGCCGGCTGGTTTCGACTGCTCGGGCTTCACCCAGTACGTCTACCGCCAGGCGGGCAAGAGCATCCCGCGGACCGCGTCCGCCCAGGCAGCCGCCGCGACGCGCGTGTCAAATCCGCGTCCCGGCGACCTGATCTTCTGGGGTTCCCCGGCCTATCACAACGGGATCTATCTCGGGAACGGCAAGATGATTGCGGCCCGCACCCCCGGCACCGTGGTTAGCGTGCAGAACCTGTGGGGCAACCACTACTTCGCCCGCATCTGAGGTCGGCGCCCAGGCGCTATACAACGTCATAGGCACCACGAAAAGCCCCACCGGCCCTGGAGATCGGCGGGGCTTTTCGCCGCCCCTATAACGTGGCCGGCGGCACTGCGACGGACGTTAGTGGCGAGTAAGCGACGTCTCAAAGTATGAGATTTTCGGAGAGAAATAGATTTCGGCGTGTCGTTCGAATGATTTTCGGGCTCTGAGTGTTACAAGCCGGTCACGATCGCCGGGATCGTTGAAATTGCAACACTAGGGCACTTCTGTTCCGCCAGCCCCGCAAATTCACTTAAGTCACACCAGTAACAGGGGTCACGAGGGCCCATCGGAGCCCATATTTCGCGTCTTTCACAGGTCTTGAGGCACCGGCATAGTCAGTTCTCGTGCAGCGCCTTCTTCGGGGAAGGAGTAGGCGACATCGGGGGATGCCACGTGCGCGGGGCATCCCCCTGCGCGCGTTTCTGGACTGGACGAGTACCGAGAGGGTCACATGACCACAATTACTACTCCGAGACATCGCAAACCACGGCCTGGGCTGTCTGCCAAGGTCGCCCCGGCGATCACCTCCCGCAAGGGGCTGGTGGTGACTGGAACGCTGCTGAGCGTTCCGGCCACCGCTGCCAGCCTCGTGCAGGCCGCTCCGTCGTATGCCGATCCCGGCAGCGGCACGAGCGGTGCGTCAGGGCAGCGCAGCAGCGCATCGACGAGCGGCATACGTACTGCCGCCTCGCCGACCACCGTGGTTGCCGTGCGCTACGGATCAACAGGCAGCTACGTCAAAACTGTGCAGCAGCGGCTGGGCGGACTGGCGGTCGACGGCATCTTCGGGACACGCACGCTGGCGAAGGTCAAAACCTTCCAGAGCGCGCATCGCCTCGTTGCTGACGGCATCGTCGGTCCGTTGACCTGGGCGGCCCTCGGTGGCTTCCCGGGCTCCGCGCCGACGCCGCCCACGCCTCCACCGCCCACCACGCCGCCGCCGTCGTGCAAGGTCACCGTGCTTCGGTATGGCGCCACCGGCTCTTACGTCTCGAGCGCTCAGAGCAAGTTGGGCGGCATCGCGGTGGACGGCGTCTTCGGCGCCGGCACGCTGTCCCGGGTCAAGTCGTTCCAGAGCAGCAAGGGCCTCGTCGCGGACGGCATCATCGGTCCGTTGACGTGGAACGCGCTGGGCGGCTTCCCGTGCGGCACTGACCCGACACCGCCGACGCCACCCCCGCCGTCGAATGGCGAGGGCATCTCCGCGGTCGTCTCGATCGCCCAGAAGTACTTGGGCGTGCCGTATGTCTGGGGCGGCTCCTCGCCGTCGCAGGGCTTCGACTGCTCAGGGCTTACGTCATACGTCTACAAGCAGGCCGGGCTCTACATCCCCCGGACTGCGAGCCAGCAGCAGGCGTACATGAAGAGAACCACCAGCCCGCAGCCGGGTGACCTGGTCTTCTTCGGCTCACCGGCTACCCACTCGGCCATCTACGCCGGTGGCAACCTGATGATCTCCGCTGACCACCCCGGCACCGTGGTCAAGAAGGAAAACATGTGGACGACGCCCACGAACTACGGCACGTTGCGCTGACGCACCGGCGCGACTCCGGTCCACCCACGCGGCCACGGTCACTCCTTCGAGTGGCCGTGGCCGCGTCTTTGTGGTGACGACACCCCGAGCCGCGTTGATTGGTATGGCGGGGAGTGCGATTGGAATCGAACCGGGGCTGCTACCGGTGCGAGCGGGACGGCGAACTGCGCGCCCTCGCTTTGCGACGATGGTGCGCATCGGCGAAGTTGGGTCGTCAGTCTTGACGGCGGTCCGTGAGGGTGCGGATGGCGCAGCGCGCGAGACAGGCCGCTGCCCACCAAGCCACGGCGCTGGCCCCTCGCGCCGCAGTCTGGCGGTGCGAAAGGCCAGCAGGCGAACGTGTGATTCTCATAACGACGACCGGAACCCTTTGAGCCGCAGGCTGTTTGAGACCACGGAGACGGAGGAGAACGCCATGGCGGCTCCGGCGAGCATGGGGTTGAGTAGCCCGACTGCGGCAATCGGGATCGCGATCACGTTGTAGCCGAATGCCCAGAAGAGGTTGCTCTTGATGACGCCGAGGGTGCGCCGGGACAGGCGTATGGCGTCACCGGCCACCCGCAGGTCACCGCGTACGAGGGTGATGTCGCTGGCCTCGATGGCGACGTCGGTGCCGGTGCCCATCGCTAGGCCGAGGTCGGCCTGCGCGAGTGCGGCGGCGTCGTTGACTCCGTCGCCGACCATCGCGACAACGCGTCCGTCTGCCTGCAATCGCGTGACCACGTCGACCTTGTCGGCGGGCAGCACCTCCGCGTAGACGTCGGCCTGGTCGATGCCGACCTGGCCGGCGACGGTGTGCGCGACGCGTTCGTTGTCGCCGGTCAGCAGGATCGGGCGCAGGCCGAGATCGCGCAGCCGGCGGATCGCCTCCGCGGAAGTGTCCTTCACCCGGTCGGCCACCACGAGCACCGCACGAGCCTGCCCGTCCCAACCGACCGCCACCGCGGTCTGCCCACGGCCGGTCGCTTCGTCGAACGCGGCTTGCAAGGTGTCGTCGAGATGCTGCGACCACTGGTCCAGCAGCTGCGGGCGACCGACCAGCACCGCATGGCCGTCGACGATGCCCTGCACGCCGAGGCCTTCGATGTTGGCGAAGTCCTCGACGGCGCCCAGCGTCCCGGCCTCGCGTGCCGCGTCGGCGATGGCGCGTGCGATCGGGTGCTCGGAGGCGTCCTCGAGGGCGCCCGCCATACGCAACACCTGTGCGGCGTCCTCACCGGACGCGACCTGAGTCTGCGCGAGGGTCATCTCGCCGGTGGTGACGGTGCCGGTCTTGTCCAGCACGATGGTGTCTACGGTGCGGGTCTGCTCCAGCACCTCCGGGCCTTTGATGAGTATGCCGAGCTGGGCTCCTCGGCCGGTGCCGACCATCAGCGCGGTCGGGGTGGCCAGGCCGAGGGCGCACGGGCAGGCGACGATCAGCACCGCGACTGCCGCGGTCAGGGCGCCGGCGGCACCGGCACCCGTGACCAGCCATGCCGCGAAAGTGCCGACGGCGATGGCGATCACGACGGGCACGAAGATGCCCGAGATGCGGTCGGCGAGCCGCTGCACGGCGGCCTTGCCGGTCTGGGCGTCCTCAACCAGCCGGGCCATCTGCGCCAGCTGGGTGTCGGAGCCAACCCGGGTTGCGCGCAC
Source organism: Flexivirga oryzae (assembly GCF_014190805.1). NCBI lineage: Bacteria > Bacillati > Actinomycetota > Actinomycetes > Micrococcales > Dermacoccaceae > Flexivirga > Flexivirga oryzae. The sequence goes on along the minus strand of NZ_JACHVQ010000001.1, from coordinate 2,181,507 downwards.
CACGAGCCGGCCGGACGTGTTGACGGTTGCGCCGACGACCGGGTCGCCGGGGGAGACGTCCACCGGGAGCGATTCTCCGGTCAGCATGGAGGCGTCGACGGCCGAGCGACCTTCGTCGATGACACCGTCGGTGGCGATCTTCTCGCCCGGCCGGACGACGAAGCGGTCGCCGACGGCCAACTGTGACACCGGGATTCGCTGCTCGACACCATCGCGAAGTACGGCGACATCACGAGCGCCCAGGTTGAGTAACGCCCGCAGCGCCGCGCCGGCGTTGCGTTTGGACCTGTGCTCCAGGTAGCGGCCGAGCAGGATGAAGGTGATGACTCCGGCGGCAGCTTCGAAGTAGATGTTCGAGGTGCCGTCGCTGCGTCCGATGGTCAGCTCGAAGGGGTGGCGCATGCCCGGCATACCAGCGTTGCCCCAGAAGAGCGCGTAGACCGACCACGCGAAGGCTGCGAGCGTGCCCATCGACACCAGGGTGTCCATGGTGGCGGCGCCGTGCTTGAGGTTGGTCCACGTTGCGCGGTGGAAGGGCAGCGCGCCCCAGACCACCACGGGCGCGGCCAGCGTCAGCGAGAGCCATTGCCAGTTGTCGAACTGCAGCGCGGGGATCATCGCCATCGCGATCACCGGGACGGAGAGTATGGCGGAGACGATCAGCCGGTCGCGCAGCGATGTGAGCGCAGCAGCGGCGTCACGGTCGGCGCCGTCGCTGGTCGAGTCGGCGGTCTCGGGTGCACTCGCGTCAGACGCCAGCGCCGGCTGCGGCAGCTTGGCGCCGTACCCGGCAGACTCGACGGTGGCGACAAGATCGTCGGTGGTGACGGTGTCGCCATACGTGACCTTCGCCTTCTCAGTGGCGTAGTTGACCGTGGCGGTCACGCCGTCGAGCTTGTTGAGCTTGCGCTCGATGCGGTTGGCACACGAGGCACAGGTCATCCCGGTCAGGAGCAGCTCGACATCGGTAGCTTGGGAGATTTGGTCAGGGACCGTCGCTTCAGTAGCGGTGGTTGCCGGCGAGTCAGTGGTTGTGCTCATCGGCTCCTCCTTTGTCCTCGATTGCGTTGGGTGTCTGGGCCCGCCGTGTGCGGATAGCTCCGCCTGGCCGGGCGGAGCTCAGGCGAGGGCGTAACCGGCCTCGCGGACGGCAGCTTCGACCGTGTCGTGGGGGACGGGCTTGTCGGATTCGAAGGTCAGCTTGCCGGTGGACAGGTCGACCACCACGTCGCGGACGCCCTCGATCGCGGTGACCTCTTCGGTCACCGATGCCACGCAGTGACCGCACGTCATACCCGTGACGGTGTAGGACGCAGGCGCCGTACCGATCGCGACCGGTTGGGCGGTGTCGGTGGTGTCGGTTGCCTCGGTGCCGCAGTTGCAGGAAGTGCACATGGTGATGGGTGTTCCTCTCGTTGAATTTCTTGGTGGTACGTCTTCAGGTTGGGTAGCTGGACCGCTCGCGAAGGTGGTCCGGGTGTCGCCTGTGGGATGTGGCGTGTTTCGGTTCAGCTGCGGACCAGTCGGGAGATGGCGTCGGAGGCTTCCTTGAGTTTCTCGTCCGCCTCCGGACCGCCCTGGCGTGCCGCGTTGACGACGCAGTGCGCCATGTGCTCATCCAGCAGCCCGAGCGCCAGCCCCTGCAGGGCCTTGGTCATGGCAGAGACCTGGGTGAGGATGTCGATGCAGTACTGCTCTTCCTCGACCATCCGCTGCAGGCCGCGGGCCTGCCCTTCGATGCGTCGCAGCCGCTTCAGATAGGTGTCTTTGGTCTGGTTCGCGATATAGCTGTGCTGGGAGGTGCCGGCCTGTGGTGGGGCGTCGGCGGTCGTATCGGTCTTGGTCATCGTCGGCCCCTTCGTAGGTGGGATAACAGTCTCAACATCATACCCCCTTGGGGTATTCCTGAATGCTGATCATACATTACCCCCCTAAGGTATAAACGAGTTACGCTCTCACCGACGCAATGTGACGTCGGCGTCGCAATCGGGTTGGTGACCGAGAGCCTTGGGTCGCAGCTCACTTTCGACCCGCCGAAGAGTTCGGCGGCCGCGAGAACCGCGAGCTGTTGCTGTGACTGGGACGATCAGTGGACACGAAGGGAGCAGGTGATGGGCGACTTCGTCAGCATCCTGGCCGCGTTGGGGCTCGTGCTGCTCGCCGCGGTCGTGGTCCTGGTCGCCCATCGCCTGCTCACGGTGGGCACGACCAGTGAACCGGTGGCGCCCTACCTGTCTGGTGCCCGGCCGACGGAGCATGCGTTGTCTCGCTACCACGTGCGCTGGTACACCGTGACGTTGCTCTTCCTGGCTTTCGATGTGGAGATGCTTTTCATGTACGCCTGGGCGCTGGTGGTCGCAGAGATGGGCGCGGGCGCGGTGGTCGAGATGTTCGTCTTCCTCGGGTTGCTGATGGCGGGGGTCGTCTACGCGTGGCGGGAGGGTGCTCTGCGATGGGTTTGAGGACCTCGGCCCAGCGACTACTCGCGGGGTGGGCTGCGCGCCGGCCACATGTACTGCTGGTGACAGCGCCCGGCGGAACTGCCGCGCGGCTGGCGGTCGAGGCACAGGCCCGCGCGCTCGGCGGTGTGCTCACCGGTGAGCCTGCTGACGCGGACGTGCTGGTCGTGGCTGGCTCGCCTGACGGTGAGCTGGCCGACGCGGTTGGGGTGCTGTGGAGTCAGATCCCGGCCCCGAAAGTTCGCGTCGACGTGCTCGATACCGCGCGTGCGGCAGCGTTGCTGTCGGCCGGGATACATCGGCTGGCGAGCACACCCGACGCGGGTGCCGAGTCGACTGAGCAGGTCGAACCCATGGGCGAGCACGTCCACCAACAGGAAGCCGAGATGGGACACGAGCACGGCGGTGATGGTGGGCATGGTCACGGTGGGCACACGGATGCTGAGCAGGGCGGTCACGAGCACGGGGGGCATGACCACGGCGGCATGCAGATGCCCGGGGGGCTGATGATGGCCGACCGGGCACCGGACCGGGACGGGCTGAAATTGGATGTACTGCATGTCGCGCTGGGCCCCGTGCTGCCGGCGTGGCCGTCCGGTCTCGTCATCGACGTCGAACTGCAGGGGGACGTGGTGCAGGGCGCGGAGGTACGGGTGCTGGCCGGGGCCGGAGACGCGATGCGATTCTGGGCCGACGGCACCGGGGTGGCGGCCGGGCGCCGCCGGGCGGCGGCGCATCTGGACTCTGTGGGCCGTCTGCTGGAGGTCGCCGGGTGGTCCGGCGCGGCCGATCGGGCCCGCGGGCAGCGCGACGTGCTGCTCACCGAAACTGGCGAGCCGGTGGGCGAGGCGCGAGAGGAGTTACGCCGCCTGCGCCGCCGGGTGGAGCGCTCGTGGGGTCTGCGCCGATCACTGGCCGGGCTGGGTCGTCTTGGCCATGGTGACGTCAGCCGACTCGGCCTGTCGGGTCCGGCCGCGCGAGCGGCCGAGCGCGGTGGCGACGTGTGGGCAAGGCTGCAGACCTGGCTGGTGGAGGCCGACCTGGCCCTCAGCAGCGGCCCGGTGGCACCGGCCGAGGGCCCACGCGGGAGGCCTGGCCGCGGCTCGGACGCCCTGGTCGCGGCCGCCGCGCACTTGATGCCCGGGCTGGACCTGGGTGACGCACGGCTGGTCGTGGCGAGCCTGGATCCCGACCCCGACGACCTGCACTCCACCGGGGTCGCCGGCGACCGGGATCCGCATTCAGGTCACGGCGGAAACGGCCATCATGACGAGGGCCCCCACGGCATGCCCGGGGGCACCAACCACCAGCACGACGGGCACGTCGCATGACAAGCCTCGTCCAGCAGGCGCCGGCCTGGTCGGTGCTGGTCGCGGTGCCGCTAGTGCTGTGCGCGGCGGTGCTGGCAGGGTCGCTGGACGCGGTGCTCGACCCACGAGGCGAGCTGCCGCTGAGGGCGCGGCTGCTGCGCCCGGTGTATGAGGCATCGCGGTCGCTGCTGGTTCAGCGGCGGTCGACGACGGCTCCGGACCGATTGCTGTGGGCCGTGGGGGTCGTCACCCCGTTGCTGGTCGCGGTGCTGATGGCACAGGTCGTCCCACTCGGCTTCGCCGTGGTGAGCGACCTGGGTGTCGGATTGGTGTGGTTCAACGCCATGGACGTGCTGCTGTGGGCGGGATGGTGGCTGGCCGGGTGGGGCCCGAACAGCGTGTATTCGCTGATTGGTGGCTACCGGTTTCTTGCCCAGGCGCTGGCGTACGAGTTGCCGCTGATGTTCGCCCTGACCGCGCCTGCGGTCGCCGCCAGCAGCCTGTCGGTGCCGCAGATCGTGGCGGCCCAGCAGGGCCGCTGGTTCATCGTGCAGATGCCGTTGGCCGCGGTGGTGTTCGCCGCAGCGGTGGCCGCCTTTGCCGCGTGGGGGCCCTTTGCGCACCCGGTCGGCCAGGACATCGCCGGTGGACTGCTGGTCGAGCAGTCCGGGCCGGCCCGGCTGCTGCTGCGGTGGGGCCAATACGCCCTGCTGGTCGTCGGATCGGCGATGACCGTGGCGCTGTTCCTGGGCGGCGGGGCAGGCCCACTGCTGCCGCCCTGGTTGTGGACGTTGCTCAAGAGCGCCGCGGTGCTCGCCGTGTTGCTGGCGATGCGCCACCGAATGCCGGTATGGCGCCCGGACCGGTTGATGCGCCTGGCGTGGCTGGTGGTGTTGCCGCTGGTACTCGCGCAGCTGCTTGTTGTGTCGGTGCTGGCGGCGGCTGGAGGTGGATCGTGACACTCGCGGTGTTCATCGTGCTGGCCGTAATTGCGATCGCCTCCGGCGTCGCGGTCTTCGTGGTCGATTCCATGGCGAGGGCGACCTTCGCGCTGGCCGCATCGTTCGTGGCCGTCGGTGGGGAGCTGATCCTGCTCACCCTCGACTACTTGGGCGTGGTCACCATTTTGATGATGGTGATGGAGATGGCGATCATGGTCGTCTTCATGGTCATGTTCATGATGAACCCGGCCGGGTTGATGCCCATGTCGATGCTGCACAACACGCGCGGGGCGCTGACCATTGCGGCCGGCACGTTCCTGCTGCTGGGCGCCGCCGCGGTGCTAGTGCCGTGGCCGGCGCGGCGGGGAACCGTCCCGGCCGATCCCACCCGGGCTATCGGCGAAGCGATCATGGGTCCCCAGATGCCGGTCATGGTCGGCATCTCGGCGCTGCTGTTCGCCACCATCGTGTCCGCGCTCGTGCTTGCTGTCCCACACGGCCGGTACGACCAACCCGCCCACGACAGCGGGGAGACAGACAGGTGACGCTTCAACTGTTCCTGCTGCTGGCGGCCGCCTTGTTCGCCATCGGCGTGTTCGGCGCGCTCAGCCAGCAGTCGGTTGTCATGGTGATGATGGGGCTGGAGTTGATGGTCAATGCCGTCATCGTCGCAGCCGCCGCGTTCTGGTACTTCCTCGCACCGGCGGCGCCGGACGGGCAGGTGCTGCTGCTGGTCGTCATCTCGGCGATGACGGTCGAGATGGCCATGGGTTTCGCCGTGGCCACCCTGCTGTTCCGGGCCAGCGACGTGGACATGACCGACATGGCTGCGGAGCTGAAACGGTGAGCGCGCTGCTGTGGGCGCTGGTCCTGCTGCCCGCCCTGGCGGGGGTAGGCCTGCTGGCCGCGCCGCTCGGCCCGTCGCCGGTGCGCCGGGCGGTCGAGCGGGCGACACCCACGGTCGGGATTTCGGTTGCGACCGGAGTACTCGCTCTGAGTGCTGCCGCCGCGTCCGTTCGGCCGACCACGTCCGCCCCCTTCCTGGCCGGTGACCCATTCACCTTGGCGGTTGACGGGCTGTCCGCCGTCGTCGTCGTCACCGTGGCCGCAGTCAGCCTGCTGGTGCTGGTCTTCTCGGCCGGCGCGATCCGGCACCACCGGGCCCGCTTCGTCGGGCTCATGCTGGTCTTCGTCGCCGCCGTGCTGGTCACCGCCACCACCACCACGCTGCTCGGGCTGCTCATGGCCTGGGAGGTGATGGGCGCCACCAGCTACGCGCTGATCGCATTCGACTGGCGACGCGATACCGCGGTCGCCTCAGGTACCACCGCATTCGTGGTCACCAGAGCCGGTGACGTCGGGCTCTACCTCGCCGCCGGAGCCGCCCTGGCCGTGGCCTCCGGCGGCACGCCGGGTCTCTCGCTGGATCGCCTGGCGTTGTTGCCGTCCCCGTGGCTGCACATCGCGGCCGCGGGAATGCTGGCAGCGGCGTTCGGTAAGGCTGCCCAGTTGCCGTTCTCGTTCTGGTTGTCCCGGGCGATGGACGGGCCGAGCCCGGTCTCGGCGCTGCTGCACTCGGCCGCCATGGTGGCCATGGGCGGCTACCTGCTGCTGCGTCTGCACCCGCTGCTGCTCGCCGCCGGGTGGGCGGCGACCACCGCGGCCTGGGTCGGGGCGCTGACCGCCCTACTGCTGGGTGCGGTCGCCATCGCCCAGGACGACCTGAAACAGCTGCTCGCGGCGTCCACCAGCGCCCAGCTCGGCTTCGTGGTGCTCGCGGCGGGCACCACCGGGCCGGGTGCGGTCGGCGCCGGCCTGGCACACCTGGTCGGCCACGCGTCCACCAAGGCGCTGCTGTTCCTGGCCGCCGGGGCCTGGCTGGCCGCTCTGGGCACCAAGTCCCTGCCGGCGCTGCGCGGCGCCGGGCGGGCCTACCCGTGGGTCGGCGTGCCCTTCACCGTCGCGGCACTGGCTCTGGCCGGGGTGCCGCCGCTGACTCTGTGGGCCACCAAGGAGTCCGTCCTCGCGGCCGCCCGCGAGCAGTCGGGTGCGCTGTACGCGGTCGGGCTCGCGGCCGCGGTGGCCTCCAGCGCGTATGCCGGCAAGGCCCTCGCGCTGATCTGGCGCCGCCTGCCGGACCACCCGACCGGCTACGACACCGAGGAGGCCGGCACCCGGCAGGTCGGCTGGATCGAGCGAATCCCGTTGCTACCCCTAGCAGTCGGTGCGGCCGGCCTCGGGGTGCTGGTCGTCCCGGCCGTATGGGCCAAGGTGGACCCGGGCGCGCCGACGCCGACCTCCGCCTCCGCCGGGGAAGTGGCCGTCTCTGTGGTCCTGGCCGTCGTCGTGACCGGCGTGGCGCTGCGCTGGCCGCAGCGCCTGCCGGCGCCGCGGTGGGCCGGCAGCTGGCTGCGCCTGGAGCAGGTTGCCCATGCCGGGGTGCTGCGCCCGACCCTGCGCCTGGCCGCCCTGCTGGCCCGGGGTGACGCCGCACTCGAGGCAGCGGTGACCGGCACCGGCCACGCGGGCCGTCGGCTGGCCGACCACGCCGCGGCGATCGACGCCGTCGGGGTCGGTGGCGCACTGCGCGGCGTCGTGGCTGCGGCCCGCCGGGGTGCGGGCCTGGCGCTGCGCCCGCAGACCGGGCAACTGCACCAGTACTACGCGCAGGCCTCGGTCGGTTTGGCCGTGGCCGTCCTCATCGTCTGGTTGGCGAGGTAAACCCGTTGTTGTCCCTGTTGATATTTCTGCCCGCCGCGGTCGCCGCGGTGCTGCTGCTGGCCCGCGTGCCCGACCGGGTCGCCCTGTGGGCCTGGTTGGTGACCGGTCTGGTGACGGTCGGGCTCAGTGTCGGCATGTGGGCGGCATACCTGCACGGCCACGGGCCGGGGCAGTTCGGGTTCGCCGAGCAGGTGCCGTGGATGCCGGGTATCGGCTCCAGCTATCACGTCGGGGTCGACGGGTTGAGCCTGCCGCTGCTGGCGCTGACCGCGGTCATTTTCACCGCGACGGCGGTCTACTCGCTGCGCGAACGGCAGCAGCCCCGTTCGTACGCGGCGTTGTTCCTGGCGCTGCAGACCACCAGTCTGGGGGTGTTCTCGGCGCTGGACCTCATCGTGTTCTTCGTGTTCTTCGACCTGTCGATCGTCGGGATGTACTTCGTCATCGCCGGCTGGGGGCACGGCCCGGCGCGGCGCCGGTCGGCGCTGCTGTTCTTCCTCTACACCTTCACCGGCTCACTTGCCCTGTTGCTGGGGTTCATCGGCCTGTATGTCGCCTCCGATCCGCACACCTTCGACATCGCCGAGCTCGCCGCGCACCCGCCGTTGACCGGGTCAGGTGCGGCCGGGCCGTTGGTGCTGGCGGCCATCGCACTCGGCCTGGCGATCAAGACCCCGACGGTCCCGTTCCACTCCTGGCTACCGCCGGCGCACACCGACGCGCCGGCGGCTGGGTCGGCGGTGCTGGCCGGGATCCTGCTGAAAATGGGCACCTTCGGTTTCGTGCGGATCGCGATGCCGCTGCTGCCCGAGCAGTGGCGCACCTATGCCTGGGTGTTCGTCGGGGTGGGCGTGGCCTCGGTCCTCTACGGGGCGCTGGTGGCGCTGGCCCAGGACAACTTCAAACGGCTGATCGCGTTCACCAGTGTCAACCACATGGGTTACATCCTGCTCGGTCTCGGCGCCGCCGGCCTGGCCGGTGACGCCCACGCCCGGTCGGTGGCCGTCACCGGTGCCCTGGTGCAGATGGTCAGTCACGGGCTGATCACCGCGGCCTTGTTCCTGCTGGCCGGTGTGCTGCTGGACCGCGGTGGCAGCTACGACCTGACCCGGTATGGCGCCCTGGCCGGGCCTGCGCCACGGTTCGCCGCACTGACGACCGTCGCGGCATTCGCGAGCCTGGGGCTGCCTGGCTTCAGCGGCTTCATCGCCGAGTTCCAGATCCTCGCTGGCAGCCTCGGCCCGGCCACACCGGCAGCCGCGGTCGCCGCGCTGGGCATCGTCCTCACAGCCGGCCTCTTCCTGTGGGCTATCCACCGGCTCTTCCTCGGCACACCACGAACCGGACAGGTCGCGTTCGCGGACCTGTCCGCTCGCGAACTGTGGGCCATCGGGCCGCTGCTGGCCCTGTCCGTGCTCATCGGCGTCTTCCCGCAGTCCCTGCTCGGCGTTGTGACGCCCGCCGCGGATCACCTGATCGCGCTGGTCGGCCGGTGACCGCGCACGAGGACCCGGCCGCGTTCGCACCCGAGCTCATCCTGCTCGTCGGTGCCGTGGTCGCGCTGCTGACCGGCTCGTTCGTCCGCCAGGAGCGGCAGTGGAGCGCGCAGCTGGTAGCCGCCGTCGCGCTGGCCGGGTCGCTGGTGGCCGGCGCCACGGCGGGCGCTTCGGGGCAGACGCTGTATGCCGGCAGTTACGCGATCGACGCCGCCACGTTCGCCGCCCGGCTCATCGTGCCCGCCGCGGCGCTGCTCGTGTTGGGCCTGTCTGCCGGGCGGGTGCGCGGCAGCGCCCGGGAGAGCGAGTTCGCAGTCCTGGTGCTGCTGGCCAGTCTCGGTACCATCCTGCTGGCCGGCAGCACCGACCTGCTGTTGCTCGCGGTGGCCTATCTGCTGGCGTCCATCCCGCTCTACGCCCTCGCCGGCTGGGCCCGTGACCCCGCTGGCGCCGAAGGGGCGCTGAAGACCTACCTGTTCGGTGTACTGCTGGGCATCGTCATGTTCCTCGGGATCGCGGTGCTGTTCGGGCTGGCCGGATCCACCTCGTATGCCGACCTGGCCCAGCGCCTGCCCGGCGCCCCACCCGCGGCCCTCGCCCTGGGAGCGGTGGCCGTGTTTGCCGGACTGCTCTTCAAAGCCGGCGCGGTCCCGGTGCACTTCTGGGTGCCGGACGCCGTACAAGGTGCCACCACCGGTGCCGGGGCCTTCCTGACCACTGTCCCCAAAATCGGGGCGCTGCTCGCCCTGTACCGGTTCGTGCTCGTCCTACCCGACGACGCCATCAACTGGCGACTGCTGCTGGCACTGCTGGCCGCGGCCAGCATGACCCTGGGTAACCTCGCCGCCTTCCGGCAGGACGATCCGGCCCGACTGCTGGCCTACTCCACCATCAGCCAGGTCGGCTACCTGCTCATGGTCGTCGTGGTCGCCGATCCGGTCGCCGGCTCCGCACCGCTGGCCGCGCTAATCCTTTATCTGGCGGCATACGCAGCAGCCAACCTCGGCGCGTTCGCCGTCATCGCCGCACGCCCCGGGCCCTCCACACTGACGGACTACCGCGGGCTCGCTCGCCAGAGCCCAGCCCTGGCCGGCGTCCTCGTGGTCAGCCTGTTGGCCCTGGTCGGTACCCCACCCACTGGCGTGTTCACCGGTAAGCTCACCGTCTTCGCCGCCACCTGGGACGGCGGCTGGGCATGGCTCGTGGTCATCGCCGCCGTCAACACTGTCGCGAGCCTCTACTACTACCTGCGTTGGATCGCTCCCGCGTTCGCCCGCCCCGACCCAGCCACCGGACCGGCCGCCGGCCCGTCGGTGCCGGGTAGTCCGCGGGAGGCGCTGGCCTGGCCCGCGCGGTGCGTGATCGCCGCGGCGGTCACCACCGGATGCCTGGCCCTGCTGATCGGCATCGTGGCCGACGGCGTGCTGGACATCGGATCGGCCGCTATCAAGTGGTGAGGACCCAGGCTCGCCGGCAATCCGGCGCATCTGCGCTCTCGGCGGGCTACTTCACGTAGCTGACCACGGCCATCATGCCGCGGTTCGCGCCGCTGGCCGGCCGGGGCCAATGAGAGGCGCACACGAACCCCGCCGCCTGACGGCTGGACCGCGGCCGCTGCCAGGAAAGGGCGGCGGCCGCGTGGGTCTCGGCTTTGGCTCTCGGTGTCGGTGTCTTGGCCATCGACCAGACGCCCAGCATCGATCTCGTCGATGTGCAGATCGCGGCGCCCTTGCCCGTGTATTTGGTCGGCGCTAGGTCGTCGGCTCGGCGAATCAGCGTGTATTGGAAGTTGCCGTAGCCGGCGGTGTTGCCGTTGAACTGGAACGAAGTCAGCCGGAGCCGTTCCCCGGCCTCGTGGCGGCCAGCGAAATATCGCTCGAGTCCGGCCCTGTCCTGAGCGACGGAGCCGATCCGTTGTCCCGGACCGTCGGTGATGTACCAGTCGAAGCCGTTTCCCTGCCGCGCCCAGATCCGCTGCAAGGTCGGTTGGTCACCGGCGTTGAATGCCCGCACGAACCCGATTACCAGCTTTCGAACTGTCGTGTCCGTGCATGCACCGTTCGACTCGGATCGGGAGGGGTCGTGCGCCGAGGGCGTGTCGGCCGAGCCGCTGGCTGTACAGGCGGCGAGCAGGAGTGCAACAACGGTCGCGGTGGCGATCGTGGGGCCGCGGCATATCGGCTGCACGAGTTCCAGTATGACCGCCCCTCGACCGGGCTACTTCACGTAACTGAGCACCGCCATCATCCCGCGGTTCGCGTGGTACGCGTTGTGGCAGTGGGTCAGCCACTGACCGGGGTTGTCCGCGTCGAAGAACACCGACACCGTCTGCATCGGCTTGACGATGACCGTGTCCTTGCGCGGACCCGTCGCCCCGACCTGGAAGGTGTGCCCGTGCAGGTGCATCGGATGCCACATCATCGTGTGGTTCGCGTAGTCGATCCGCACCCGTTGCCCCGCTCGGATGTCGTAGGCGGTGGCAAACGGGTTGGCCTCATCGAATTGCCGGCCGTTGATGCCCCAGCCGTACTTGGCCATCCCGCCGGTCAACGCGAGCGTGTGGACCTGGTCGACCGGGCGGTCGGCAAGCTGCACGGACGGGTCAGCGGTCGCCGCGCCGGACTGGATGACCTTGCCGGTGAGCTTCTTCGGCACACTCGACGTTGTCGGGCGGGCACCGCCCCCGCCCGCGAGTACCGCGAAGGTGCGGCCGGCTTTGCCCTCGGCAAGCGCCACGAATGGCACCGGATGGTCGGGCACTGTGATCAGCGCGTCGACCCGTTCGCCCATCCCCAGCACGATCGCGTCCACGCGCTGATGCTTGACCGGGAAACCGTCGGTGTGCGTCAGCGTCATCGGCACCCCGGGCAGGCCAACCCGGTAGGCGGTGTCGCCAGCGGCGTTGATCACCCGCAACCGAATGCGCTGTCCGGGCTTGGCCTTCAACGTGTCCGGGCGCATCGGATCGCGCCCGTTGATCAGATGCACCGGGTAGGTGACGTCCCCGGCGTCGCCGCCGAGGAAAGGACTGGTCGCGCCACCGCCGCCACCCATCCCGGATATGCTGGGCATCGACATCCCGGACATTCCTGACATGTCGTGGTCCATGGCCATTCCCTTGGCCAGCTGCGCCGCCTGCTTGGCCGGGGTGCGTCCCTTGATGCCGTCCAGCCAGTCATCCACGACCAGGATCCACTCGTGGTCGTACTCGAGCGGCTCCTGCGGGTCCTCGATGATCAGTGCGCCGTACAGGCCACGGTCTCGCTGCAGTTCCACATGCGAGTGATACCAGTAGGTGCCCGGATGCGCGGTCTTGAACGTGGCCGTGAATGACCCGCCCGGCTTGATCGCCGGCTGGGTCAGGCCGGGCACGCCGTCTGCGTCGTTGCGCAACGCCAGCCCGTGAAAGTGTGTCGTCGTGGCTTGGTCCAACCGGTTGCGCTGGGCGACCGAAAGGGTGTCGCCGACGCGGGACCGCAGCACCGGCCCGGGCAGCCGGGCACCGTAACCCCAGGTGTCGACCTGCTGCCCGTCGATGCTCGCTCGCATCGGGGCCGACGTCAGCGATGCTCGCACGGTGCGGCCACCTGCGGGCCGGGCATCCTCGGCCCGCTGAACCGCACCGGCGGTGGGGGAGACCCGCGTGCCCGATGACGTCGAGCCGGCCGAACCGCTTGCCGCATCCCCGGCCCCGGACGACGTGCAGCCGGCCGACAGGCTGACACCGGCCGCCAGGCTGACACCGAACAGGCCACGTCTGGACAACTGCAGTGATTTCGATATGGCGCTCATGACTCGAGCCTACATATACCCCAGGGGGGTATATGTAGCGGGGCTGCCCGACCTTCTGCGGGTGGCGCTCCAGCGACAAGGTTGAGCCACCGCTTGAAGCCCGCCTGCTGGCTGCAATTCGTGACGCTGGAGGGATCCTCGGGTCACTTGGCCGGCTTCATCTCATCCTCGACCACCCACTTGTGGTTCTTCATCGTCATGCCGCGTGCGGTGTAGTCCACGACGTAGACGGTCTGATCGGTTGAGCTGGCGACGGTGCCGTGCGCGCCCTTCATCCCGGACATGTGGTCGGTGGTGAGGACCACCTTCGTACCGTTGGCGAGACGTTTGCTGCCGGCGTCCTGGAGTTCTTGCTGGACCACCCACTCGTGGTCTTTGACCATCGACCCGCCGGTGGTCGGGGTGTAGTTCACCGCGTAGGTGAACGTGGAGTAGGCACCAACGACAGTGGCGCGCGCACCGTCCATGCCTTCCATGTGGTCAGCGGTCAGGATCACTTTGCTGCCGACTGGGTACTTGGGGTCGGATGCCGGCTTCATCCCCGCCGGGACGGGACCGCCGTCACCGTGGTCCATCGCCATCGAGGACGCGCTGGTCGGCATGGAGGATGAGCCCATCGACATACCGTCCATCGCGGTACTGGAGGCGTGATGACCCCCTGAGGCAGCGGGGGAGGACGAGTTCGAGGAGCAGCCAGCCACCACCGTCAGACTGGCGGCGGCAGCAAGGGACAGCAGGACACGGGCACGGCGGGTAGGGAACAACGAATTTCTCCTTCAAGAACTTCTATTGGTTGGCTGGCGGAACCGGCTCGGTATGGCGCACGCCCGCAAGATGCTGCACGCGTCAAGGGGCACGTCGAACGATCTTCATCACTGCGGTCTCGCCGTGGTCGATGTTGTGGTCGTCGGCTGTCCCGTTTCCGGGCGGTTGGCGGGATCCTGCCCGGAACGGCAGTCGTCATGCCTCGATCGAGTTGGCGCCATCTTGCCGTTGGGCGTGGCCTGTATCAGGCAGGCCGCCGCGTAGGCCACCAACGCCCAGAGCGCCAACACACAGGTCAGCAGCAACGCCCAGGCCCAGCCGGTCACGCCGGTGTCGCGCCACCACCACATCATGACGTCCACGATGTACCCGCGATGTTGCGATCACACCGGTTGGACTCTGAAGAAACGATCAAGAAACTGCCAGCAGCCGACGTCCGGTGGCGGCGGTTGCGGAGCCAGCGGCGATGATGGGTGCATGGTCGATGCTGTCCGAACGGTCCTGGTCGTCGAGGATGAGAAGGACTTGGCCACCATGGTGGGCTCCTACCTGGAACGCGCCGGGTATGCCGCGCCGTTGGTGCACACCGGACCGGATGCGATCGACGCCGCCCACGCCGTACAACCGGATGTCATCGTCCTGGACCTGGGTTTGCCCGGTCTGGACGGCGTCGAGGTGTGTCGGCGGCTGAGAACTTTCACCGACTGCTACATCCTGATACTCACCGCCCGCGCCGAAGAAGTCGACACGATCGTCGGCTTGTCCGTCGGCGCCGATGACTACCTCACCAAGCCGTTTCGCCCCCGAGAACTCGTCGCACGGGTTCAAGCCCTCTTACGGCGCCCCCGGCACCAGGCCCCGTCCGTTGCGCAGCTGCGAGTCTTTGGATCCCTGGAGGTTGACCCGGCCGGCCGGCGTGTCACCCTGTCCGGCGAACCCGTCGTGCTGACCCGCACCGAGTTCGACATCCTGGCGCTGCTGACCGCCTCACCTGCGCTGGCATTCGCGCGTCGCCAAATCATTGATGAGGTGTGGGACCCGGCCTGGGTTGGCGACGAGCATGTGGTCGATGTCCACATCGCGCATCTGCGCAACAAGCTGGGTGACGATCCCGTCGAGCCCCGGTATATCGACACTGTGCGCGGTGTCGGTTATCGGATGGTCACGCGATGAAGTGGCCAGCTACGCGCGGTAGTGGTCCGGGCATCGCGACTCGGCTCCTGCTCGCACAGGGGCTGGTCGTCACCTGCGGCGCGATCACGGCCGCCGGGGTCGCCGCGATCGTGGGGCCCCCGTTGTTCCATCATCATCTGCTGATGGCGGGGGAGAGGCCGAACACCCCCGAGTTGAGGCACATCGAGCGCGCTTACACCAGTGCCAACACGATTGCGCTCGGCATGGCCGTCCTCATCGCGCTGATCGCCGCTATCGCCGTCACTTGGTATCTGTCCCGCCGGCTGACTCGCCCGGTGGTGCAACTGGCGGCTGTCGCCGAACGCATTTCCTATGGGGACTACAGCGCCCGAGCGACGCCGGCGGCCGCGGGTCCGGAGCTGGCATCCCTGACAGGGACGTTCAATCAGGTCGCCGAGCGCCTGCAACACACAGAGTCGACCAGGCACCGACTCCTGGCCGATCTCGCCCACGAGCTGCGCACCCCGATCGCGACGCTGGAGGCATACCTCGACGGTCTCGACGACGGCGTCACCGGGTGGGGCCCGGAGCCGGCACGGGTCTTCCGGGACCAGATCACCCGGCTGCACCGACTCGCCGAGGATCTGAACGACGTATCACGTGCCGAAGAAGGCGAACTCGGACTGGACCTCGAACGCACGCCCGTTCAGCTGGTCGTCCAGGCGGCAGTCGAAAGCCTGCGCCCTCGGTACGTCGGCAAGGGTGTCCAGCTGCGCAGCGCCATCAGTGACCGTGCTGACGCCGAGGTTCTCGTCGACTTCCAGCGGTTCGCCCAGGCACTGACAAATGTGCTGATCAACGCGTTGCGCCATACTCCACCCGGTGGCGGCGTGACCGTCCAGACCACCATCGACACTGGGTCAATACGAATTGCCGTGATCGACACCGGCGACGGCATCCCCGCTGACCAGTTGCCGCACATCTTCGAACGCTTCTACCGCGGGAGACTCGCGCGAGACCGTGACAGCACCGGCAGCGGCATCGGACTCACCATCTCCCGCGTCATTGCCCGAGCCCACCATGGAACGCTCACCGCCGACAGCGACGGTCCCGGCGCCGGCGCGCGCTTCACCTTCACGCTGCCCCGTCGGCTGCATCGTTGATCTCGTCCCTCACGCACACGCGGCCACGTGATCGCAGATGACCGGGGATGCCCGAGGTCACCTCATCGCGTCGCCGCAGCGACCCATACAGGCAGGCCCACCGAGAACCGGTCCTGCGCAGCTCGCTGCTGTTGATCGCGAATGAAGTTCTGCGCTTCGCTGGCCGTTACAGCTCCCGTCGATGCGGCGGCTTGAGCGAAGCCGATGGCTATGTTGACCATTGACGGGTGGATCAATGCGCCGAGGAAGCCCTGGACAGCCACCTCAGCGAAACCGCCATCAAGCAACAGACTTCGATATCGACGGGCCGCGCGAGGGCTCGGAATGGAGTCCGCTCGCGCCTGGACGATCGCTCGTGACAGGCCGGCATCGGCCGCATCGATCATGATGCCGTCCCAGTCCTGACCGACCAATACGATTCTGCCTCCAGGAGCAAGGACGCGATGCGCCTCGGCCACCGCTCGTCCAGGGTCGGCCAGCATGTGGAAAACCTTGTCGGAGCGGTACGCCGTCACCGAGCCCTCGGATAACGGTAGGTGCTCTGCAACTCCTCGCCGTACGTCCAACTCCGGCCATCGCGATGAGGCGGTCTGCACCATCAATTGGTCGGGGTCGAGCGCAATGGTTTGGGAAGCTGTGCGGGACATCTCGGCCGCCGCCAGGCCGGTGCCGCAGCCCACGTCGATGACTTGGGTGCGGTGATCGAGGGCCAGGAGTTCGTAGGTGAAGTGTCGGACGCGGATGGCTTCGGGCATCTCGTCCGCAATGTCGAGCATGCGGATCATCGACGTTGTCTCGTGTCGCTCGGCGGCCGTTGGTGATGGTCTCGTTGACATGACGACCAGGATCGTTCTTAATGTCGACATGAAGTCAACGGCTGCCGTTTGGACCATAGGCGAGCTGGCGGCCCGGTCCGGTGTCGCTAGGCACGTTCTACGTCATTGGGAGTCCGAGGATCTCCTGTCGCCACAGCGGTCCACCGCTGGCCACCGCCGCTACCGGCCCGATGATGTGTATCGCGTGGCCACGATTTTGCTGGCCAAGGAGGCCGGGCTGGGGCTCGGGGAGATCCGAGCGATGACTACCGGATCGGCACAGCAGCGGACCGCCGTCCTCCATGAGCATCGCGCTGAACTGAGAAACCGCATCGCGGCAGCCCAGGCCTGCCTCGCCCTGATCGAGTGCGCTCTGGAATGCGACCACGAGGACATCGGGACGTGTCCGCACTTTCGTGCCGCTGTCGCGCACCGAGTTACGGCCCTGCAGCGCTGACTAAGTCTGTGGTCAACGCCGGATGCGTCCACCGGCGACCGCGGTTCGTCCCGCGCCTACTCAGCCAGCGCGACCGTTGCGCGGGTTGACTCTTTGCTAGAAGATGCCGCGCGTACGCAGCCATGGCAACGGATCGATGGCCGCGCCGCCGGTGTGGATCTCCAGATGAAGGTGCGGTCCGGTGGAGTTCCCAGTGTTGCCCGAGTAGGCAACGACTTGGCCTGCGGATACCCGGGCGCCGGGCGCGACCAGTTGCCGGGACAAGTGTGCGTAGATGGCACTAGTGCCGTTGCCGAGCTCGATCGCGACGCGCAGGCCGGCCCCGCCGTTCCATCCGGCAGCAGAGACCACGCCGTCGTGTAGTGCTCGCACCGGCGTACCGATGGGTGCAGCGAAATCGTCACCTTGGTGATATGTCGAACCGATACCGCCGGGTGAGACCCGGGAGCCGAACCCGGAGGTGAATGTTCCGCCACACCCGGCGATTGCGCACACCCATTCGGGCTGACGGCGCCTGGTGCTGCTTGTCGTGGGGTGTTCTGCGTGCTGCTGGGTTGCGGTGTCAGGAGCGCGCGTTGACTTGGCGGTGGAAGGACGCGGCACGTTCGTGCTGCTGGGCGTGGTCCGAATCTGATCCCGGGACGCGGCCCGGTCTCGTGCTGCCGCTGTCATCGGGGCCTTCGTCGACGCGGGCCGATCAGCGGCCGACATGGGCGCTCGCGTTAGTGCGGAATCGACCGTCTGTCGTTGGCTCGCGACTGCGGCCGAGCGACTCCCGCTCTGACCAATCAGGCCGAGCGGTGCCGCACTGGCCGCGACTCCGGCCGCGACCGCGGATGCGGTCGCCGCGGCGACCACCGGTAGCGCGACCTTGTGGCGGCCGAGAAGGGTGCGTGCCTGAGCGCGGTGACGCCCCACCGGGGATTGCGCGCGGTGACGCCCTGCGTAGCTACTCAACGATTTCTACCTCAGCTGATGGATGTGGGCTGCGTAACCGCACGGGGGAAGGGTACCGAGCACTGACTAGCCACACGGCAGCGCCTTGGCGCTCAACCGGACGCGGAAGTCGGCGTGTGCGACCGCGTCGGCTCAGCCGTTCTTGGACGAACATCGGGACAGTTCCACGGGCTAACACGCCTCCGGACACGTGATCGCGATGGTCGGTAGCATCGGCTACGAAGAAACCGAGTCGGACAAGCCGGGCTCGTCCGTGGACGCTTGTGCGTTGGGAGGCGTGGTGCTCAAATCTGTTGCTCCTGAGGGGGTGCCCGTCTCGATCAGGATCGACCGGTCCGACCAGATGCTGGTGCTGAGCATCACGGGCATCGCTGGCCTGGTCGTCGCAGTGACGATGGCCATCTTCGGCCTGCCGCCGGTCGACATTCACAGCCCGTTCCACTACGCGGGCATTATGGATCCGCTGTGCGGCGGGACCAGGGCAGCGCGACTGACAGCTCAAGGCAATCTCCAGGCGGCGTGGCGGTATAACCCGCTAGGGGTCCTGGCCACCGTAGCGGCGGCATTGGCTCTGGTGCGGCTCCTCGTCGGTCTGGCGACGCACCGCTGGATCGGAGTTCGTTTCGCCTGGACCCCAAGACGTCGACGTATCGCGTACGCCATCGCAATCGCCGCGATGGTTGTCCTGGAACTCCGGCAGCAGGGACGCGCAGATCTACTCATGCAGCGGCACTGATCCGCCAGGGTGCGGCATATGACAGCCGCACCAGTTTCGTGGCCAGGTGTGCTCGGTGGGTCATAGAGCCCTTTCGTTACATACCGGAGTAGTTGTGCATACCGGCGAAGGTGGACGACAGATTCACCAGGGTGAAGTTGGCCACCACGGCCACGTATCCAGCCAGAGCGATGTAGGTGGCGCGCTTGGATTGCCAGCCAGCAGTGGCGCGGCCGTGCAGGTGTGCGGCGAACACGATCCAGACGATGAAGGTCCAGACTTCTTTGGGGTCCCACTGCCAGTAGGCGCCCCAGGCTTCCTGCGCCCAGATGGCTCCGGTGATGAGGGTGAAGGTCCACAGGATGAAGCCGACGATGTTCATGCCGTAGGCGGCGCGCTCCAGGGTCTCAGCGTCCGGAACGACTGCGAGCAGCCGGTGCCCGGCCATGGTGGGGCGGGTGTTGCGGCGGCGCTGGGCCAGTTGTAGCAGGCTGAGTGGGAACGCGATGGTGAAGAACCCGACGGCGCAGATGGCGATGGTGACGTGGATGCCGAGCCAGTAGCTTTGCAGCGCGGGCAAGAGTTGGGCGGCGCCGGTGTAGAACAGCAGCACGGCGGCCATCAGGGCGGCCAGGATCAATCCGGTGACGAATGCCCCGAGCCATTCCCAGTGGCGGCTTCTGGCCAGGGCAGCGTAGACGGTGGCGGCGGCCGCGCTGGCTGCGATGGTGAACTCGTACATGTTGCCGTTGGGAGGTCGCATCACGGTGATGCCGCGCAGCACGACCGCGGCCAGCAGGCAGGCGGCGCCCAGGTAGGTGAGGTTGAGCGCGACGGCTGCGATCTGCCGGGCGCGTCTGGAATCGCTGGGTGCGTCGTCTCCTCCGGTGACCGGTGGGCTGTCGCCGGTCGCAACGGCGAGTCGGTCGGTGGCTGGGTGACGGCCTGCCGCGACGGGCGTGCGGGTGTCTGCGGCCGCGGTTGGGGCCGCGGATAGGGGTCGGGTGCGGGCGGCCAGGTAGAGGGCGAAGCAGACCAGAGTGACGGTGAACAGGCCCATGGCGGTGTAGACGGCCAGGTTGGCGTACGGGGCAAGGGCGGGATGGATCATTCCTGTCTCCTGTCGGTGGGCGCCTGGTCGGTCAGGCGTGCGATGTGGTCGGCGAGCTGTTGCACCACGGCGGTGAGGGTGGGGTCGGTGCCCTTGGCCAATGCCCCGATGGTCAGCACGACAGACCCCGGCTGGTCCCCCGCGCTCGGGTCGGGCGTGCTGACGCGGATGAAGACGCGGCGCCGCTTGACCAGCAGGGAGGTGATCAGTCCAGCGGCCGCGGCCAGTGCAGCCAGCAGCGTGAGGGTTTTGCCGGGGGTGTGCCGCACCGACAGGCCGGCCCAGCGAACGGTCCGGTCGAAGCTGATCGAGCCACGGCCGTCGGGTAGTTGGACGGTTTGACCGGGTGCCAGGTGGATCAGCAGAGGCGCCCCGCTGGGCTTGCTCAGCCGTTTCATCTGGCTGGTGTTCAGTGTGTACACGGACTGGGGTGCGTTGCCGGGGAACAGGTTCCCGGTCCACACCGACGCCACCAGGACCGGATTGCGTAGCCCGGGGAACAAAGAGGTGGGTCCTCGGGTGAAGTTCTGGTCGGCGGTGGGCAGGAACAACCCGTCCAGCCCCAGCTGCTGGGGTGCGGCGGTGGTGACTTTGACGACGCCGGTGGACAGGTAATTACCGTCCTGCGGCAGGAACGGGGTGGCCTCCTGATAGACGACCGCGCCCTTGGCGTCGCGGACGGTCAGGACCGGTGCGTACCCGTTGCCCAACAGGAACACTTGCGCGTCGCCGATCCGCAACGGGCTGTTGACCGCGATCTGCGCCGGGTGTGGTCGGCCGGTGCCGGTGTCCACGGTGGTGTCGGCCAGAAACGTGCGCGGCTTGCCGAATTGGCTGCCGCCGACCTTGTCTTCGAAGGTGACGTTCATCTTGGTGACTGTCAGGTTGAACGAGGGCAGGTCGGCCGGATCGACCAGGGGTCCGGCGCTGAACGTGTCCAGCGAGCCCAGTGCGGTGGAGAATCCGCTGCCTTCGGGAACGATGACGTCGGCGCGCCAGCTCCACAGGTGACCGATCGCCACGCCGACGATGACCAAGCACAGGCCGACGTGGAACGCCAGGTTGCCGGTCTCGCGCAGGTAGCCGCTCTCGGCGGACAAGGTCGCGGGGTCGTGGCCGTGAACGCGGAACCTGCCGCGGCCCTTCCCGAGCCGGCCCAGCCGGCCGGGCCGGCCGCGCAACGCTTGCCGGGCCGCCCCCAACGCCTGCTCTGCTGACACGGCGGTGACGATTTGGGTGTGTGCGGGAAGGCGGTCCAGTCGGCGCGGTGGCTTCGGGGGTCGGGAGGCCAGCGCGCGCAGGTGGACCCGGGTGCGGGGCAGGATGCAGCCGATCAACGAGATGAACAGCAGCAGGTAGATCGCGGAGAACCACGGGGAGGCGTACACGTCGAAGAAGCCGAGCCGATCCAGCCATGGCCCGCTGCCTCGGTGCGCTGCGAGGTACCGGGTGACTTTCCCGGCGTCGATGTTGCGCTGCGGAAACACCGACCCGGGGACCGCTGCGACGGCCAGGAGCAGCAGGAGGAACAGCGCGGTGCGCATGCTGGTGAGGTTGCGCCATACCCACCGGGCCCACCCAAGTGGTCCGAGTCGGGGCCGGCGTACGTCACGGGCGCGAGATTTTGCGCGGGTGGGTGCGGTGGCCATGATCTACAGCACCGTCTGGAATTGGGACACCAGCCGGGACTGGAGCCAGGTGATCGCGACTTCCCAGACGCCGGTCACCATCAGGGTCCCGACCAGGGCCAGGGCCAGGCCGCCGGTGACCTGGATCGGCCGATGGTGTCGGCCCAGCCACCCGCTCACGCGTCCGGCACGCTGGTAGGCGCCCGCCATCACGATGAAGGGCACCCCGAGACCGGCGCAGTAGGCGGCGGCAAGCGCTGCGCCGCGGCTCACCGTGTGGGCCTGCGCCGACAACGGCGCGGCCATCGCGAGGATCGCGGCCAGCGCCGGGCCCTGGCACGGACTCCATCCGAGCCCGAAGACCGCCCCCAGCAGTGGTGCCCCGGCCAGTCCTGCGGCGGGCCGCCAGGACGGTGCCCGGGCAAACCGGTTACCGACCCCCAGGAACAGCACGGCCATCACCAGGACCAGTGCGCCGCCGATCCGCAGCAGCAGTGGTTGGTGGGCCTGCAGTCGCAGACTCAGGGCGGAGATCGCCACAGCGGTCAACAGGTACACCGCGGAGAACCCCGCCACGAACAACACCGCGCCGAGGAGCATCGGCGACCGGCGGCGGTGTTCCAGCGCCACGTCAGACAGGCCGGTGATGTAGCCGAGGAACCCGGGTACCAACGGCAACACGCACGGGGAGGCGAACGAGACCAGCCCGGCCAGCACCGCCACCGCCAGCGCCAGCACGAATGGTCCCGCTGCCAGTTGCTGGATCACCGGGTACCTACGGCCGGTGTGCTGGGGATGACGTCCTGCACGAGCCCGACCAAGGTCGTCGCGTCAACCGGGCCAAGCACCCGGGCCGCGATCCGCCCTTGCTGGTCCAGGACCAGGGTGGTCGGGGTCGCCGGGGCCATCCCGTGCAATGCCAGCAGCGACTTGCCGCCTTCGTAGGCAAGCGACGGGTAGGGGATGCGGTTCTTCACGACGAAGGACTGCGCCGACGCCGGCGATTCCTTACTATCCACGCCGACGAACGAGACTCCCGGTCGTGCCGCCCGCAAACGGGTGTAGGCCTTCTTCAAGTCCGGCGTCTCCTGGATGCACGGCGGGCACCAGGAGCCCCACACGTTGACCACGACGCCCCCGGTGCGGCCGGCCAGCGACCACCTGCCCCCGTCGATGGTCGCCCCGGCCAGCCGGAGCGGCTTGCCCCGGTCACCCGGTGCGATCTGGGCGACGGTTCCGTCGCCAGCGACGTACCCTTTCTGGTCGCCGCTCTGCGCCTGTGCGGCGACCGAGTCCGGGTTGGTGGCGCCGCAGCCGGCCAGCGCACCTGTTCCGGCAAGGCCCAGCACGGCCAGCAGCATGTGGCGCCGGAGCACATCGGGCCGATTCACGTCAGGCGCCGGGGTGCGCAGCGCAACGACCGTTCCCGGGTGTAAAGCCAGCCGATGCAGGCCACCCCGGCCAGCGCGAGGACGAACGCGACCAGCTGCGTGCCGGTCATACCCCACAGTGGCCGTTCGTCGACGGCGCGGGTGGCGTCGATCATGAGCCGTTGGGTGGCGTACCCGATGACGAACAGCGCGAACACGGCGCCTTCCGGGTGCTGGCGACGCACCAGCAGCCACCACAGGAATGCGCTCAGGATCAAGGCACCGACAAGGTCGTACGCCGGTGTCAAGTGATAGCTGCACCCGGCGAAAAACCGTCCGACGTCGGCGCAGGATTCGCCATCGCCTGGGGGGCGTGCGGGGCTGGGACCGAACCCGGGCGCCAGGTCGGCGCCGAACGGCACCCGGTATGCCAGCGCGAACACCGAGGTGGTTGGTTTGCCCAGGTGATCGGTGAGCAGCAGGTCGCCGACGCGCCCGATGCCGATGGCCAGCGCGATTGCCGGGGCGGCAAGATCCAGCACGAGACGTAGTGGCAGGCGGTGGTGGTGCAGCACCAAGAGGGCCGCTGTGATCGCGGCGATCAGCCCGCCGAACAGGGCCAAGCCGCCGTTCCAGATCTGTAGCACGCTGCCGACGGAGTCGAACTGGCCAGGGTGAGACAGCACGAAGTCAGCACGGGCTCCCACGATTCCCGCGGGTATCGCCCACAGGATCGCCCGCTCGAGCACATCCCATGGCAGGTCGTGCCGGCGCGTCAGCCGTCGCAGCGCCCAGTACCCGACAAAGATGCCCACCGCCGCGAGAAGTCCGTGCGGGGAGATCCCCAAAACTCCCGGCACAGGCCGGTAGCCGATGCCCACCGCCGGGTTGAGGGACGGCGCACTCATCGGTTCACGCCTTCGGCTCCGCCCGGCCGGCAAGGATGGCCCCTGCGAACGCAACGACAGCGGCGGTGGGGTAGCCGACGGTCAGGTCGGTCCAACCGGACGGGTTGCCGGCCATATGCATCACCGCGTGCACGGCCGCGATGACGAGGCCGAGGAGCATCAGCGCCTGGCCAAGACGCACGAGCCGCCGGTGCCGTCGCCACCGGGCAGGCATCGACGGCGCGGCAGGTGGGGTGTCGGGCATCCGAGATCGCTCCAGTCTGGGGTGTGTGTGCTGTCGTCGAAGAGGGCACCGGGGCGCGCGGAAGCCGGGTGCGCCATACGCGTAACCCACGTGTTTCGCTCGGCTAGGGCTGCGGACCAGGTTGTTGGAGGGCTTCTAGCGCTTGTCCAGCAGGACGCCATCGCCATGCGGTGGGTAGTCGCCGAATTGGGATTGCCGCAACCGGCTGACCTCGGCGCGCAGCTGCTCGATCTCCGTGCCTGACACTGGGTCGGCACTGGGGCTCTGGGACCGCCCCGGGCGCATCATCAGCCACATCATCAGCCCCATCCCAACGGGACATGCCAGGACTGGTAGGGCGTACAACCAATTCATCGCTGAGCCTCTCCATGAGTCGTTTACGCAAGCACCATATACGAAACACCTAAGGAGGTTAGTAGTAATCGGGAACGACGCCCACAGCCAGCGGCACGAGTCCGTCAGTCGGCCGTGCTGTGCATCGAGGCGGCAGCTGCGGGCGTGCCAGTTGGGCAGTAATCCATCTGGGTCGCCGACGCTGCCGGACCTACTGCCACCGCTACCGGCAATAGCAGCATCCCGATGGCCGCCGAGGCGACCAGACCCGCGCCGAGGCGGCCTAGCGGTCTGCGCGGGTTGATGAGACGACGGACCCTCGCCCCGGCGGTCGAGCCGCCCGCAGCCAAAGCCGCAACTGGCGCGGACGCGCTGCTCAGTGTCAAGAGGGCGTCAGCGAGGGCGAGACGGTTCCCGTCGTGGCCGATGGCCACGTCGTCGGCTAGTAGTTCAACCAACCGCGCGCTCTCGGCACGGGCAGTCGCGAACAGTGGCACCCGAGGGAACGCCTTTGCGGTCGTCTGTGACCACGCGAGAACCAGATCGTGCCGCTGCCGGGCGTGGGCTTGCTCATGGCGAAGAACCAGCGTGAGTTGCTCCTCGGTCAGGAGCCGCAATGCGCCCGAAGTGACGACGATCCGCCGATGGCGCCCGGGCAGGCAGTACACCGCTGGCTGGTCGGCGCTCAGCACCACGGCATCCAGACCAGGAACCGTCGTGCCGACCAGGTCCAGGGCGGTTCGATGACGGGACCTGCGGCGGCGCGCGTCCGCCAACACGACGGTGAGGCACCAGGCCAGCCGTCCCAGGACGGTTGTCATCAGGATTGCCCCTGTGGCGGCGGCTGCCGCTCCGCCGGGCGACGAGTACTGGGCGCTCAACGCCATCGCGCATGCGCGCAGTAATTCTGCGAGGCCTCCGCTGACACTGGCGGTGGGGATCAGCAGGGCGACGCCGGCCAGGGCAACCGCTGCCACGACGGACACGGTCAGGCATTGCCACGCAACAATTGCCAGTCGCGGCGCCCGGTCGCTCCAGCAGCCGGTCAAGAGCATCCAAGGGCCGACCATTGCGGCCATGGCGGCATAACTCAACAGAACTACCGCCGTGGTCACTGTGCCCCCTCGGAATCAGGATCTGAGCGGTCGGAGCGGGCGGCCTCGAGCAGCGTGCGAAGTTCGGCAGACTCGACGGGGTCCATTTCCCCCACCAGCCGCACCAGTACGGCCGAGCGGTCCTTGGCCTCGGCGAGGGCCTCACCCATTAGCTGTGCGACATAGTCCTCCCTGCTGGCCGCGGCGGCGTACAGGTTGACCCGCCCGCGCTTGCGTCGGGTCAGCCATCCCTTGCGAAAGAGGATGTCCATCACCGTCTGCACCGTCGTGTATGCCGGCACCGGGCTGCGCTGGAGTTCCTCCAGCACATCCCGGACTCGGACCGGGTCGCCGAGCGCCCACACTTGGTCCATGATCGCGGCCTCCAGGTCGCCAAAGCGCGGCATCTGCAGGACTCCTTCTCCAGTCGTATGACTTCTGGCGCACATCCTAAGCGACTTAGGCAGGAGCGCCGACCCGCCAAGCACTTCCTAATTAGCCTAGTAGAGTGTGCGCGTGCCTCATCTCAAGCGAAACATCCCGACGACCTTCGCGGCCACGACCGGCGGCCGGACCCGCAACTGGATGTGGCTGGCGATCGGCGTAGTACTCGTGATTGTCACCGGGGTAGCAGCCCTGACGTTCGCAGCGCCGAAGTCTCGGTCGGCGGCTGACAGCCAGACGGGCGCGGGCGCACAGATCGGCGGAGACCTGCACACGGTCTTTTTCGACGCCGGCAAGCTGTATGTAGGAGGTCATGACGCCGTGGTCACCTCCACCGACGGTGGCCAGCACCTGCGACCGATAGCATCGTTGGCCGGCGCTGATGCGATGGGCTGGGCCGCCTCAGGGAGCAGCCTGCTCGTCGGTGGTCACCCGGGTCTGTTCCGTTCGGTGGATGAAGGAACCACATTCACCAAGGTCGCGGCGCCAGTCTCTGACGTGCACTCCCTCGGCGGGGAGGGAACAGTGATCTATTTGGGATCCCCGCAAGCCGGTCTGTTCGCCTCCGCAGACGGCGGCCACACCTGGGAGCTGCGCAATGCACGCCAAGGGCAAAGCTTCATGGGCACCATCTTGGTGGACCCGAAGAACCCCTCCCACGCCTTCGCACCCGACATGGCAACCGGGCTGATGCGCACCGTTGACGGCGGCCGCACCTGGCGTCCGACCGGCGGCCCGGTTGGCGCGATGGCCGTCGCGTGGAACCCTGCCGACCACCGCCAGCTGGTCGTCATTGGTATGACAGGTGCTGCCACCAGCAGTAACGACGGAGCCACCTGGCAGCCGTTCAGCGTTCCAGCTGGAACCTCTGCCGTCACCTTCGGCTCCCGCAGCACGCTGCTGGCTGGGGTTCTGCGGGACCAGCGTGCGGTGATCTATGCCAGTCGCGATCAAGGGAAGACATGGTCAGAAGCTGACAAGTCGGCGCCACCCACCGATGGCTGACGGCGAAGCAGGCGCCAGGAACCCGCAAGAGCGACCGGCCGGCGCAGCGAACCACCGCCTACCGCACCAACTGACGATCGACACGAGAGACCCAACGCAATGACACCACGGAAAACCAACGCTGACATGAGCGCCCGACAGCTTCGCCTGGACCAGCTCCGCCGACAACAGAGCCGGCGGTCCCGCCGACGCACGATGACATGGGTCGGAGCCGTCGTCGCAATCCTGGTCATCGTGGGCGGCGGGGCGTCGTGGGCCGTGCTTGCCAACCGGCCCGCGCAGGTATCTCTGGGGGCGGTCAAGACGTACCCGGTGTCCCGACCCGGCCACGTCACCACCACAGTGCGGTACCCGCAGACGCCCCCGGTCGGAGGCGACCACGACCCCACCTGGTTGAACTGCGGCATCTACACCGCACCCGTGCGAAACGAGAACGCCGTCCACGACCTGGAGCACGGGGCCGTTTGGATCACCTACCAACCATCGCTGCCCGCCACACAAGTCAAGGCCTTACGGGAACTCGTCGGTGGGCAGACATACCTGACCCTTTCGCCGTACCCAGGTTTGCCGGCACCAGTGGTCGCGTCCGCGTGGGGTGTTCAGCTACGACTGCCGAACGCGACCGATAAGCGGCTGAAGGCGTTCGTCACCAAATACAAGCAGGGTCCTCAGACTCCCGAGCCCGGCGCACCTTGCACCGGCGGCACCGGGTCCCCAGCGAGCTGACCGACGCCTCGGATTCGGCCGGGTACGTGATGGCTCGCGCACTGACTTGACGTTGTGCGCGCCGGCCGGGAGCTCCGCCCAGCTGGCCAGCGTCACAGCGTGGCGCGCAACCGGGTCATCTGAGCAATCTCGGCTCGTTGCGACGTCTCGATCGCGGCCGCGAGAGTGTTGACGGCGGCGTTGCCGGTGAGCGGCTGGATGGCTTCGGCCATCGTGACTCCGCCACGGTGGTGGGCGATCATCAGTGTCAGGAAACGCCGGTCCGCGGCGGGGCCAATGAGGGATCGCAGCTGGGTGAGCTGCGACTGCGATGCCATCCCGGGCATACTTGCACCCCGATGTGTCGTTGCCTGACCGACGTGAGTCGTCGGCATCCAGGACATCGGTTGCTGTGTTGCCGCCTGAGGTAACCGCCATTGCTCGAGCCATCCGAACATCTGGCCGGCCTGTTGCTGCTGGGTGTTGATGATGTCGAAGGCGATCGTCTTGATCGTTGGATTCTTGCTCTTGTCCCGGATGATGAAGGCCATCTGGACGGCCTGCGCGTGGTGTACCTGCATATCCCTGGCGAAGCCTGCCTCAGCGCTGTCGTTGCCCGGCACCGCGTCGCCCGCGCGGTAACCAACGACGCCCGCTAACAAGACTGCTACAACCGCTGACGCGACGCACCCCAATGCCAGCACCCATGCGCGAGCAGAAGTACCGCCAGACCGCGCCGCGGCACCCGCTCGCCCGGCTCGCGGACTCCGCGCCAAATCGAGCGAACCCGCAGGGTCGTCAATGGTCATGCTTCCTTCCAAACCGTCGTTTGCTCAGTGGGTTCCGGGCTCGTGCGTGACATGTGCGGCCGGTTCGAGTTGGAACGTGGAGTGCTCGACATCGAAGTGCCCGCCCAGGCACGCCTGCACCTGGTCCAGCAGTTGCGGGGCGTGCCCGTCGGTGAAACAGGAGTCCTCGACGACCACATGCGCGGACAGGGCGGGCAGGTTGGTGGTCACGGTCCAGACATGCAGGTCATGCACGTCGACGACATGCTCGATCCCGAGCAGGTGGGCGCGGATGTCATTCAGGTCGGTCCCCTCGGGGGCTGCTTCCAGCAGCACCCGTCCGGAGTCGCGTAGCAGCCCCCAGGTGGCGTGCAACATCAGCGCGACCACGATCAGGGACGCGACGGCGTCGGCGCGGTCCATCCGGTGACCAGGATGACGATCCCGGCGATCACGGTGCCGATGAACCCGTACAGGTCGGTCAGGATGTGCTGGTAGGCGCCCTCGACGTTCAGGCTGGTCCGGTTCGCCCGGGCCAGCAACCACGCGGCGCCGATGTTGACCGCGACACCGACCAGGGCGACGACCAGGACCGGTCCACCCTCGACAGTGGGCGGGTTGATCAGGCGTCGGATCGCCTCGACGCCGACCACACCGGAGACCACCAGCAAGGTGATCCCGTTGCCGGCCGCGGACAGAATCTCGGCGCGTTTCCACCCGAACGTCCACGCCCCCTTCGCGGGGCGGGCGGCCAGTCGCATCGCCCACAGCGCGGCGGCGATGGCACCGACGTCGGACAGCATGTGCCCGGCATCGGACAACAGCGCCAGCGACCCAGACACGAACGCGACGATCACCTCGCCGACCATGAACAGGGCCAGCAGGATCAGCGCCCCACGCAGGTACCGCCGGTCGGCATTCGCGGCCACCCCGTGCGTGTGACCACCACCAGCCCCGTGATCATCACCGGCGCCCGAGCAGGCGACCGCGTGCCCGGCGCTGTTGTCGGGTGTGGCGCCGGCACACATGCCCTTGTCGGGGGGTGAGGTACTCACGCGGTCCCACCACCGGCGGGCGCGTTGGTGACAGTGGTCTGCGGTTGGCAGCAGGCGTCGGTACAGCCCGGCGAGCACCCGCACGTCGCGGGGTCGGCGTCCTCGTCGCTGGCCCCGGGCACCGGGGAGCAGCCGCAGGACTCACCGCGCCAGGCCTGTACGCCCTCGCGGGCGGCGACGGCGGCGATGACCAATCCCACGACCGGGTCGGCCCACCACCAGCCGAACCCGGCGTTCAGTAGCAGCCCGGCCAGCAGCACTGCCGACAGGTACGTGCACAGCAAGGTTTGCTTGGAGTCCGCGACTACCGAGCCCGAACCCAGCGCCCGCCCGGTCCTTCGTTGCGCCCAAGACAGGAAAGGCATCACCGCCAGCGACAGCGCGGCCAGCACCACCCCGACAATGGAGGTATCCGGCCTGCCGGACCCGGCAAGGGTGCGGACCGCGTCGACAGTGACGTAGGCGGCCAGGGCGAAGAACGCGAAGGCCATCAGTCGCAGCGCCTGCGCTTCCCGGGACTCGGGCATCTTGTGGCGGAACTGCCACAAGATGATCAGCCCAGAGGACACCTCGACCACCGAGTCCAGCCCGAACCCG